>JAHQVQ010000242.1 GCA_019634305.1 Flammeovirgaceae bacterium | reverse complement strand
GTTTCCTTTGCTGATTTGGATAATGATGGAGATCAGGATGTCCATACAGTAATGGGAGGAGCCTTTGAGGGTGACATCTATTTTAATTCACTTTATAAAAACCCGTACGATAATGAAAATAACTGGTTGAAACTTAAACTTGAAGGCGTTGAAGCCAACAAGGCAGGAATTGGCTCCAAAATAAAATTAATACTTGAAGAAAATGGAGTAGAAAGAACAATTTATAGGGAAGTGAATTCAGGAGGTAGTTTTGGTTGTAATCCTTTAAGAATTGAAATTGGATTGGGAAAGGCCAATATCATTAAAAAGTTGGAAATTATTTGGGCTGGTTCGGGAACTATTCAAAATTTTAATGATATTGATCCTAATAATTTATTTCTAATAAAAGAAAAGATAAACCAATTAGAGAAAATTGATTTAAAGCAAATAAACTTAGGTATGAATAATACCAATAATCATTTTCACCACCAGCAATAATAAATTCCTTAAAAATCCTCCTTCATCTTTATATCCTTCAACATTAGCTGAAGTTTTTTGATGCCTTTGTATTCATTTTCTTCAATGGTATAGCAAATAAAAAATGGTTCATTCGGTCTTAGGTCTGCGTAGAAATCTCCCAGGCCAAAACCGATTACATCTATTTTATTAAACCCTTCCGGATCTTTTACCATCAACTTCAGATGCTTTTCTTTCAATACTCGGGCGGCTCCTTGGGGAAATATAACTTTTGACATAAATGTCGGTCGCATATTGGCAGGACCAAAAGGAGCCATTTGCTTGATTACATTATAAAATTTTTCATTAATCTGATCAATTTTTATAGTTAGGTCGATATCCACATTTGGAATGAGTTGATCATCCTCAATCGAAGCACTAACAATCTCCTCAAACTTTTTGGAGAATGCAGGAATAGCATCGATTTCCATTGTGAGACCTGCAGCATATTTATGTCCACCAAATTGTAATAAATGCTCCTCACAACTGGTGATCGCATCATAAATATTGAAACCACTCACTGACCTGGCAGACCCTGTGGCCTTTCCATTGGAGTGGGTAAGAATAATGGTGGGGCGGTAATATTTTTCTATACATCTGGAAGCTACAATTCCGATAATCCCTTTGTGCCAGTCGTCTTTAAATAAAACAGTTGTTTTTCCGTAGGACCGCCCTCCTGCTTCTATCATCCCTATGGCTTCCTTGGTAATACTTTCATCATATTCTCTACGGGTGAGGTTATTTTTATTCACCTCGTAAGCAGCTGTTTTGGCCTCTTCATAAGATTCAGAAAGTAATAGATGAACAGCTTTATTGGCATGGGCTATTCGTCCGGCAGCATTAATTCTCGGACCAATTCCAAAAACTAAATGCCCTATATTCAAGTCCTGTGGTAATTCTGCAACATCAATTAAAGCCTTAATTCCAGTTCTGGGATTTTCCCTCACCTTATCCAGACCGAATTTAGCTAATATTCTATTTTCTCCTTCAATAGGTACAATATCACAGCCAATACTTATCGCTACTAAATCGAGATAATCTAAAAGTTCTGTTTCGGGAAGATTCTTTATCTGGCAATATGCCTGAAGAAATTTGAAAGCAATCCCACATCCTGAAAGCTCTTTAAATGGATAAGAGCAATCGTTTCTTTTAGGATCTAAAACTGCAATAGCTTCTGGTAGATTTTCCCCAGGGTTATGATGATCACAAATTATAAAGTCAAGTCCGGCATCTTTCCCCAATTTCACCATATCCATTGCCTTTATTCCACAATCGATGGTAATCACTAAAGAAAATTTTTCCTTTATAGCATGCTCCACTCCTCTTTGGGAAACACCATATCCCTCTTGATATCGATCGGGAATATAGAAATCCAAATTATCGAAATACCGATTTAAAAAACCATAAAATAAAGCTACAGAAGTTGTTCCATCTACATCATAATCTCCATAAACTAGAATTTTCTCTTTATTTTCAAGGGCTTTTATCAGTCGCTCTACCGCCAAATCCATGTTTTTCATCAGGAAAGGATCGTGCAGGTCGCTTAGATTTGGCCGGAAAAAATGTTTGGCTTTTTCCAAAGAATCAATCCCCCTCATACAGAGAATTTTGGCAATAGGCTCACTTACATTTATCGCACTTTTCAAAACTTCCACCTGAGTACTATCTGGTGTTTCTTTGAATTTCCATTTTTTATACATAAACTCCTCCTAATTTAAAACTATTTCGATTGTGCTGAAATATACGAATGAAAATCCCTCAGAACAAGAAGACTAATAAAAGGTAATTTGAATCTTTAGCAAACTGATGTGTCGAAATATCGAACCATCGAAGTGTCGAACCACATACTTATTCGCCATTTAAAATATCGCATTACCATAAGATTTAATCTTTCTATGATGCTAAATCTTTTGGCACTTAATACCGGGCATTAAATGCAGAATTTGTTACAGTCGTAACATTAATTACTCCTGAGCAGTATTATAGGAACCACACCTTTATTGCCTACATCACTTATAGATGTAATGAATCCCTATTAATTTCGTAAAAAAATGGATTAAATATTAACTGAAAGCTGATACAATAAATATGCAGGATTTTTGCATTAGTAATTATTAAGCATTAGGATGTAGTATATTTTTTAATTTTAAAGGGTTGTTTACCTATTTTTGTTTGAATTACTATTGAAGTCACATACCTTAATTTAAGGCTAAAGCAACTTTCAATTCATCCAGCACTAAATCAACCAAAAATTTAATTTGAAGCATTCACCTGAGCCGGAAAAGACGATATGATGCACAATAGCACAAAAAACAACAACAATAATGTGAAACCAGCCATCCTCTGGCTGCTTTTTATATATACTGTTATTTTCCTTTCAACCAGAGTAATGGGGCACAACGTGAAGCCACAAGCCAATTGTGGCGATTTTGCCAATGAAACGGAAATTCTAGTAGCTATCTACAATAGTCCTAAGTGGAATTTAAAAGATGTTTTCGAATGGGATAAAGCTGATAAGGCTGATTTTCCGGGTATCCAAATTAATAATGATGTTGTAATAAGTCTGGTTTTGAGAGGGAAAAGTATAATAGGCGAAATTCCAGAAGAATTATTTTGTTTAACTAGTTTAAAACGCATAGATTTTGGAACAAACCAATTATCAGGTGACATCCCCAATTTATTTGGAAATCTTCCACTTCTGGTCCAATTATTTTTGAATAATAATCAACTGACTGGAGGTATCCCAAATTCATTGGATGGTCTTCATAAAATCTCCAAAATAATATTAAATGATAACTTACTGGAAGGAGAAGTTCCAAATATATTCCAAAACATGCCTGCACTGGGTGAGCTTCGGCTAAATAATAATCATTTTGATGGATTTGAGGAAAATTTTAATTTTTTGGGAAACCCGATTAAGCTACATCTAGAATTTAATAACCTGACCTTCGAGGACTTTACCAATGCAGTAATCACTGAACTGGAAAAAGCAACTACCACCACTTACCCACAAAATGAATTTCAGCTACTTCCAGATAAAGTTTCAGTAATTGAGGGGCAACCTTTTGAAATTGAAGCAGGTATTGATTTGAATTTAACAGATAATCAATACCAATGGTATAAGGATGGTAAGGAACTATTTATAGAAAATAATGGCGTATTCAATATTGAAAAAGTAAAAGAAGAAGATGGTGGTATTTACTTTGTAAATGTTACTAATCCTAATCCCAATCTCCAAAATGATTTTATCATTGGAAGTACTGAAGTAGAACTTGAGGTACTACCTAATTGTGATAATGATGATAAAGTTACTTTAAAGGCTGTGTATGATAAGTCCGATGGCGCAAACTGGAAAAACCCATGGAAAATAAATGCAAATCTTGCAACCTTGGAAGGTGTGAAAACACTTCCTTCTTCTGAATGTGTGACTAGCCTTAAGATAGTAGAAAGGGGAATGACGGGAACAATACCTGACGAAATCGGTGCCTTAAGTCAATTAATCGAACTTACCATTACCCGCGAAAGGGGAGTTATCGGAGCAATCCCAAATAGTCTAGCTAATCTAGCCAATCTTAAAAAATTCATTATTACCCATAATGATATTAAGGAGTTTCAACCTGGTTTTATTTTCCCGGAAAGTCTTGAAGAAATCATATTTAAGGATAATGAGTTCAAGGAGTTACCTGCTTTAGATGATCTAGTTAATTTGGTTACGCTAAATGTGAGTAACAATAATCTTGAAGTGTTACCAGATATGACCGATCTAAACAATTTGGTTACGCTAAATGTGAGTAACAATAAATTGACTTTTGAAGATATCATTAATTTACAGGATCAACTTCCGTATGGTTTTGATATTTTGGCAGCAGTTTCTCCACAAGATACAATAGGTACTCCAACCTCTGAATTAAAAGCCATTGGAGAAGTCTTTAATATTATAGCCAATATTGAAGATCAGGCCTCTATCAATAATATATTTCAGTGGTATAAAGATGATGAAATTATTTTGACTGAAACCAGACAAAAGCTAGAAATTCAAAACCTGCAAACAGAACACAGTGGATATTATGTTTGTCAAATTACCAATCATGCAATTCCGGGATTAAAATTATATACTCACCCTGTTCGACTTTCGGTTACTGCCTCCTGTGAAAAAAAGGTTTTCCCAGCACTTGAAAAACTCGCTATCAACACTGATTACCTCAACTGGCAATACATTGATGATACTAAGAAGTGGGATTTACTGCCCGAAAACATTGCAAACTGGGAAGGAGTGACTTTAGATGGAGACTGTGTTGTGGAGCTGAATTTGGAAAACAAAAAACTTATAAATGAGGACCCTCTTCCCGAAAATATTTGGGTGGATTTAAGTGAACTAAAATATTTAAATATCTCAAAAAATGAAGAATTAATTGGTCCTATACCCTCTGATATTGGTGTTTTGACATATTTAGATTCTCTTGATCTTGCTGATAACAAGTTCTCGGAAGGTATTCCGGCTTCTTTTAAGGATTTAAAAGATCTTAAAAAACTGGATTTAAGTGGAAATGAATTGTTAGGAGAAATTCCAAGTCAATTAGGAGATCTCACCGACCTTATCGAATTAAATCTTTCTAATCAAGGAGTAGATTCTGGAATTTCGGGAGATATTCCTGATGAAATTGGCAACCTTGCTAATCTGGAAACTTTATTATTAAGCCAGAATAAACTGAAAAGCATCCCAAATAGCATAAAGAATCTTGGTAATCTTAAAATTCTTGAAGTGAGGGGAAATAATTTGGAAGGAGAGATTAATACAGGAATTGGTGAATTGGCAAATTTGGAAATGCTGGACCTTAGTAATAATAATTTGGAAGGTAAAATTCCTGAAAGTTTTGGGAATTTAACCAAATTGACAACGCTAAAACTCTTTGGAAATAAACTCACCGGAAAAGTACCCGATGGTATTGGTCAATTGCCTAACCTTAAAAAGCTTATTCTTGGTAATAATGAATTAGATGAACTTCCTGTTTTTGATCCAGCTTTTTTTTCAGATTTTGAAGTGTCTATAACCGTAGAAGATAACAAACTTACTTTTGAAGATTTGTTGCCTAATGCAGGTTTGTTAGATGATTATTCTGATCAAGATAGTGTTGGCACTGAAAAAACTGAAGTGGTCACTTTGGGAACCAGTTTTACTATTGACCTGGTGGTGGATGCCAATGTTACGACTAATTCTTATGAGTGGTATAAGGATGGTGTATTTGTAACCTCTTCTACTGAAAATAAGCTTAAGCTTCAAAGAATTCAATCAAGTGACTTAGGTACATATCATGCTAAAATCACCAATGATGAGCTAAATGATCTTACCCTATACACCAGAGGAATAACATTAAGCCTGGAAGATGATCTGGGTGAAGATGATGGACTGGCGATTTTGGGAGATGCTTTGGTATGTTCGGATGCTTCTTTTTTAGATTATACGGTAAATCAAGAAGGAACTAATTATTCATGGGATCCACTTCCAGGGAGTGTTGGTATTGTAATAAGAACATCTTCAGATACAAGAACAATTTATATTCAATGGTCTGGAGCACCCGAAGCTAATATTAAAGTGACTAATAATGATACTCAAGAAACAGCTAGTTTAGATATAAAAATTACTGGAGAATATGATTCACCATCCATAGAAGGTCATCCAGATAATGTAGTTACTGTTGTGAAGGGTGATCCCATTGGAATTATCACTGCCTTAGGAGCTCCTGGAGCTAATTTTAAATGGCATTATCAAGATTATGGAAATAATGGAGTGATATTTACTGGTCCTTCATTCTCGCCAACAGAAGATGGAAAACCGTTTGACGTGACCTTTTCTTCAGATAACACAGGTACTTATGCTTTGGGTTTACAACAATTTAATCCGGATGGTACAACAACTCAGTGTGAAAGTGGAATTACCAAAGTAGTTTTAAGAATCGCTGAACTTACGCTATTGGCTCCAAATGGACTTACAGCAACCCAGGAAGGGGTAAACAATGCCAAATTAAATTGGAATTATAATATTCTGGGCAAGGAAGATAGTGTTTACATTGAGCGATCGGATGGAGATGCTGAAAATTTTATCTCTATAGCCTCAATAGGTGTAAGTGAATTAAAAGAGTTTGTGGATACTACACCTCTGGAAACTGAAATCACCTATTATTATAGGATAAGAGTGATAGCAGTAGAGGATGAAGAAATTTCTCCCTATAGTAATATTGCTTTTATTAAGATGAATGAAGGAAATGGTAGTGAAAATAATATTCCCAATATTGCTGATTTTAATAAAAAAGGTGAGGCCAATGATTCGTTAAAATTCCAATTAAGAGATTTTAATGTGTGGTTCACCGATGAGGATGAAGGGGATAAATTAGAATTGATAAAAATTGAATCTCTTCCAGTAAACGGACAATTGTTTTTGGGGAATAATGTAGTGGTTCAGGGTCAGGAAATATTGGCTGAAGAAATTAATAGTCTTTTCTTTTTTCCTGATGAAGACTGGACAGGTCAGACTTCATTTGATTTTAAAGCGAGTGATGGAAAAGACTTTTCCCTTTCCACAGGCACAGCCAATATTACTATAGAGCTGGCTACGAACGTGCTTTTACCAGATTTTATTGGTCAATCTGTAGAAGGTGCAACTGCCAGAAAAGTAAAGGCAGGGGAAACCATCAATTATCTTGTCAATATCTCTAATATTGGCCAGGGAGATGGGGCTGTAAGTTCTATCCGGTATTTTATCTCCAAAGATGCCGAACCTGAAATTAAAAATGATGACGTTCCGGTAAGTGAGCAGACCATTCAGGCGCTGGCTTCTGGGGAAGAAAGATCGGAAACCAGTACAGCCATTATTCCTGAAACACTTGCGCCAGGAATTTATTTCATAAAAGGATTAATCGATCCTAATAATGATCAGGATGAAGAAGATGAGGAGAATAATTTGATTATCATTTCTATAATTATTCAAGGAGAAGCAATTCCTGTAACTATCATGAATATTGTCACTCCAAATGGAGATGGCATAAATGAAGAATTGATTATTGAAAATATAGACCTTTTCCCAAGCAATCAAGTGAAAGTATTAAATAAGTGGGGAGTAGAAGTTTTTACCACTACCAATTATAATAATACCTGGTCGGCTACTGATTTTGATGGGAAACCTCTTCCTTCAGGAAGCTATATTTGTGTTTTACTTTATGAAGAGGAGGAAGGACAAAAAAGAATTTCGGAGGTGGTTTCAATAGTGCGGGAATAACATTTTGACTGAAGATCTTAAACCCTTCCACCAGCAATAACTGGTAAATAAAGGAGGAAAACCTTTTGAGTTTTTCCTTAACAATTTAACCGGAACTGTTTTTAAAAACATTAAATAATGAAGATATTTTTTACTATACTAAGTTTTACGGTTCTCTTTACCAATCTGGTTTCTGCCCAGGAACTGCCCTTTTTCAGCCAAAAATTCACCAATGGATTTCTTTATAACCCCTCTCAGGCTGGTTTAAAAAGTGGTTCTGTTGATTTGAGTTATCAAAAACAATGGTCGGCATTGGAACGTAATGTAAACAATACTTATCTGAGTGGACAAACTCCTCTAATGGGAGGTAAATTTGGTGTTGGGGGAAATATCTTTAATGAAAAAGTTAATTTCTTTAATTATACTTATTTGTCAGGGTCTGCAGCTTATCACCTTGGTTTGAGTGCTAATTCCAGTATCTCCTTTGGTCTGGCAGCTGAGTACAATGCGGTTAACCTGGATTTGAAAAATATTAAAGCTGTGGAGGTTAATGATCCTTTGATTACCAATTTTCCAGGTTATAATAAGTTTGATTTTTCTTTTGGAACAACTTTTAAAATCGATTATTTATTGATAGGTGGTTCTGTAAATAGAATAATGACTTTATTAAATACAGAAGAACAAGAAGTTAATAATTACTTTCCAAACTTGTTTACTGGTTTTGTCAGCTACCAAATTCCACTTGCTTCTGACAGAGATGTTCTTGAACCCAGATTGCATTACCGAAGTATGGTGGGACAGGTCGATCTCATGGACATGGGTCTATATTACACCTATAATAATATGATCACAATTGGTGGTGCTTATAGAAACAATGCTACTTTTAATATTGGTGCTGGGGTTACGCTACAAAATTTCACAATAGCCTATTCCCGACAATCCTTTACTAATGAATACAGAAGCGACTTTGGAGGAACAGATGAAATTTCGCTAAGATTTGTGTTTAATGAGAATCTAATGGTATCTAATCTTGGTTTAAACAAACCAAGCAAACAACGTAAATCAAGTAGTAGAAGTAGATCCCAGAGCAGAAATGATAGCAGCAAAAAACTATTTGACAGGACTCCTAAAAGCAATGTCAAAAGACCCGTTTCCAAAAATAAGAATAGGTTGAAACTTAGAAATTATAAGGGAAAATTCAAGAAAATGAAAAAAGGGAATCATCCTTAAAAAAACAGAGCCGATGAAATTCACCGGCTTTGTTCGGGGAAATAGTAATCTAACTAAAATTCTAAATATTTTTACCCTGGATATTAGTTTTTAAAATGATACCTGAATACCATTCCAATAGCATATCCGTCAGGATTACTTGAAAAATTGGCACTTGGTTTTGTAAACGAATTTAAGGCAAATCTGTAGGTGGCTTCAACAGATAAACTATAATTATCGTGAATGGAATAATTTACCTCATTTCCAACAGATCCATTAAAATAAACTCTTCGAAACTGGCTATCCACATCACCAGGGTTTGTTGCTACTGAAAAGCCTGTTTCACTATTTTCTGAGATTTCATTTCTAATGAAAAAGTCAGAAGCCACACCAGCTTTTACAATCATACTTAGCTTTTTTTGCCCTATCACATATCCAGCCTGTACTGGTACTGAAGCAAATTCAAAGGAATTATTTAAGGAATGGGAAGAATTTACATCCAAAACAGAAGGAGATATTAACCCAAAGTTTTCGGTATTGGTCTGAAAAGTAATAGGGATGGCAGCTTCACCCTGTGTTCCATGTAGAGCAACATTGGTCTGCATAGTAGAATTATAATTTGCATAGGATACTCCTCCCTCAATCACCCATTTCCCAGCGAGTTTCATTCCCATATTTATTCCATAACTAAAAGATGCATCCGGAGAGTTTTGAAGTCCAAGATCATTTGCAGGAATAGCGTTTGGAACATTATTAATCACGCTTGTAGCATTTGTAAGTGTATTTACAAGCATATTTCCTCCCTCAAAATTAGGATTGAAATAACCAGAATTAAGGTTAACATTGGCATACAGTTCATTCTGCTTTCTGGAAGATTTAGATTCCTCTTCCTCCAAATTATTATACCAGTTAAATTCCGATTTTTTTGTTACCAATGGAAAATCTTTTCCGGACTTTTTTTCTATGTCCAAAAATTTGGTTGGAATGGCTACTACATGAAATTGATGTTTATTGGCAAGGATAGAATTTCTTGTTGAAATGGTATTCTGCTTTATAGATTGATTGGCTGCGGCCATTCCTCCTTCAGTTTGTTCCTCAATTACAACAGGAGTCAAGTCATTTTCAAAACCTTGTTGAAAAGCAATTTTTGCTTCACTCTTTTCCGTCTCCAAAGGAGCCATAAAGAAAAAAGGTTCCTTACTTAAGTTTTCATTGTTCGGGTGAACAATATGGTCTGAATTTTCGGTTGGTAAATTTTGTGCGGAAGTTAAATTTTTACTTGATGAATTTAAATTCTCATTATTAGAAATCAATTCACTTTCTTGCTGTTCAGAAAGCAAATTATTTTCAACACCCTGACTGAAATATAAAATTGATAGGGTACCAGTAATAAGAAGAGCAAGTGCTGCAACTGCTTTGTAAATTTTGTAATAGCCTTTATATTTCACAAAAGCCGCCTTATTCAATTCTCCGTCAATCTTTTTCCAGGTATCAGGGTTTGGCGGACTTTCTGCACCATCAAAAGCATCTTTCCAGGCATTTTCAAAGTCAGTTCTAAACTTGTTGTTTGAGCCTTTCATAATAAATATTTTCAGAAGTCAGTATCATTTCTTTGAGCAAGCTTTTCGCCCTTGAATATTGAGATTTGGAAGTACCAATGTTGATTTTTAACATTTCAGCAATTTCCTTGTGCTGAAAGCCCTCAATAGCATAAAGGTTGAAAATTACTCTGCACCCATCCGGTAACCTTTGAAGCATTTTTAATAAATCCTCCAAATGGATATTTGACAGGGTGAAATCCCTGTCTGCCAGGTAGTGTAAATCATTTACATCTACCATTGGGTATAGGTACAGCTTGCTGCGTTGGTAATTAAGTGCAGTATTAATCATAATCCTTTTCATCCAATAGAAAAGGCTGGATTCTTTTCGGAAATTCTTAATGTTGTTGAATATCTTCACGAACGCTTCCTGTAAAATATCATCAGCATCTTCCTGCTTTTTAGCATAACGAAGACAAATCGAGTACATCTTTCCTGAAAAGGTAGTGTATAGGAACTCTTGTGCTTTTCGGTCTCCCTTGCAACACCCTTTTATGATTTTTTCTTCGCTGATCATGATACAGATCCTGGTCGTTTAAGTAATTCAGGTACTAAAAAAAATACCCTTTACAATTTAAGATAGCCGGCTAATTCCAAAAAGTTAAAAAATTACTTGCACTCAATTATCCTGACACGTGCACTCTGAATTAGGTTGGGATAAAATTGGTTTTGGCTCATTATCCTCTGACTTCTTTATTAATGTAGCATTTTTTCATCTGTCCCCCTAAAAGAGCATAAAAAAATCTTATTTTTTTTGAAAATGAAATTTAAATAATGGTAAAAACACGAATCAGGATTCTACTTCTTCCCTTATCTCTTTTGACAAATGATAGTGAATTCCTTCTTGATTAGTATTTGCTGCTTTTATCATGGCAGAAGCCACTAGATTTCCCTCAATTCCCTGGTATTTTTTGGGAATGAATGGCTGGAATACTGTATTAAAAGTTTTAGCTAAATCTTCTCCAAATCTTTTTTCTTTCCTATTACCCAATAATAAAGAAGGTCGGAATATATGAACCGCCTTGAAAGGTAATTTTTCAATTGCTTGTTCAATTTCCCCTTTCACCTTGTTGTAATAAAAAAGTGAGTTGGCATTAGCTCCAAGGGCAGTTACAAGGAAAAATCTTTCAACACCCTGGTCCTGACAAATTTTGGCAAACTCGTGGACGTAGGTAAAATCTACTTTATAAAAAGCTTCTTTTGATCCGGCCATTTTCATGGTTGTACCAAGGCAACAAAAAGCATCCTGAGCCTTAATGAGCCCCTTTGAAACGTGTAACCTGTCAAAATCCACAGTATTCACCTGTATTTTATCATTTAACACATCCAAAGGTCTTCTTGAAAAAACCTGAATCTTATTGTAGCTATCTTCATTAAGTAAATTTATTACTAATGATGAACCAATTAACCCAGTAGCTCCTATTACTATGGCTGTTCTGTCTTTTTCCATCTTTTCACTTGTTTAAAGTTTCACATATAAACCTTGTAGCTGGTAAGACTTGTTCAAAAGGGAGTGTTACATTTTGATAATTAAAGGAAATTTAAATCACAAACATGTTTTAAAAAATTTAATGAATGATAGCATCCGGATTTTTTTCTAACTCAGGAAACTTTTCAAATATTTCCTCTATTACCTTAATTACCTTCTTATCTAAATTCTTAGGAGAGGATTCAATCAGGCTTTCAGCACTACCAATCCATAGTGTTTTTTGTTTAAGCCGATCTTCAATATGAATAATCAGCATGGCCTTTTTTAACTCCTCTTTTATTACCTCATAATTATTATTTGAACCTCCTCCAAAGTCCAAGGGAGCGGTAATTACCGATTCCTTGTCTTCCAAATTGATAAAGTACTCTATAAATAAATCAGGATTGTTTTCAGATTTTTTAAATCCTTTATCCTGCATTTCCTCTTCAATGGTTTCGTTAATTATTTCTCTTATATAATCATTGTCATGTAAAGGATTTCCTGGTTTCACACCCTCCTGAAATTCTGACCAATCATAAGTTTTATATTTGTCAAAATTGTCTTTTGAATCGTATTTCGAATTCACTACATACTGATCACTACAACTTAATAACAAAAGAATTGATAAGGTTGTTACCAGTAAATTATAAACTTTCATCTGTTCAGAATTAGAAGTTAGAAACCAAAGAATAAATCATTAAAAACAAGATTCAAATCAGTAAAAGAATCCATTAAACTGTTCCGGTTTCTAGTTAAAATAATTTCTTCCTACTTACCAGACAACAAATTAAGATATTATTATAAGGTTGGGAAATTCTTTCTCATCTTTGTGTGTAAATAATTTTTGAAAATAGAAAATTGCTGTTTCCTCTTTTTTATAGCTAGGTAAAAGCGTAGTGAAGGAGAAGATGGCTTTAAAATTAGAACAATGAAAATTAGATTAAACATTATTGCATTTATTGGTTTATTAATTGGGTTTAGTGCATGCGATAAAATGGGATTAAACGGAGGAGGTTCTTCTGATGTTGCTTTAAACAATGACAAGGATTCTTTAAGCTATAGTGCCGGGATGACTTTTGCTCAATCTTTTGTGCAACAGACTGGTGAAGAAGATTTTAATATTGATTTAGTAGTAGCTGGCATCAATGATGTATTGAAAAAGAATGATTGCCTCGTTTCTGACGAAAATGCTCAAATGGTGATACAAAAATATTTCATGGCCAAGCAACAAGAACAGATGGCTAAAGCCAATGAAGCATCAGGTGTAAACCTTGAAGAAGGTCAAAAATTTTTAGAAGAAAACTCTAAAAAGGAAGGGGTTATAACTTTAGAAAGTGGCTTACAATATGAAGTGATAAAAGAAGGTTCTGGAGCTTCTCCAAAACTTGAAGATACCATTACTGCTCATTATCATGGTACCCTATTAGACGGAACTGTATTTGATAGCTCGGTTGATAGAGGAGAGCCTGCTACGTTTCCATTGAATCGTGTAATAGGAGGATGGACTGAAGGAGTACAGCTGATGAGTGTAGGGTCTAAGTACAGATTCTATAT
>JAHQVQ010000241.1 GCA_019634305.1 Flammeovirgaceae bacterium | reverse complement strand
ATTAGGAACAACCACATCTCCGGTCAATTGATAAGGAGAATTCTCAACAGTCCAGGTGGTATTTTCTGTGAGTGTTCCCGAAACATTTGTTTGGGCGATGGAAAGCTGATGGGTTAAAAGCAACCCGAAAATTAAGGCAAGTTTTTGTGTAATTTTATTCATCCAAATTTCGTTTTGATTAAATTATTTAAAACGTATTGGATGAACGTGATGTGTACGTTAGTTATTTCTTGCTTATTTTAAAATTAGTGTACTATTTTTAAAATAAAAACACATTATTTCATTAAATTTAAATAGAATATTCTTTTATTTATTAAATATATGTGCTAAAGCTTTTACTCTAAATTCTACCCAACTTCAAAGAATTAATTTAATATCCATCTACGGGCATTCCCAAAGGTTATTGTTATCTTTTACTGGGAGGTATTATTTAAGCCAAAATAGCCTTTACTACTTCTCCATGTACATCAGTTAACCTATACCGCCTTCCCTGATGCTTAAAAGTCAATCGCTCATGGTCCATCCCCATCAGATGTAGCAAAGTAGCTTGAAAATCATGCACATGTACCCCATCTTTAGCCACATTGTAACTGAAATCATCGGTTTCCCCATGTACATAACCTGCTTTTACTCCGGCTCCGGCCATCCACATAGTGAAGCATCTTGGGTGATGATCTCTACCGTAATTTTCCTTAGTCAATCTTCCTTGCGAGAAACTGGTTCTGCCAAATTCCCCGCCCCAAACTACAAGCGTATCTTCTAACAAACCTCTTTGTTTTAAATCGGTGATTAATGCTGCGGTGGCCTGATCACTGGTTTGAGCCATTCTTTTGATGCCATTTGGCAAATTACCATGCTGATCCCAACCCATATGATAAAGTTGAATGAAACGCACGTCCTGTTCAGCCAGTCTTCTGGCGAGTAAACAATTGGCTGCATAAGTACCGGGTTTCCGTGCATCTTCACCATACATATCGAAAATATAATCAGGTTCATTAGAAAGGTCCACTGTTTCAGGAACTGAAGTTTGCATTCTGTAAGCCATTTCATACTGGTTTATTTTTGACTCAATTTCCGGATCACCCCAAAGTTCTTGTTGAACTTTATTCAAATCCTTCATATAATCTAAAGCTCTTCGTCTGTCTGTGACATCTATTCCCTCAGGATTATTAAGGTAAAGCACAGGATCTTTACCCGATCTAAATTGTACTCCCTGATGATAGGAAGGAAGAAATCCATTTCCCCACGAAGAAGCATTCAAAGGTTGGGCGCCACTTCCTTTCGAAACCAAAACCACAAAAGCAGGTAAGTTTTCATTGTCACTGCCTAGTCCGTAACTTAGCCAGGAACCTATGGACGGACGACCAGTTTGCTGGGAACCAGTTTGAAAAAATATGACTGCTGGTTCATGGTTGATGGCTTCTGTATGCATGGATTTAATGATACAAAGATCATCAACCACTTTTGCAGTGTGTGGAAAAAGTTCACTGACCCAGGCTCCATTTTTTCCATATTGGACAAAATCATAATGCGATCCGACCAAAGGGAAGGTAGCCTGATTGGAAACCATTCCGGAAAGCCTTTGTTCTCCCCGAACCGAATCGGGAATTTCCTGCCCGTGCATTTCCCGTAACTTTGGTTTGTAATCGAATAACTCAATTTGGGAGGGCCCACCACTTTGGAAAAGATAAATGACCCGCTTGGCTTTTGGGGCAAAATGTGGTCCCTGAATGGGTTGAAAATTTTGCGAGAAGCTATTTCCAAGCGCTTTTGTATTGGCAAACAATGAACCTAAAGCGACTCCACCAAGTCCCATAGTAGTTTTTCTAAGAAAATCCCTTCTGTTCGATTGAAATGCTATTTTTTTAAATTCTTCTTTTTTTAGAAGTTTTAAAACTTATTTCCCCTTCTGGAAAGGGCTGGGGGTAGGTTTTTCATCCCTAAAACAATAGATAAATAACTTACCTAATTCCTCGTATACCCTTCACTTGTATTTAATATCGTATTGGCCACTACAGCTAAAGCAGCAAGTTGTGGTTTGGGTAATTCTTTGCGGTAATCAGATTCCCCAATATTCAGGTATTTGTCTGCTTTTTCAGGATGATTTTTAAAATTCTCAAATTCTGCTTCATATAGCTGATTGATAAGTTTTGTTTCTTTTTCCATTGGCTTTCTTCCTGTAATGAGTTGGAAACCAAAGGATAAAGGATCATTTCTTCCTTCGAGTAACATCCGCTGGGCAATAAAGCGGGAAGCCTCCTGAAATTGGGGATCATTTTGTAAAACCAAAGCCTGAAGTGGTGTGCTGGTATTTTGCCTTTTTACGGTACAAACACTACGTTCTGGTGCATCAAAAATCAGCATTCCCGGAGGTGGACTGGTACGTTTCCAAATGGTATATAAACTTCTTCGGTAAAGCCCTTCACCTGGTTCCTGCAAATATTTATATCGCCACGATTTATTGGATAGTTCATCCCAAAGTCCTTCTGGCTGATAAGGGTATACGCTTTTTCCTCCAACTTTATTAACCAATAAGCCGCTAATGGCCAATGCATTATCCCGAATGGCTTCTGCAGATAAACGGAATCGGGATCCTCTGGCCAGAAAAATATTATCAGGATCGAGTTCCAGCATTTCAGGTGTGGTTTTAGAGGATTGCTGATAAGTAGCAGAAAGCACAATTTTTTTCTGTAAGGCTTTCAAATCCCAGCCTGATTCCATAAAATCAACTGCCAGCCAATCCAATAAATCCGGATGGGTGGGTAAATCTCCCTGATTTCCAAAATCATCCGAAGTTTTCACAAGCCCTTTCCCGAAGTATTGCTGCCAAACTCTATTGACAACTACTCTGGCAGTAAGTGGATTTTTAGAATCTGTAAGCCATTTGGCCAGCCCAAGTCTATTTCTTGGATAATTATCATCAAAAGGTAAAATACTCTCAGGAGTACCTGGAAGCACTTCTTCCCCATGAGCCCTGTAATCTCCCCGATTAAGAATATAAGTTTTTCTAGGTTCAGGTAAATCTCCCATCACCATAATTTCAGGGACTTGTTTCAGGTATTGGTTTTCTTCATCCCTGATTTTTTTTAAATCAGATTTCAATTGCTGTATTTCGGAATTGTTTCTGACTTTAAAATCAGCCCAATAATTTTTCCTAGAATTTTCATCCAATGCTGAAATTGATTTCTGGTCGAAATTATAAAGTGCTTCAAGTGGAGAGAGTTCTTTGGTAAAAATTTTCACATCATCTAGCCCTCCATTTTTAAACGGGATGTATTTATCGCGTTGGGCTAATTGAAAACCATTATAACCATAGGTAATAATATCATATTCATATAAAATGGTTTTATATAAGTTGTCCAGCTCAGTAGATTGCGGTTGTTTTTGTCCATTAAAATAAAGAGAAATACCTTTTGCTTTACTGGAGCCGTCATAGGTCATGGTCACCTGGGTCCATTCTTTTATTGGCAATGCTTTTTCCGTAACTACTTCAATGGCGTTGTGAGGCCAAGAATGGGAAATGGTAAAAACAATTTTATTATCCCTCATTTGCATCAGGTAGCCTTTCGTTCCCAATCTTAAAACTTCATTGTGATGAAAAATCGCTACATCTTTATAGGTGGTATCTGGATAAAGCCACAGACTAACTGAAAATGGATCAGTTCTTTCAAACCAGCCAATTTTTTCACCAAGTGATATTCTATTATAATCTCCAACAAATAGGCCTTTCCCAAATTTCCCTTCCTTTATAATAGGCTCTTTTAAAGTAGCAGGTTTGGAAGATGATACGGTATTTGGAGAAATGGTATTCCCCCCTTTTTCCTGGAATTTATCAAATGGATAATGTGCCAGAAGTCCGGTTTTAAGGGAATTTTTCAACAACTCAATATCAATAGGTTTTTCAGGGATTTTTTTATATTGTTTTCCTAATTCTAAAAGTTTTGCTTCTTTTTCAGAAATCAGACCTTTAAGAAAGCTAACTTGTTTTTCCTGTTCATCAGAGGTAAGCAATAGGGAAGGGCCAGGAGTCTGATCAGGTCCATAAACAGGAGTACCCAATTCATTGGTGCTATTAAAAAAGCCGAATAATTTATAGTAATCTTCCTGACTTATGGGATCATATTTATGATCATGACATCTGGCACATTCCATAGTTAATCCCATGAATGCCGCACCAAGTGTATTGGTTCTATCAGCCACATACTCTACTCTATATTCTTCAAAATCAATTCCCGCTTCTGCATTTTTTTTGTGTAGTCGATTAAAAGCTGTAGCCAAAACTTGTTCCTGAGTGGCATTGGGCATTAAATCACCTGCCATTTGCCAGGAAATGAATTGGTCATAAGGCATATTTTCATTAAATGATTTGATAACCCAGTCCCTCCATGGCGTAAGGTTCCGATGTTTATCGTCAAGGTAGCCATCACTATCCGCAAATCGGGCAATGTCCATCCATTCTGCAGCCATCCTTTCTCCATAAGCAGAGGAAGAAAATAACTGATCTACGGCTTTTTCAAATGCATTGGGGGAATTATCAGAAACATATGTTTCAATTTCTTTAAGAGTAGGGGGGAGGCCGGTAATGTCAAAACTGGTTCTTCTGATAAGTGTTTCCTTATTTGCTTTTTCAGCGAAGTTCCATTCTTTCTGTTCAATTTTTTTCAGAACAAAATGATCTATTTCATTATTCGCCCATGCCTCATTTATTACTTTAGGAATATCCTTTTTTTCTGCTGTAATAAATGACCAATGAGGTTTATATTCTGCTCCTTGTTCTATCCACTTGATAATTAGGGCTTTTTCCTCCAGTGAAAGCGTGAGATTTGATTCAGTAGGGGGCATCATCAATTCCGGGTCATCAGAAATGATTGTTTTGAACACTTCACTTTTACCTAATTTTTCAGGAACAATAGCATGTCTGTCAAGGTTATCCCCAATGGCAGCAAAAGCTCCTTCGGGAGTATCAAGTCTCAAATCAGCTTTTTGATTTGCCTTATCTGGTCCATGGCAGGCAAAACACCTGTCTGAAAGTATAGGTTTAATATGGAGATTGAAATCAACCTTTTCTGGAAGATCTTTTTCAAATGCTATAATTTCATCTGGCTTTGGTGTACCACAGCTTACAAAAAAGTAAACCATGAAAAGGAATGAAATCCTGGTAAAATAAGGCATCAGTTTACGATAAATCATTGTAGTTAAATAATTGAATGGTTGGTAATCGGATAAAATTAAACCAACAGCTTAAAAACAATTACTACCCAAGGTAGGAAAAATAAATGTGGGATAGAAGTTAGAGAAACTGTTTTATTAACTGTTAAAAAACCGTTTCAAAATTAAATCAGGTACAGATTTTATCAATTTTAAAGGTTTTTTGCTTTAGCGTTCAAATTATTTGCTGTGGCTTGTAGTAATATTTTAAAAAGGCTTAATTTAGCGATTTGCAGCTGTAAATGGATTTGAAAAAGAACGAACATACGGATCTTGTTGACCGAATTATAGAAAGCCCTGATTTTGGAAGATCGAAGACTTATCAGAACTTGCTGAAGTATTTGGTAAAAGGAACAATGATTAACGATATTCCCAAAGAAACTACCATAGCTACGGAGATTTTTGGCAAAAACAGTTTCAATCCGGCTGAAAGTACCATGGTAAGGGTTTATCTTTTTAATCTGAGAAAAAAGCTAAATACCTATTTTGAAAATTCTGGAAAAAAGGAAGAAGTGATTTTAGAAATTCCCAAAGGGAGTTACAAAGTAGCATTTACTAAAAGAGCCGAAAAAGGAAATGAATTTTTATTAGAAGAGGAAAATCAAACCTTTAAAAATTATTTAATTCCATTATTGATAATTTTACTTTTTTCCATTGCCCTCAATTTGTTTTTTGCATTTTCAAATGATGAAGAAAATGATAGTAACAATACCCTGAATAGAAATGAGATTTGGAAGGATATTCTTGATTCAGAAATTCCAGCAACTGTAATGTTGGGAGATATGTTCATTTTTTTGGAATACGATGAACACCTGCAAAAAGACAGGGCCATTCGGGATTACAATATCAATTCTCAGGAAGATTTTGATGCATTTATAGAAAGCAATCCAGAATACGATGGGAAAACCGAAAACCTTACCTATAATTTTCTTGTCAGGAATAGTGCATATTGGATAAAAAGCCTGACAGAAGTTTTTATATCCGCAAATAAGGATTTTAATATTCGGGTAGTTTCCCGGCTAAATCCCAAAGATTTACACGATAATAACCTAATTGTATGTGGATTATTAAAAAACCTGGGTTGGTTTAAAAACTATTTTCAGCAATCCAAATTTAGTCTGCTCAATGCTAACGAAATGAGTTTGTATGTGGATAGCCTTGGAAAGGATGTGGTATTTGGCCCTTCTGGAAATCCGGATGCTTTCCATAAAGATTATAGTTTTGTAGCTAAATATCCTGGTCCTAATAATAATGTAATATTAATACTGGGTGGTTTTTGGGACACAGGAGCCTCTCAGGCAACAAAAAATTTCACTGATCCCAAAATATTGGAAGAAATCACCGGAGAACTAAAAAAGAAATTCGGTGAAGTACCGGAATTTTTTGAAATACTCTTTGAAGTAAGTGGAGTAGATAGAACAGAATTGAATACTAAAATTGTTTATTTGAATGAGCTAAAAAATTAGTTTTAAAATAACCATTTTTAAGAGTGAGAAAGTCCGTTTCCAACAGACATTTTTTTCTGCAAATCTAGTTTTTGATAAATTGACTTAGGATTAGTTGTGATAATAGCAACTTAAAGACAGGCTAGGATTCTCCAAAAACTAACAAAAAACAGAAGGCTAAGAAGGAGCAAAAGTCTTCCTTAAACCATTTCTTATCTGTAAGAAACTATAACTAAGTGCCAGCACACTATTTTATATAGAGCGATGACATCTCAGTATCAATCAGTTGTGGCAAAATAGAATATATTTAAATTTGACCGATTACTTATGAATAATTGCCGAAATGCAATCGTATATCTTTCATTTTACTTTACACTATATTGTGCACTGAGAGGAATATCTTCAGGTTGTTGTTTTCCCGGTTTTAGATATTCGAATTGAAGATCTGCTCCTCCTTCTTTTTGAAAAAACTCGATTTTTATAGGATAATAGCCCTCTTCCAATGGTAAAATAAATGATTTGGTATTTCCCATGCCATGAAGTCCGTTATACTCCATAATTTTTCGGCCTCCTAAATAAAAACTTGAACCATCATCTGAATCAAGTGCAAATATGTAATACCCTTCTTCATCAATTTTTAAAAAACCATCAAATACACAGGCAAAATTTTCTTGTTTGGGTAAGGATTCTAGGTTAAAATTTTCATCAATATGTCCTTCTTTTACTGGTTTTAATAATTCAAAATTCGGTAGAGAATCCCATTGGCCTTCGTAGTAGCTATAGTGCAATCCACCTGACTGAGCTTTCTTTAATTTTTTCTTAGCGGGTAAGGTTTCACCTACCTCAAAGTTCCCTATAGCTATTGCATTTTGTTTTCCCCTCTTTGAAAAACTTTTTACCTTCAATTCTACAGGTCCGGAGAGTTGGATTTTTGGCTCCATTTTTTGAGATAAGGAAGTTGGTTCGGATCCATCTGTTGTATATCTCATATCTGGATGATCGGAAAAATTCCAAACTTCAATGGGTTGATTTTTTAAGAGTATTCCATTCATCGGATGGAATTCAATTTTTCTTTGGTTAAAATCGAGATAAGCGAATTTTAATCCATCGTAAATACTTTTGTAGCGAACTGATCCATGAGATTCATCAGGATAGGCAACACTTTTCCAATCGAGATCTTCTGGTGCATTTTCATTAACAATAGAATCCATGCTATTTAATCCCATGTTGGCATAGGCACTTCCCTCTCTTCCTGTGATAAAAAGAACTTTATTTAAACCTTGAATAGAAGATAATTTCTCTTTTGCCAGGTTCTGCATAAAACCATTGTCCCACCAAAAACTAGGATCAACAGCGATATAAGATGAAAATAAGTTTGGTGCTGTGAGAAGTGCGTATGTAGAAAATACTCCACCAAAAGAATGACCATAAAGAATAGCCTCATCATTGGCTGGGTAATTTTTTTTGATATGTGGAATAAGGTCCAATTTAAAAAACTCAAGAAAACTTGGGGCACCACCAGAAGTAGGAGTTTGATCCATATGGGAGGGTAAAAAATCTCGGCTTCTGTCAACATTGAAAACCGCAACAATAATAAGAGGAGGAATATACCCTTGATTTTGTAAAAATTTCTGGCAACCTTCCATAAGTTTCAAATTTCCCTTTCCATCCAATAAATAAATTACACCATATTGATCACTTTTTTCTGGGTCATAATTTTCTGGTAGGACTACCTGGAATTTACGTTGCTCATTAAGTGTTTTAGAAAAAATTGAATCTGTAATACCAGGTAAATTTTGGGCTTGGGATAAGATGCTAAAAAGTAGAATAGCTAGTAATAAAAAAATAGTTTTAGTTTTCATTCTATTAAGTTTAATGATTAGTTATAAATACTTGAAGTTCCAAGTAATTGGATTAAGATATTGGGAATATCCGGTCTTGTACAGATTTACTATTTAAGCGGTTATATTTTTGTTATAAAATACTTTCCAATTTTGTTTTTAATTGATTGGCAGAGCCTGGTTTCTCAAAGTTTAGCGAAATTATCTTATCAGTCGTTTCTACAAAATCTGCCTCTGCGTAGATAATCTTTCCATCTTTTAAACCAATTGCTCCATCTCTAGGTTATTTTTGATGGAGAGTGGATTTGGATCTAGAGAAAAGTGGAGTTTACTTTAATGAAAGTGATAGATATTATTACATAGAATTGTTTCATTTTTATTTTAATATTGTATTAGGACAAGGGGGCTCCCTTATCCCAAATTAGTTAGTGCTAATCCAACTCTTTAATCCTCATATTTCTGAACCAGACTGGTGCGCCAGCGTGTTTGCCTTGTAAACCAATTTTTCCTTGTGTAGGAAGTTCTGCGAAAGGTTTGTTGAGCCATTCTGGAATTGGGCTGCCATCGGGATTTGTGGTTCCTGATGTCCACTTGCTCATGTCCATTTGTGTTACAAGTTTCCCGTTGAGTACCACTTTTATATTCTGATCAATACAGGTGATGGTGTAGTGATTCCATTCTCCTGGTTTTTTCACTATTTTTTGTTCTTTGGGAGGGAGGTGGCCGAATATTGCTGCACATTGCCAGTCTTTGGCAGAGGTAGCCCACTTTTCTGCATAATCATCAGCAATTTGGATTTCCACCGAATTTGGAATCCAGTTATTCATATCTGAGCAATAGACAATGACCCCGCTGTTGGTTCCATCAGCATTTTTAAATTCCAGATCGAGTATAAAATTATCATAAGTTTTTTCTGTCCAGATTGCTTGATCTTCTGAAGCGGTTAACTCCTCTTTATCTGTAGTCCATATACCATCGGGATAATTGGCATTGGATAAATCTTTTGCGAAAAGATCCGTCCAGCCTTTTCCCTTTGTTTTTGGATGGAGTGATTTTCCCTTCTGAGCATAAAGTGAAGTAGTAAGGAAAAGTACAGTGGATAAAAATACTAGTTTTCTCATTTTTTTTATAAGTAGTAATTCAAAATTAACCGTGTATTATTTTGCCGTAAAAGACTAATAGAGAGATTACTATTTCTCGGAAATAATAGTAACCGGT
>JAHQVQ010000240.1 GCA_019634305.1 Flammeovirgaceae bacterium | reverse complement strand
TTTAAAAACACTCAATTCAGTTTCTGCAAATCTGGATCGCTGGCTTATTCCTCCATTATTGATCAGAACATCAATTCTCCCAAATTTTTCGACCACCTTCTTTACATAAGGTTGATAGTCCTTATATTCAGATAAATCAATAGGTAAAATCAATTTACTTTCCTCATTGAGATCACAGTCAGAAGCCACCTTTTCCAGTGCTTCCAACCTTCTGGAGGATAAAATTAGCTTTGCCCCAAATTCAGAAAATTGCCTCACCAATGCTTCGCCAATTCCGGAAGAAGCTCCGGTAATCCACACTACTTTTCCATTAAAATTCTTCATTCCCAATCAAAAAGATTTGTAAAAAAACTCAATTGCCCTAAATTTAAGAACCAATATTGGATAATTGGTGTAACTTTTCTGCAAAATGTAGATTTCAAAAACAAATTATTTGCAGAAATTCCAGTGCATCTTTTCTGTCTATTCTCACTTGTAAATATGATAACTACTACCAGCTGATTTTTACATTCATAAAAACATAACTATTTGTCTGCTAACGCAATAGCACTTTTAATTTTCCTGATTGAAAAATAGGAAGGTAAAAAATATTTTCAATTTTTTATATCTAAAAGATTGATTTTATTTGAAGTAGTCATATGACTTCCCATTTTTTTTGAAAATCAGGATTTTGGACAAAACAAGGCAATTTAAATTTACATGAAGAAACATTCCAATTTAACTATCGATCGAATTGAAAAATTCAGAACAAAATTAAAATACAATTACTATTATGATCCGGTGCCTATGAAGGCATTTTACTATAAAACAAAGGAACCTGTTTCCTATGAACATGCCCAAACAGCTATTTATGATATTATCCAGCCTGGCAAAAAATGGGGTTCTCTTTATGAATGTGCATGGTTTAAATTTCAGGGACGAGTACCCGATGAATTTGCAGGAAAGGAAGTTGTAGCATTGATAGATGTTGGAGGAGAAGGTTGTGTATTCGATAATGGTGGTAACCCGGTTCAGGGACTGACTAATAAGCGAATCGAGTGGACCATGAAAGAGACCATCATCAAAAAAAGGGTTTGTCTTTTCACAGAAGCTAAAGGAGGGGAAAAGGTTGAACTTATGGTGGATGCAGGAGCAAATAATATTCTTGGTGCTGAAAATGTGCTCACCTATGAGTCGATGGAAGATGGTGTTTTTAATCAGGCAGAGCTGGCCATTTTCGATAGGGAAAAGTGGAAATTATTTGTAGAGTTCGATCTTTTAGCCAATTTAATGACTGAACTATATGAAAAAACACGTCATAGAAAATTATTGATTTTTGCCTTAAATGAAGTTGTAAATAAATATGGAAATGGTGGGCCAGAGGAAGTGGCTATTTGCAGAGAAATTTTAAAGGTAGAATTAGATAAAAAGGCAAATGCCTCTGCCATAGAAGCATCAGCCATTGGGCATGCCCATATTGATATCGCCTGGCTTTGGCCTTTAAGGGAAACTGTGAGAAAAGCAGCAAGAACTTTTTCCACTGCTTTGTTGCTGATGGATGAATATCCTGAATATAAGTTTGGCGCCAGCCAGCCAGTACTTTATCAGATGATGAAGGACAATTATCCTGGCCTTTACCAAAGAATGAAAGATGCCATAAAAAGGCAACAATGGGAATGCCAGGGAGCTATGTGGGTAGAAGCAGATTGCAATTTGACTTCGGGGGAATCTCTGGTGAGGCAAATCATTCATGGGAAAAAGTTTTTCCAAGATGAATTTGATGTAGAAGTCGATAATTTATGGTTGCCGGATGTTTTTGGTTATAGTGCCGCCTTACCTCAGCTTTTAAAGAAATCGGATGTCAACTATTTCATGACTCAGAAAATCTCCTGGAATCAGTTTAATACTTTTCCCCACCATACTTTTGTTTGGAAAGGACTGGATGGCACAGAAATTTTCTCCCATTTCCTAGCGCCAAATAATTACCGATCGGACGTGAGTTCAGCTGATTTAATAAACCTGGAAAGGGAAAATTTTGATACCGAAAGGAATCCTTATGCTTTATTTTTATATGGAGCAGGAGATGGCGGAGGAGGCCCATCAAGAATTTATCTGGAAAAATTACTCCGAACAAAAGATCTGGAAGATTTACCAAAAGTAAAGTTGGAATTTGCCCGTGACTTTTTCATTAAAGCAGAAAGAGATTCCAGAGATTTACAGAAATGGAATGGTGAGCTTTATTTGGAATTACACCGGGGAACGCTGACTACTCATGCCCTCACCAAAAAACTTAACCGGAAGCTGGAATTTATGCTTCGGGAAGTAGAATACATTTATACTATTTACGATTTAGAGAATTACCCTCAGGAGGATTTGGACAGATTGTGGAAAGTAGTGTTGCTTAATCAGTTTCATGATATTATTCCGGGAACATCAATTTCTCAGGTCCATGTAGAATGCCTTGCCGAATATAAAGCAGCGATGTTGGAATTGAAGGGTTTTCTACAAAAGGCCCATGAAAAGTTGAGTTCGAAAATATCCAATCCAACTTTTGAAAATGCTTTTGCTATAACCAATAGCCTGAGTTGGGAACGAAAAACCTTATTGGAATTACCTGAAAATACTTCATGGGAAAATGTTGCTGCCATCGGAGGAAATACTTTACAAAGTCAGCCTATTGACGTGAATGGAAATAAAAGTGTTTTGGTAGAGATTACCACTCCTTCTTTAGGTCATGCCGTAGTTGGGGAAACTCAAAGCAAGACAAAAACTGAAAGTCTGGGTTTAAATGTGGAAGATAATTTACTGGAGAATAACTTGATCAAAGTTGAATTCAGTAAGATAGATGGGACTATTTACAGGATTTGGGATAAAGAAGCTGGCAGAGATGTACTTCTACCGGGGGAAACTGGTAACAGATTTAAACTGTTTCAGGATATTCCCAACCTTTGGGATGCCTGGGATGTGGACATTTTTTACGATGAAACCACCACCAGCGAGCCCAAACTAACTGAGATTATAGTAAAGGAATCTGGTCCTATCCGTGGGGCTTTGTCTTTTAGTTATATTGCCGATAATTATTCCCTTGAGCAAATAGTTTATATTAATTATGACTCCAAAAGAATTGACTTTAAAACACATGTAAACTGGCATGAAACGGATCATATGCTTCGGGTGGAATTTCCTGTAAACATTCTGGCTAGGGAAGCCACTTTTGAAATTCAGTACGGCCATGTGAAAAGACCAACTCATTATAATACTTCCTGGGATATGGCTCAGTTTGAAGTTGTAGCGCATAAATGGGCAGATATTTCCCAACCAAATTATGGTGTTGCACTTTTAAATGACTGCAAGTATGGTCATAAAATTAAAGGAAACGTTATTAGTCTGAATCTTTTGCGATCTCCCAAAAACCCGGATCCATTGGCAGATATGCACGAGCATGAATTTACTTATTCCCTTTTACCACATATTGGTGATCACACTGCAGGGAATGTTATTCACGAAGCTTATGAACTTAATATTCCGGCAAGAGCAATTCCACTGGAAAAAAATGAAAGAGGATTAACTTCCGAAAAATCATTTATCCATGTAGAACAAAAAAATATAATTGTGGAAGCTATAAAGAAGGCGGAATATTCTGATGACAGGGTGGTAAGATTTTATGAAAGTGCTGGAATTGATGGCAAGGCAACGATAGAAGTTGGCTTTGAATTTAAGGAAGTGTGGCTGGTGAATTTAATGGAAAGGGACATTGAAAAACTATCTTCAAAAAAAGGAAAGATAGAATTAACTTTTGGACCAATGGAAATCCATACTTTATTGTTTAAATAATTTTTAAAACTTTAAAATTGAGAAATAAAACTAAATTCCTATGCCGGAGTAAATTCCGGCTTAATTTAATCTTATAGATAACGTAATTTCTATTTTACCGTAGAAATAGTTTTTCAAATAAAATTGTATAGTATTATCTGTATTTAGAATATTTATATACAATCAAACTTTTGCTCCATTACTTTACAAAAACCGATAACATGAAAAAACTTTTTATTGTAATTTTTTTAAACTTGGGAATTACCGGATTTTCCTTTGCCCAAAGTCCTGTAGGAAAATGGAAAACAATTGATGATGAAACCGGAAAGGAAAAATCAATTGTAGAATTTTTTATGAAAGGTGATAAAATGTTTGCTAAGGTCAATGAATTAATTGACCCTTCAGAGCCTGATCCTATTTGCAAAGAATGTGATAAAGATGATGATAGGTATAATGAAAAAGTGATAGGGATGGAAATTGTAAGAGATTTGGAAAAGGATGGAGATGAATGGAGTGATGGGACTGTTTTGGATCCTGAAAATGGGAAAATTTATACCTGCAAAGTATGGCTGGAAGACGAGAAAACCTTAAAGTTAAGGGGTTATGTAGCATTTTTCTATCGTACTCAAACTTGGTATAGAGTAGAATAATATTTTGACCGGATAAAGGAGAATTCTAATTAATTAGAATTCTCCTTTATTTATTTTAAGCAATGCTATTTTGGTTCAATCAAATCCCATAAATTGCCATATAAATCTTCAAACACGGCTACTTTTCCATAAGGTTCATCTACAGGACCTCTCACTATTTTTATTTTTTGTTCCTGAAGGTTATGGAAATCTCTTTCAAAATTGTCGGTATGAAGAAATAGAAATACCCTACCACCAGTCTGGTTACCAACTCTGGATTTTTGTTCCTCTCCAACTGCTTTAGCCAATAGTATCCTACAATTTCCTTCACCCTTTGGGGCAACTATTACCCATCTTTTTCCTCTCCCCATATCAGTATCTTCAATCAATTGAAATTTTAATTTCTGGGTATAGAAGGAAATTGCCTCATCATATTCGTCTATTACCAGTGCAAACTGAACAATTTTTTGGTTCATTTTAGCTCTATTATTTTTTTAAGATGAAAGTATTCAGGTTTTCCAGAATTTATATTTCCATTTTCCACAGCTTTCTTACATATAATTTTTCGGATCAAAAAAACTAAATTTTAATTAATTATAGCTCAATTGTAAATTATACTTTAATTTTATATTTAAATAAACAAAACTTATACTATTTACTATAATTTAGTACATTTCAAGCCATTCTTTCTTTAGGATCATTTCTGAAATCCAACCTTCACCTAACAGATTATCCTATTGGGCATGTTTCGTATATAAATTAATCTATCCAGATGATTTTCTTTTTAACCAAACTTTGGACAGCTTTTGCCAACATAATTTCCAACAGCAAATTCCAACTGTTGTATTTTGTATTAGCCTTTTGTTTAAGTGGAAACTTATTGGCACAAGATGAAATTCAAAAAATAAAATCGACCATTTATCCAGGAGTAGGACATAATTCATGGGACTGGGCATATAATACCACCGATCAATTTCATGAACCAAACCTTTATCAACGGCTATTGCAATATACCAATTCCGCCAATTTACCTCCAAAAGCTAATGCTGGACCTGATCAGATATTATTATTGCCAAACAATAGCACCTCCCTAAATGGAGAAAAAAGTAGTGACAGAGATGGAATAATTAATAGCTATCTGTGGATGGAGGAAAGCTCCCCATTAAGCAATGAAGCTGTTTTCTTGAATTTTACTTCTGAGGAAATAGTTGCAGGTAGCCCATGGAATAATACCCTGGGTAAAAATAAAGCAAAACAAAAATTTGATCAATTAAAAAATAAGTCTGGGGAAGAAAGCCCTATCAAGATTGAATTGGTGGATAAATGGGCTGGTATCCTTGATAATGGTGTAAGTACAGGAAATAACTCCGGAGTCTATCCTGATATGGTTATGATGGGCAGTTACTATGTTCAGTATCGCACCAAAAGAATAAAAATCTCTAATCTTGATCCAAAGATGACTTATAATTTCACTTTTTTTGGAAGTAGAAAAGGTGGTAGAACCAGATCAACGATTTATAAAATAGGAAAAGAATCCGGGGAACTTGATGTAGCTGGTAATTACACAGAATTCATAAAATTTAGCCAGATAAAACCAAACAACAAGGGAGAAGTAAATGCAGAAATTAAAAAAGCAGCCTCTGCAGCCTATGGTTACCTTAATGCATTAGTCATTGAACCTTCTACCAGTAAATGGGAAGGAGAAAAATCCCCTGTACTTTCCATTAAAGAACTAATGGAAGGAGAATATACTTTTAAATTATTTGTTACTGATAATAATGGGGCTACTGATACAGATTTGGTAAAAGTATTTGTGCAGAAAGAACCTGAAAACATTCCTCCTAACGCTATTGCAGGGAATGACACCACTATTTATCTTCCTAATAATTCCCTTCAATTGGATGGAAGTTTTTCTTCAGATACAGATGGAAATATTACAACATATTTATGGACTAAAAAATCAGGACCAAAAAGTTTTAAAATTGAAAATCAAAATACTGAAAAACCTTTACTAAGTGAACTGGAAGAAGGTGTTTATGAATTAAGCCTGGAAGTAACTGACGATAAAGAAGCCAGCCACACTTCGGAAATAATAATAACAGTAAAACCTGATCAAAATCAGGCACCGACTGCCAATGCCGGGGAGGCTATTGAAATAAAACTACCAATTTCTACTGTAGAATTAGATGGTAGTCTTTCCGTAGATATTGATGGGAAAATTGAAAGCTATTTATGGACCAAGATTGCCGGACCCGATGGCGATTTCATTGAAAATGATACTTTGCAAGTTACCAAAGCTATCAACCTGTTTGAAGGCGAATATATCTTTGGATTGGAAGTTACTGATGATAAGGGGAAAACAGGAAAAGATGAAGTTAATGTAACTGTTTTGCCTTTCATCAATACTGCTGCACCAATTGCAAAAGCAGGAGAAGATTTATTGCTTGATTTGCCTCTAGACTCTGTTCGTTTAGATGGCAGCAAATCCATTGATCCAGATGGAATCCCTTTGGTTTTTAAATGGCGAAAACTGTCTGGTCTGGATGGGGAAATTATTGCTAATGATACTTTACCTAGTCCTTTAGTTAAAAATCTAAAGCCAGGAATTTATGTTTTTGGGCTTTTAGTTTCAGATGGAGAATTGGAAGATAAAGATGAAGTAAGGATTTCCGTAAACCCAGAAAATAATGAATTACCAGTTGCCAATGCTGGGGAAGATATCAGGTTAATCTTGCCCGACAATTTCACTCAACTGGATGGGACAGCTTCAACAGATCTGGATGGATCTATTGCAAAATTTGAGTGGACAAAAATATCTGGCCCAGACCTATTTGATTTGAAGGATAATACAATTCCAAATCCAATCATTTCCGGAATGGTAGAGGGTGAATATGTATTTGAATTAATTATAACTGATGATAAAGGAGGTCAATCTGCTGATGAAGTACAGGTGATTGTTTCTACCTCTGATAATATTTCCCCAATAGCCAATACTGGTGAAGATATCACATTATTATTGCCAACTGATTTTGTTTTTTTGGATGGCTCTGCTTCAAAAGACGAGGATGGGGATATAATGACCTATTTGTGGGAGGTAATTGAAGGCAAAGATGGTTTTTCCTTTGACAATGCTCAAAGTATTTCTCCCAAACTTCAGAATCTAACAGAAGGATTTTATAAAATAAAACTAACAATTACTGATGATAAAGGAGCAACAGGAGAGGATGAATTGGAGATATTAGTATTAAAAACTGAAGTAGTAATACCAGTACCTCAAAACCTCAAAACCTGAATGCCAGCAATGGTATATTTACTGACAAAGTAGAAATATATTGGGAGGGAGAAGAAAGCTTGTTTTTCCAGTTATATAAAAGTACCAATGATGATACTGGAAAAGCAACACCGGTAAATAAATGGAATAAAAGCACATTCTATGAAGATAAGGATGTAGAGCTGGATAAAATCTATTATTATTTTGTGAGAGCCGCTACTACTAATACAGGAGATACCACTAGTAATTGGAGTATTAGTGACTCAGGATACAGCTTTGTTGAAAAAAGAATTATGACTACTTCCATTTCAGATATGGATTTTGGCGAAGTAGGAATAAACTCCTCAGCCACCAGAAAAATTTCTCTTGTTAATTCTGGAAATACCACCTTTTACATTTCTTCTATTGATTTACCAAATGGCTTTAATGGAAATATAAAAGGAACCGAAATAAAACCTGGAGCTTCCAATGATTTAATCATTTCCTTCCAACCTCAGGAGGAGGAAATTTATGATGGTATTATTTCTATTTATTCCACAGCAGAAAATGATTCTATTGGGATTAAAATAACAGGAAAAGGGTTAAAACTTATTACAGCTATTGGTGATGAAGCGGAATTTATAAAAATTTCTCTTTATCCTAATCCGGGTAAGGCCTTTGTGAAATTAGATATGAATAACCCCTATCTTGGTAATATAAATGTAAATTTGATCAACAATTTGGGTCAGTTGATTTCCCAAAAGAATTTCGACAAAAAATCCACTGAAGCAGGGTTTTCGATTGACATAGAAAAGCTTAAAAGCGGAATTTATTTCTTGAAAATTGAAATTGGGGAAACTCAGCTAGTAAAGAAATTTTTCAAGGAGTAATTTCTTTATAAAATACTCCTTGAAAATACAGTTTTTTATGCCAAAATATCCTTCACCACTTTGCCATGTACATCTGTTAACCTAAAATCTCTTCCCTGAAATTGATAGGTTAATTTTTCATGATCCATTCCCAATTGGTTTAGGATTGTAGCTTGTAAATCATGGATGTGTACCTGGTCTTTTATTCCATAATACCCAATCTCATCGGTTTCTCCATAAGATAAACCCTGTTTAACTCCACCACCAGCCATCCACATAGTATAAGCATATGGATGATGATCTCTACCCACAAATGGATTGTCTTTACCACCACGATTTTCCATCATAGGCGTTCTTCCAAATTCTCCTCCCCAAACTACAAGCGTATCTTCCAATAACCCTCTTTGTTTTAAATCCAGAATTAAACCTGACATGGCCTGGTCTACTTCTTTACATCTTTCCAAAAATCCATGATTTATGGATTCATATTCTGTAGTGCCATGGGAATCCCAACCGGTATGAAATAACTGAATAAAACGCACTCCTCTTTCAACTAATCTTCTCGCTAAAAGGCAGTTGTTGGCAAAAGAATTTACTCCAGGACTAGTGCCATAAAGTTGGTGGATATAGTCAGGTTCTTCTGTAATATCCATAGCCTCAGGTGCTTCCATTTGCATTTTGAAAGCCATTTCATATTGATTTATTCTGGCAAGTGTCTCTGGATCACCTAATTCACTATATTGCTTTTCATTTAGGTTTTTGATGGAATTCAAAACCCTTCTTCTAATTCTGGAATCCACTCCTTTTGGGTTGGAAAGGTATAAAATTGGCTCTCCGGCTGATTGGCAATTGACTCCCTGATAAACTGTAGGCAGAAAACCACTTCCCCATACATTTTTTCCTGCACTTGGATTATCCTGACCAGAAGCCAAAACAATGAAACCTGGTAAATTTTCATTTTCAGATCCTAAACCATATACTACCCACGAACCCATACTTGGTCTACCCAATCTCGGTCCTCCAGTGTACATAAATAATTGGGCGGGGGCATGGTTAAATTCATCAGTATGAACTGCTTTTAGAAATGTTACTTCATCGGCTACTTGAGAAAAATAGGGCAAAGCCTCAGATACCATTGCTCCAGATTGTCCCCTTTGCTTAAAATCCAAATAAGGACCCTGAATTTTTGGAGTACCAGTGATAAAAGCAAATCTTTTTCCCTCTAATAAAGATGGAGGGCAAGGTTTTCCGTGTAATTTGGCTAGTTCCGGCTTGTAATCAAATAATTCTAGTTGAGAAGGAGCACCTTCCATATGAAGAAATATTACCCTTTTTGCTTTTGGCGCAAAATGAGGGTTGAGGCTTCCCAAATTAAATTTACTCGTTACTCCCTGAGCATTATTATTAATACCACACCCTGCCATAGAGCCTAGCGCCATGGCACCTACTCCGGTAGATAAAGATTTCAGGAAATGTCTTCTTGTTTGATACTTAGCCGTATCCGAATTAAGTTGGTCAAAAATATTCATTTTCAATAGTTTAAGAGTTAGTAAGCTACACTTTGGATCATAACCATATGAGTTACTAATTCTGTGTTTTTTTAATTAAGCATTATGATTTCATCCAGATTTAAAATTGCACTGGCTAACATTACCCTGGCTGCATTTTCAGCATTTGGAGCAGCAAAATTTCCTACTACATTTTCCCAAACTTCTAAATCTTGCTCCTGGTAATGCTTTAAAGCATCTTCATATAGGCCCAGCAATTCCGGAATTTCGTTTTTTCTAGGTTGTCTTGATAATGCCACTTTTAGCGCAAACTGAATTTGTGCATCTATTTCTTTTCCTCCTTCTTTTTTTATTCTATTAGCAAAACCCTGAGCAGCTTCCACATATACTGTATCATTTAAGGTCACCAAGGCCTGTGTTGGAATATTTGTTCTAATCCTTCGAGTGGTACAAACCTGCCTACTTGGACTATCGAAAATTGTCATTGAAGGATATGGCGTTGATCTTCTCCAATAAGTATAAAGCCCCCTTCTAAATTTTTCCCTATTGGTACTTTCTCTCCATTTGATGTGAGGACGCAAAGGGACTTTCCAGAAATGATCTGGTTGTGCAGGCATAACGCTTGGCCCATATATTTCATCGTTAATTAAACCACCAACAAATAATGCCTGATCTCTGATTTCTTCTGCTGATAACCGAAACCTTGGTCCTCGGGAGATTAAATAATTATAAGGATCTTTATTTATCTTTTCTGATGTAGCGACTGAAGATTGCCTGAAAGTAGAAGACATCACAATTTCTTTTATCAGGTTTTTAGTACTCCAATTGAAATCGTTCATGTATTTCAGAGCAAGGTAATCTAGTAATTCTGGATGAGAAGGAGTATTTCCCTGGGTTCCAAAATCTTCTGAAGTTTCTACCAGTCCTTTCCCAAACAACTGTTCCCAAACTCTGTTTACCATTACCCGAGAGGTTAAGGGATTTTCCGGACTCACCAACCATTCCGCCAGTTCCAATCTATTTGAAGGCTTCATGTCATTAAATTCTTTCATAGAACCAGGTATGCCTGCAATCATACTATCGCCTGGATTAAGCCAATTTCCCCTTGTAAATAGATAACTTGGTCTTTGTTTTTCCTTTGGTAACTCCTTCATCACGGGAATTCTGGCAATATTTATTCCAGCCAAAATATCTGATTTCCTTTCCCAGGATTTATCCTTTTGCCATTGCTTCTTCTCTCCTTGTTTCCCATTGAAAAGTATATCTTTTACATTTAATAATCGATAATTTCTATCTCCTGTCTTTCTAAAAACAAAATAAAGGGATTCCGTTTCGATTTGCTTTTGTGGAACCAGCCGTGCATGCTGCCAGTTTCTATCCAAATCACCAGTAGGCTCAAGTATTACCTTTCCTAATAATTCCCCGTCACGTTTATCTTTTCTTAATTCAATAATTCCACCGACTTCAGAAGTGTATCCAATTTCAATACTGTTTACAGTAGAAAGGTCAATATTATCAAATCTTAAAAATCCTTTATTTCTAATGTTTACAAATTCATTATTAGGTTCCACATTACCTCCTCTTACTTCATTAGCAAGTCCAGCTCTTAGGTAGGGAAAAATGGATTGTTTAATTTTTTTCTTAACAGTCGCTTCTTTTTCGAAAGTAGGAGCCTTGGGGAAGGTTTGAATCCAACTAGTAATTTCATCAAGCTTTTCCATGTCAGATTTCGCATAATAACTCAGATAAGGTCTATCATCACCCCTATCCATATCTTCCGTATTATTGAAGATGGCATAAGATTTATAAAAATCTTCATGTTTAAATGGATCATAAGGATGTGAATGACATTGTACGCAAGCCATTGTTGTTCCTTGCCACACTTCCCAAGTATTACTCACTCTATCAATTACAGCAGCTACTCTAAATTCTTCATCATCACTTCCTCCTTCATCATTAGTCATAGTATTCCTATGATAGGCGGAAGCAATTAATTGTTCCTGATCTGGGTCAGGAAGGAGGTCTCCTCCTAGCTGCTCTATGGTAAATTCATCGAAAGGTTTATCTTCATTAAATGCTCGGATAACCCAATCCCTAAACATCCACACACTTCTGTAAGTATCTGGCCTGTAACCCTTTGTATCAGCATATCTTGCTAAATCAAGCCAAACTGTAGCCCATTTTTCACCAAAATGGGGATTTCCCAATACTCTGTCTACAAGGTTTTCGTAAGCATTTTCTGAATCATCTTTTAGAAAAAGATCAATTTCCTCCATAGTGGGTGGTAGTCCGGTAAGCCCAATATATAGCCGTCTGATAAGCACTGCTTTCTCTGCCGGTTTCGCTGGTTTCAGCCCTTCTCCATCTAACCGGACTTTTATATATTGATCTAGCTGATTTGCCGACCAATCATCAGAATCAATAAATCCCAAGGAAGCGGAATTGGTTGAAGCACTATTTGCTGGAGAGATTAATTTTGGTGGCTCGTAAGCCCAATGCGTTCCCCATTTTGCCCCTTGATTTATCCATTCTGTTAATAACTTTATTTCTTCCTTATCCAATGGTTCACTTTCAGGAGGCATTCTTTCTTTAGGATCCTGATGTGCAATCCTTTTTATCATCTCACTTTCATGGGCTTTCCCCGGAATGATAGCATATTTACCCGATTTTGTGGTGTCCAATGCTTCATATTCAAAAAGCAAACTAAAACCACCATTTTTCTTTACTCCACCATGGCAAGAAATACAATTCTTATTTAGGATGGGTTTAATCTGGGTATTAAAATCAATTTCATTTTTTTCCGAACCATTCAGATAAAGCATAAAAATGATGAGGGTAATAATAGAAGAAGTTAATAGCAGGTAAAGTTTTTTCATAATTTTAGATTTCATTTTCAAGGTAAGGACTCGATATTTCCCATTACCAGTCGCTACATGTTAGTTAAAACGAATTAAAGCTCCAGAACAGGCATTTTTAAACCAAAGGGATAAAAATTGAATACGCTTTAAGATCCAATATCGGTTTCAGGGCATTAATTTAGCATTAATTTGACGGATTATTATAGAAAAAATCACAAAAAAGCCTCTCAGAAAATACTGAGAGGCTTAAAATATTTTATTATTTTTTTGATAGCTACTATTTTTTCAAATAGATTTTCTCATAACTCTTAAATTCCTTATTGCTTTTAAGATTAGAAAGATATGTTTTCTTATGATCTTTCACCATATCTTCAGTGATTTGTCTGGTTTCAAAAGCCTTTTTAATCCAGATTAAGGCTTCAGCAGTATTCAAATCCTGAGAAAAAGAGCAGGCCATTCCGTAAATTGCTTTTACATTTTTCTCATCCATTTCAAGTGCCTTCTGGAAATATGCAGAAGCTTCCCTATTCAAATCCAAATCTAAATTAAGTGTTCCCAATTCAGCATAAAAATCAGCACTTTCTACGGATTCATCTAATTTTCGAACATCCAGCATATCTCTTATAGCGGCATTAAACGATTTTTCCATTTTATAACAGTGTGCCCTTTCCAAATAAGCTTCTGTAAGTGAATTGTCATATGCAAGCGCATCTGTATAGCTTCTTATGGCCTTTTTATAATCCTCTTGCTTTTGGTAGGCTCGACCAATTGCCAGGTTTGCTTTTGCCTGGGAGAAACCAAGATCGCTAGCTTCATCAAAATTTTTGATGGCATTTTTCATATCCCTTTCCGCAGTGTACAATAACCCTTTATTAAAATAAGCCTCTGCATATCGTTTATCAAGCTTTGTAGCCTCATCAAGGTATTTTAAAGCATTTTTATTATCATTCACTTCAATAAGCGCTCTACCCAGTTTATTCAAAGTCACTGGATTTCCAGTTGATAAAGTATTAGCTCTATTATAAGCTACTACTGCTTCTCTGTAATTTTTATTATAGAAATGAGCATCTCCCAAACCTTCTAAACCTTTAACATTGTTTGGCTCAATCTCAGCTACTTTTTCAAAATCAAAAAGGGCATTTTCATAATTTTTATTATTCAATCTTGATAATCCTCTATTCAAATAAGGCTCTACCATTTTATCATTATAAAGGATGGCATTGTTATAATTTTTGACAGCCTCAGGATAATTTTCCAATTCAAAATAAATATTACCCATTTTTGTCCATGCTGGGGAAAAGTACTCATCTACAATCAATGCTTTTCCCAATTGTGCCTTTGCTAATTCATAATTTTTTTCATTCACTGCTGCAGCACCAATATTGTAAAATTCCAAAGTAATATCCTGAATGGTTTTGATATCTTCAGCAGGAATCCCCAATTTTCTAGCATTAAAGAAATCAGTCTGAGCAAATTCAATATTATCCATTTTGATATTGGTAAGCCCTTTTTTGAAATGTGCCTGAGCATACTCTGAATCTATCTCAAGAGCCTTTTCATACATTTCCATTGCCTTTTTAAAATTATTGGTAGCTTCTAAGATTTCACCCTTTGCGGTATAAAGACCAGGATTTTTCGGATCTTTTGCAAGAGCATCGTCTAAATCCTGAATAGCTCCTTGTGGGTTTTTCAAATCTAATTTAAGAAGAGATCTTTCTGCATAATATTTAGGGTCAACATCTCCATTGGCCAGAATTACAGAATAATCTTCAATGGCCTTATAAGGTTCATCAACCTTAACATAGTATTGTGCTCTTGTAGCTAAAGCATCTACATAATTAATATCAATTTCTATGGCCTGATTAAAATCTTTCAAAGCTTTTTTATAATACTTTTCACCTAAAGCAAAATAGCATTTTCCTCTTCCAAGATAATATTCTGGGTTATTGTCATCCTGCCTGATTACCTTGTTATAATCTTTTACAGCCTGCTCATAATCTCCAGCGAAATATTTACTATCCAGGTTTGCCTTTGCTCTAATGGTAGCATCCAGTTTTTTAATTTTATCCTGAAGAAAAAATTCAGATGGTTTTTCCTTTAAAGCTTGTACATAAAAGTTTTTCGCTCTATTATAATCTCTTGATTTTAAAGCATTATCACCTTTAAAAATTGCTTCTCTGTAAATATCTTCCCGATTAAATTTCCCCTCTCTTAAGATTCTTTGTATTTCATTTACTCTCTTTATTGGATAAACTTCATATGGTTGAACATCTCTTGCTTCATTGTAGGATCTAAGTGCATCAGTCCAATTTTCGCCTTCATAGGCAAGGTCTCCTTTTTCAAGTGCCTTAGCATAAAGGATTAGTTGTTCTGCCCTAAATTGCTCCATTTTCTTTTTAGATTCTTCAAGAATTGCCACATTATCATAGGCATCGGTGTTTACCACAGTACCACTAACATTAGCTATTTCACTTTCGGTAGGAAGTTCTTCAACTTCAATTGGATTTGATTCATCATGGAAAACAACACTGACAATATTAGATTTCCATTTGTTTCCATCTCTAATCGCACTTATTTCGGCAACCCTTTCTACTGGCGCGTAAGGACTTTCAATTATGGCATGCTTGCTTTTGAAGTTTCGTTTGAAATAAACCCTTACATACACATAATCACTATTGTAAACTTTTGATATTTTAATATCTGAGAATTCCACTGTAAAATCATCACTTTTCTCATAGAATAAATCGAAATCCCTCAGGTATTTTTCCACTGAGGCATCAACGGCATTTTGAGGACTTACATTGTTAGGATTAATGTCATCTTCCAAAGTAATATCTGGGCTTTTGAATATCTTATTCCCGTGGGAGTCATAACTGTTTTCAATAATTTCCTTGGTTTCACTCAAGGTTAAGTCAGAATTGGAAACAATATTTAGGAGATTTTGAAATTCAGATACCAATAATTCTGCCTGATAAGTAATTTCCGTTTTATCTCTGACTTCCAGTTCCTGAGAAACTCCCATAAAATGGATAGTCAAAAACATGCATAATAATAGAAGTAAACTTTTAGATTTCATTGTGTAATAAGTTTTTTATCTGTTATGGGTTTTTGGTCTATTTAAGTAAATGTAGGCTAAAACATTACAGGTCTCTTTTTATAGTAGAGCCTCTCAAATAATATTTTAGTTGGTTGAAATGAAAAAGAATCGAATTTAAGCTATTAGGAATTTAATCCTACAAAAGTAGCCTTGGCATTCAATTTAAGCAGATTTTTTAATCAATTGCACTTTAAAGATAGTCTTTTTTACTTAGACGATAAAGAAAGGTTGAAGCAATTAACAACTATTATAAAAAAGGGAAACTTACATCATTTATTTAAAGTGATTTTTGAGAATTTTCCCTCCTTTTTTATTCTATACAATTGTCTACTAAAAAGTGGTTGGGTGATTTTTCCTGGAATGGAATGCTAATTAGGTTTGGGAAACCATTATTAATTTTCTCAAAATAAAATCCAAATACTTTATTAGGTGAATTATTTCACCTAATAAATAGGCTACATTATTGATACTACAATGTACTACAAGCATTAAAATAAAATTCGAAGGATATTGAAAAATTACCAGAAATAGAGTTCTGGAACTTAGTTTTTAAATATCAATATTCTTCCCAATTTCCAAAGATTTATTTTGGAAATCTTTCGATTTTTGCTGTAATCTAATCAGATTATACTTTAGTTCATTTAGTTTGGACTCCATTTTAGATAATGAGTCAAAAACATTTTTGCTGGCGGACTTTTTTACGGTTTCCATTTTAGTTTACAAGTTTTAAATCTTAAAAATTCTTGCTGATAAAAAAATAAACTTGATAGTTGATTGGATATGTAAACTCTAAATGCAAAATTTTGTGTTAATGAATTCTTGATTGTAAAAATGCGATAAAAATATTCAAACAAAAAATGCACTTTACTGATATTACCCCACTATAAAAAACATATTTATAATTAATTAATTGTTTGAAACCTATTAAATATTTTAACTTTTCCAATAAAAAATTTCCTATATCAAAGTTTAAGCATTGTTAGCAATATCATCAATAGTAGTATAATATACTTTTTTTGTGAAAAAAAAGGAATTAAATTCTTTTAAAAGATAAATATGAAGTACCAAAAATAATTTATTATAATTCATTTACAATTGAATTGTTTTTGAATTATATAAAGAGCTTTTTGGATAATATTGACAATATATCATTTTTTATAATTGTACTTTTCCAATAATTACTTTATTTTAACTATTAACAGTAAATTACATTTGTTAACATTCCAGGAAATCCTGTCAAGGCAGCTTTATTTCTTCATTAAATTTTTCAACTTTTCGAAAGCTTTTTTATTAGTAGGATGGTCTATAGCATTCACAATTCCCTTTATTTCTTTGGATGTCAATCGCCAACTTAAGGAAGCATGTTCTATCTCTTCATCATTTTCATTAGGCAACTCCAGATATTGGAATTCTACAATAGCAAAAAAATCTTTCTTGAGTAATTGTTGGAGAATCTCCACATTGAAATCATTTCTAATATTTTGGAGTCGGGTAAGATTTCCCAAAAGATTATCGAGGGGAGTAATAGCACTTTCTATTAATGGTTTAAAGGCAAATTGATCAATCTGATTTTCTGCAGGCGTATCCCTAATGGTTATTAACACGACTCCTGAAGTATGCTCCTCAATCCAATCCTTAAATATATGTGTAAACTGGATGGCATCCATAACTCCAAAATTATCGGATAGTCCTGCATCAACTATCTCCATGGTAGGCTCACTTGGCAATTGTACATTGGGGGTAATATAGGGAAAAGTAGCATTCAACCTAAGTGCGGTAATGAACCGCAAATTCTCAGGATTTTGATTACTAAACAATCTGGAATACTCAATCCCCCGAATGGAACTCTTGTGGTTATAGTTATAAACCAGCCCTTTACACATATAAGAAACTGGCTGAGGAGAGATGTATAACTTTCTTCCATCATTCACCACAGTAGGAGTTATGAGCAACATTGGAATCTTAGATTCAAATTCCTCATTTTTATAGTCCTTTAACTTTTTGTTTAGGATATAATCTGTGTCTTTGTTGAGTTGTTCTTCGAGCGCATACCCTCTGTCTTTATAATATTTCTGTCCATCAATCTCTACCTTTTGGAACTTAAAAAATAAATCTCCCACTACCAGGGAAAACACCATTGGGTTTAATTTATCTTTTGCTAATTGTGCTATATATTTTTCATCATTTAACTGAATATTGGCTCCATTCTGTTTCATTAGATAAAGTTCTCTGTAAAAACTGCCTCCAATCAATCCACCTGATGAACCTGTCATGAGCATGGCTTTTTTTAATAAATCCTGATTGAAGGCACTATCCAAAAATTGTAGTGTTTTCATTGTCCAGACTGCAGCCCTTTGCCCACCACCACTCATAGCAATTAAAACTAATTTTGGTTTTTTATCTTTTGGAAATTTCCCTCGCCAATTCTCTAATATTTTTAAGGTATTT
>JAHQVQ010000239.1 GCA_019634305.1 Flammeovirgaceae bacterium | reverse complement strand
GGAGAAAAGAAGGGAACAAAAAAAATAGATGTTAAACCGGGGACACTACCAAGTTTTGCCTCCTGAGGGGGCAAAAGTAATTTTACCCCCTTCTAGGGGTTATCTCAAATCCCCATCCTCAGGGTGGGGATCTTTTAATATTCGAGTTTTTTTTTAATGTGTAATTACACTAGTATTTATTCATATCTTAAAGAATCAACTGGGTTGATGATGGATGCTTGAATCGCCTTATAACTTACTGTAAGCATTGCGATTAAAAATGCCAGAAATCCAGCCAGTAGGAATACAATTAAACTGATATCAATTCGGTAGGCAAAATCTTGCAGCCAGCTTTCCATTAAGTAGTAAGTTATTGGAGCTGAGATTAAAAAAGCAACTATAACCAAAATTGCAAAACTTTTGGATAAGACAATAATTAACTGAAGTATTGATGCTCCCATTACTTTTCGTATTCCTATTTCTTTAGTTCTTTGTTCTGTAGAAATAGAGGCTAATCCAAAAAGCCCCAAACAGGCAATTAATATAGCAAGTCCTGCAATTATGGAAATTACCTTTGATACCTGTTGATCTGTTTGATAAAGGTTTTCAAAGTGTTCATCAAGAAATGAATATTCAAATGGTCGGTCTGGAACCATCTCTTTCCAAATTCTTTCTAAATCTTTTATGGCAGTCTGGGAATTTGCTTCATCAATTCTTACTGACATCTCTTCAAACCCCCATTCCTGAACACTCATTGCCAATGGTACAATTTCATGATGCAAAGAATTGTAATTAAAATCTGTTGAAACACCTATGATAGTTCCAAGGGTATCCTGCCAGGAAAATCCCATATTTTTACCTACTAAATCCTTTTCAACCAATTCAGCTGCAAGACTTTCATTTATTACATAAGCACCTTTCAAGTCAGTGGTAACTTTCTCTTTAAACGCCCTTCCATTTTTCAGCTCAATTTCATAAAATGATAAGAAATTATAATCCACATTTAGCGTAGAAATAGCCAAATCTCTTATTGAATCTCCCTTGAATTTCACTCCACTTTGATGAATATTATTCCCAAGTCGTTGCCCTGAAGCCGTAACATTTTTTATATGAGCAGTTTTGGTGATTTCCTCTTTCAGTGTTTTGTATTTCTCATTAGCAGTATCATTTAGCGGAATCAAAACCACTTGACTTTTATTTAAACCGATATTTCTGTTTCGCATAAAATCAAGTTGTTGTAGCGCCAGAATTGTTCCTACAATCATTCCAATAGCAATTGTAAATTGAATTACTACTAAAGTATTTCTCAGAAATGATCTTTTGCCCATTCCACTAATTTTGCCTTTTAAAACTGTGGCAGGTTGGAAGGATGAGATAAATAATGCCGGATAGGCACCAGACAGAATACCTGTAAATAAAACTACCAATATAATGGCAATGATTACAAGTGGATTGGCCACTAAATAATCCATTGATAGTTCCCTTTGCGTAATTTCATTAATAGAAGGAAGCACTAAAGAAGCCACTGTAATTGCTAAAACAAAGGCAAGGAAAACCATAATAACAGATTCACCCAAAAACTGATAAATGAGTTGTCTTTTGGTTGCACCAATTGACTTCCTTACACCAACTTCGCTTGATCGACTTACAGATCTTGCAGTGGAGAGATTCATGAAATTAATGCTGGCAATCACCAATACAAATACTGCCAGGATAGAGAAAATATAAATATAATCTCCATTAAATTTCCTGAAATTCAGGTAATCGTGGGTAATATCCATGGAGCCCAAATGGACATCCTCAAATTCCTGTAAATACAGTTTATAGGCATCGTTTACTTCTTCCCATTCTATATATTTTGAAAGAAATGCAGGAAATTTCTCCTCCAAAGCTGAAATATTTACACCATCCTCCAAAACCAGGTAAGTTACTAACCAATTGCTTCCCCATCTGCTTACCCATTCTTCCTTGGCTATGGTGCTAAAAGATACCAGACTATTAAATTGAAGGTGAGAGTTTTTGGGAACATCTTTTAAAATTCCAGTTACTTTAAATACCTCATCCCCATTTCTTTTTATTTGTTCGTCAATAATCTCTTCTAAATTGGAATTATCAAAGAAACGTCTGGCTGTGGTTTCTGTCAGTAAAATGCTATTAGGTTCATCAAGGGAGGTTTCAGTATCTCCATGAATCAATTCAAATTCAAAAATTTTAAAAAAAGTGGAATCTACAATAGCAATGTCGTCTATAAACAATTCTTTTTCCCCCACACTACACAGCCATTTTCTATTACCAGCAAACCTGGTGAAGTTTAAGATTTCAGGATAATCTGCCGTAAGGTTTGGACCCATTGGGGACATGGAAAGGGCGACATTCTGAGGAGCCATTCCATTGAAAGACTGGACTTCATCCAATCGGTAAATGGCCTTACTTTTTGAATGAAACTTATCGAAGCTTAATTCATGGGAAATGAATAAAAAAATCAACAAACATGCTGAAATTCCAATGGCTAACCCAAGTATATTGATGAATGAGTAAACACGGTATTTTAAAAGATTTCTGAATGTTACTTTCAAGTAATTCCGTAGCATTTTCTGAGAAATTTTAAGATGAATGAGAGGAATTAAATCTAAACAATAATCTGAAAAATTACCTGAAGTTTTCCATTAGTTGAATAAAAATAGGTTGAACGGGGAATTTTGGATGATTTTCTGAAAGGGTAAATTGAATTTTAGCGTATTTGGGAAGTTTTTAGGGAATAAAAAAGCGGATAACTGAAGTCATCCGCTCAAAGAATTAAAACCTTAAACAGGTAAATTTCTTATTTCTCTATAGTGGCAGAGTCACCTTCCGAAATCATTATAGAATCTGAAGCAATGGCCATTGAGTCTGAAACAATTGTAGAATCAGCCTCAGCAATAGCTTCAAGGCTGTCTGCAACTACTTCTGTTTGTAAAGAATCTGTAGTAGAAGCTTCACCATCTGTTTTTACATTGCTACATGAAAATACTAATAAACTTGCAGCGATAACCAATGAAATTTTGTTAATCCTAGTCATAATTGAAAATAATTAATTAAAAATCCCTAAAATGAAAATTGTAAATAAAAACGCTTGTAATAAGGTTTAAAAAGGTGATTTTTAATTTGATCTTTAAGGTGCTAGTGAGGTGAAATAAGGTAGGTATAAATAGAATATAAAATTCTTTGATATTTTATGGTTGAGTTAATTTAATATAAATTAAAACAATAAATAAATCTATTTTTGAAATATTGATCAATAATAGGTGGGTTTTTTTGAATAAACAAATATTGATGGAAATTAATAATATTAGCTATACCAAAAATAAGTATTTGTTACTAGAATTGCTTTTTTTAGAGATGAAAAAGGATTTATTATTACCGATAAAATTTGTAGTGACATCATAAAGGGATTTAAATCGTGATTAATTATTCCCGATCCGCTAACATATCCTTCCTAACAACCAAATCTTTTTTATGATTTGTAATTAATTCATTAATCTTTGCTATTTCCTCTGGATACTTTTCTAAAACTTCATATTCTTCAGAAGGATCAATGGATAGATTAAATAATAAAGGGAAATCCTGAGTTTCTTTTTCTCCAAACATTCCATATGCTCCCTGGGTAATATAATGAGCTATAAAATTACCAAGTCTAGCACCAAAAATGTTCTGACTTCTATAATAAATCAGTTGATTCCTTGGGCTTTTAGCATTGGAAAAAAGGGTTTCTCTCAAGTCCATTTCATCTACAATTCTATCGGAAGGAATTTCACCTCCAGCTAATTTTATGGCAGTGGTATAAATATCCATAGTTGCACCCATATCAGATTGTACTCCTGGATTGATCTTTCCTGGCCACCAAAAAATTCCAGGAACTCTCATGCCTCCTTCCCAGGTGGTTCCTTTTCCTGCCCTTAACAAACCAGATGATCCTCCGTGGTCTTTAAACGACATTATCAGACGTGAAAATAACTAGGGTGTTTTCTGATAACCCTTCTTCCTTTAAAGTATTCAAAATCTAGCCTACTTCGTGATCAATTTCCTGGATTACGTCACCATACAATCCTCTTAAACTTGTTCCTTCAAATCCAGGGGAAGTAAAAAGTGAAATATTATGGGCAAGGTAAATGAAAAATGGTTCTTCCTTGTTTTACTTTATATATTGAACAGCTTTTTCAGAATACCTTTTAGTGATAGTGTGTTGCCCTGTAGGCTTTTCGATTTCTTTTGTATCCTGAATTAAAGGCACGTTGTAATTTTCAATTAGAATATTTTCCGCTACATCCCAATATTTTGATTTACCAAGCTTATCCATATCATTGTTATAGGGAATGCCATAATAAGAATCAAATCCATTGTTGGTAGGTACAAATTGTTCTTTGTGTCCCGAATGCCATTTTCCAATACAGGTAGTTTTGTATCCTTGTTCTTTTAATGCTTCGGCTAATGTAATTTCGCTTTCTGGTAATCCATTAATGGAGTTTGGGAAGAGTACTCTTGATTTATCACTACACATTCCACTTCGAATGGGATATCTTCCAGTAAGCAAGGCAGCTCTACTAGGTGTGCAAACAGAAGCTCCAACATATAAATTAGTCCATTTTTGACCTTCTTTCGCCATTTTATCCAAATTAGGAATTAAAATAGTTGGATGACCAAAAGTTCCTAGATCCCCATATCCTAAATCATCACAAAAAATTACTACGATATTTGGAGATCCACTTCTACTGGTACTTTCCTGGGGTTGGTCTTGTTTAAAATTTGTTTTACACGAATAAAAAATAAAACACAAACATCGTGTTAAGAAAAAAAATCATTTTCAATTTAGAGTTGATGATAGTTTAATTTAAAATCTAAATATAAACATAACCAATCAAGTAGGAAATGGTAAAAGGGAGTGTCTCTTTTATATTTATATTAAACATGAATTCAAAATTAACCGTTTATTATTTTGCCGTAAAAGACTGATAGAGAGATTACTATTTCTTGGAAATAATAGCATGGGTGCTTATGTAAAGGGCATAAAAAAACCGGAAATTTTAAATTCCGGTTTTTCAAATAAAAGGCTTGACTTATAATCCCAGATTTTACTCAAGGATAATCTTTTTCATTTGATGATTAGATGATGTTTTTACATTTATAATATAAAGACCTTTCTTAAGGCTTGAAAGATCAATACTTTCAGCAGATTGACTGTTTATTTGTTTTTCAAATACTACTTTTCCAATGGCATTGAAAACTGTCATCTTTCCACTCTCAAGCCTGTTTGTATTTAGCTCAATCTGGAAAACTCCGTTTGATGGGTTAGGGAATACTCTGAATACATCAAAGTGAAGTTCATCCTCAATACCTGTAATGGTAGTAGTAGCATTTACAACTGCACTGTAATCTGAAGTTGCATCACCATTTGTAGCCTTAATTCTATAAAACTTTTGGGTGTTTGCAGCCAATCCAGAATGCGTATAGGTAGAGGCTGTATCAGACAAGGCGATTAACTGAGTAAAAGGTCCAGCTTCAGCATCACCTGATTCTATGATATAACCGTCTACATTCTCAGTCAATTTATCCCAAGTTAATTTGATATCAGAGTCTGAAATTGCATTAGCTTTAAAGTTTCCAGGAATTGCAGGAAGATCTGCTATTGTAGTTGTATTTGCACTAGCACTATAATCAGACTGTCCTGATGCATTAGTTGCTTTAACTCTATAAAACTTAGTAGTTTCAGGATCAAGTCCTGTATGAGCATAAGTAGTTTCTGGAGCATCAATAGTTTCCAGATTTACAAAATCAGCCGCTACATCGGTATTTGAAACTTGCAAGATATAACTGGTGGCTCCATCAACACTATTCCATTTAATGTCAATTTGTGATGATGAAATTGGAGTTGCAACAAGACCAGCAGGAATATCTAGAGCTGGAGAAAGTGTAGTGGCAGAATCTTTTGCACTATATTCAGAAGCTCCACCAGCATTTATAGCTTTAATTTGATACCAAACTGTGGTATTTGCAGATAATCCATCATGAACATAGCTTGTATTCGCTGTATCAATGGTAGCCAATTCAGAATAAGTTCCATTTTCGCTATCTGCACTTTCCAATACAAATGAAGTTACTGAACCACCAGGTGAAACCCAACTGACTTTAATCTCAGAGATTGAAGTACCTGTTGCAGTTAAATTAGTAGGAGCACTTGGATTTGTAGTTCCTTCTACGGCTGAAGCATAACCAGTTTGTACCGCATCAATTTCTGCTTTTACTCTATAGTAAACAGTAGTATCAGCACTTAAATTCATATGTAAGAAGGATGTATCTGAAGCTTCAATAGTAGCCAGGGCTGTAAATGGCCCTGTTTTACTCATTGAACTTTCCAGGAAGTAATTATTTACATTACCGCTCATAGTATTCCATGAAATAGAAAGCTCAGAAGTTGAGTTTGCAGTTACTGTCAAACCTGAAGGACCATCAGGAACATCGGTTACAGTATTCACTGTATCACTATAATCAGAGGTGCTTTCTCCATTCTTGGCAAATAATCTGTAGTAGTAAGTGGTATTTCCTGTTAGCTCAGAATGAATATAATTCTCTGTATTTGGGCTAAGCATATCTGTAACAGTTTGGAAATTCTCATCATCTCCTTCCGAAAACTCTAAAGTATATCCAGTAACATTATCTGCCAATTTTGTCCATGCTATTTCTACCTCAGTATTAGAAATAGCAGTAGCCATTAAACCAGTTGGAATGGCTGGAATTGGAGGAAAAGTTGAAGTAGAAACAGTGTCACTATAAGTAGATTCTTCAGTGGAATTTTGTGCCTTAATTCTATAAAAATATTCGGTATCGGCAGTAAGAAGAGTGTCGGAAAATGAATTAGATGAAACTGTTCCAATTTCTGAGAAATTATATGGTGAATCAGAAGCAGAAGATTCAATCACATACTCACTTGCAAAGGTACCCATATCATCCCATGAAAGGTCAATCTGAGTATTAGAAACTGCCATGGCAACTAAACTTGTAGGAGCTTCTGGAGTTCCATTTGGAATATCTTCATCAAACGCGAATGCCCAGTTGTTGAGTTTATAAAAATCTCCCTCACTATCCTTATAGGAAGAGGTATTATATTTTGTTTCACTATCTTTTAGATTCCCTTTTCCAGTTGATAATGCATAACTTACTTTGGCATTATTTCCTAATGTTTCCCCATCATTCACAGTAATTACTACTTTATTCCCATCAACAATTTTAACAGATTTAATTCCCACAACACCATTAGCATCACTAATTTCAAATCCTTTTGCTGTTTGTTCTGTCACAATATCAGTATCGAAAACCAGAGGAGCAGTTGGAACATTAAATTCTATTAAAACTGTATTTTCTGTTCTTGAAATTTCTTTTGGAGATAAACCTGTCCAAACTGGTTTATTTAAAGTGTCGATAAATACCTCACTTTGATAAACCTTAGAAAAATACTGACCTAACCATTGTCTGCCATCCACAGAATCTGGTACAAAGTAAGTAGGTGAAGCAATAAAAATATTATCATCATTTTTGGCTGCATTGAATTGGGCAATTCCTACAGTTCCCTCATTTACCTGAGCAATAACTAGTGGAATATTAGCACCTACATCAGCATCTAAGTCATCCCTGAAACCCAAAAGTGATGTTTTATAAGCTGCAGTATCTGTAGCAGCATCAGCACTTCCCTGAAATAAATAGACCGCCCTCTTAGCGTAACTTAAACTTTCATTTCGTGAAAGTGTATCAGCATTTGAAAATTGGCTTAGCATTTTGGTATATGCTGTATTTCCTTTAGAAAGCTCAGATAGTTTTTTGCCAGATTCTCCGCTAATGGAAATAAATATTTCATAACCCTCATATTCCAGTTTTGAACCCGATTTATTCAGAATGTTTTTCCAAAAGTGTGCAGCAGTTGCTGAAGTCCCTCCATCACCTCCAATTGGTAATAGAGAGAAGTCTGTCCCAGTTTCGGCTGTAACCCCATTATTGAATTTATAATTGTTATAGATGGATATTCTTGTGGGGTCAGTTGATGTAGTTCCTAATGCCAGATCATCTCCAATAGTAGCAACATGGTTCATATTGGCATAGTTTGCTGGTATTACTGTAGTTGTCCCACTTACAGTATCACTTGCTGTTGATTCACTAATCCCTCTCAAAGCAATGATCCTGAATGCTTTCGATTCTGATTCTGATAAGCCAGTAGCATGGTAATAAATGGAGTATCTTCCAACTGTTTCTAATTCAGTAAATGGGCCATTGATATCATTAGCTTCTTCAATTCTGTAGCCTGTAACTCCAGGGACAGCATCCCATGCAAGGCTAAGTTTAGTTGAATTTAAGGTGTCTAAAACAGGATTAGCTGGAGCTGGTAAAGAACCAGAATAAGAACCTGAACCTGCTACGTCCACCTTTCCTACTTCTATAAAGTCAATTGCCTGGAAAAATCCATTAGCTTCAATCTCTAAGGTGTGATCAGTTCCGGTAAGTGCCACACTATCATCAACTTCCAGAGTGATCCAATGAGAGCCATTAAGATCTGGACTTTCTGGTGAAAGACTCTCGTCTATTTCAGAAAAATTTATAGCAGTACTATCATCGATTGTGATGGTGTAATCAATATTCTCTCCCTCACTATTACTCCTTACCCTAACAAAAAACACATAATTACCTTCGGATGGAATTGTGAAAGGTATTTTAACCTTATCATTTGGATCGAAAATCGATACACCTTGGTCATTTGAAGCTGCATCAGTAAAAATCCTTGAAATGTCATTATCTGTATCTCTTACAATAAAACCCGGTGTATCCATCGAATCCTCTGCTTCAAAAATTTCTGAACTCAAAAGCTTATATTTTATGGTATCACTGAATGAGCTGGTAAAGGCTTCATGTTCGGTAACGTTACTTCCAAAACTAATTTGGAAGCTGAATAAAAGACCAAACAGAACAATCAGCGCTTTTTGCCCTGAGATTGCCCGGCCTCCTATTAAATTGTGAATTTGGATCGTGTATGTTTTTCCCATAGTTTATTATGATAATTGATAAAATGTTATTGATGATTGATTCTTATTTACAGCTAAAAGTAGTCCTTCTACTACATTTTGCCAACTGGTTAAAATTAAATTAATGTCATTATTAGGTGTTTTAATATTAAAATAATTATATAAAATAGTTTGTGTAATATTCACTTTTTTTTTAGAACATCTTTCCTGTAAAGGAATCTCTGATTTGATTATAATTAATAACTTTAAAACAAAACACTTCAAAAAATGTGATTTTTTATTATATTACTTACATAAAAAGTGCCATATTTAAGTGCTTTTGCTACTATAAAATCTAAATATAATTCAATATGTTATTATTCCTCTAAGAAGACAGAAGGTTAACAAATATTATACTAAATTCGCTGTATAAGATGTATTTCCTACTCTAGTAAGAAAATTTTAAATAATCGATAATTATCTTCGATTTGAAAAAAAATCAAAAATGTACTTTGGTGGGTTTTGGTTTTCGTGGGTGGATCAGTCTAAAAAGAAAGTGAAATACATATATTCCTTTTTGCTTATTATTTCCCAATAACTTGATGCTGATTTTTATAGGCTAAAGGAGATTTACTAGTGTTAAGTCAAGCCTTGAATTCTGGGTAAGCAATTGTGGATTTTGTGGTAGGTCAAGGCGCGAAAAATGAGCATAGCCGTAGCTATGGGAGTCTTTTTGTAAGGAAGAGATATCGCAAAAGACATCGTGGATTACCGAAATCTTAAGGTTGACTTAACACCAATTATTTTTTTGAATTGCCTGTTAAAATTGGAAAGGTTATTAAATCCGCTTTCGTAGCATAATTGGGAAATATGCATTTTATCCTCAATTAGAAGCTTGAAGGCATTACCCACCCAGATTTCGTTTAATAAAGTTGAAAACGTCTTTCGGGTTCTGGCCTTAAAAAATCTATAAAAAGCAATTGGGGACATATTTGCCTTCTTTGCTATCTTATCCAGTTGAATATCTGAGGCAAAATTTTTCATGATATACTCATAAACTCTAGTTTCCCCGGTTATTTTTATCCCATATTTTGCATTATCAAAAAATCGAGAAGCTTATGCATCTCTGGAATTGAAAAGAATCCCTTTTCTAGAAAATCGTCTTAAAATGGATAACAATGGCTTCAGCCACTAAGTCTTCTCTGCCTTCATAATATTCAGGATGATTATCATAAACATGTGGGAGATTCGGTTCCATAAAAACCAAATTTCCATCATTAAATATAAATTTTATGTAAAAATTTTCAATTCTATTGATATAATTTTTTTAGGCCAGAAAATAATTGCTACCAAAGTAAATATATAAAACATACTTTTAATGAAACTGAGAGGCTGCTTACTTCTAAATGGCAAATATCTACTGAGGAAAGGAAAGAGGCTGAATTCAAACAGGAGATGTTATTACTTACTGAACATTTAATGGAATATAATGCATTTTACATACTTACCCTTATCAATGAAATGCATTTTACTATTTCTACTGAGGTTGAGGATTGGATAGTTTAAAATATTCTACTAAAGTTTAAAAAAACTGGCACTTGTGGAGCCTAAGGATTTTTTTGCTAAACTTTCTGTTGAACAAACTGTGAATGATATTAAGAACTCTCCAAAATCAGTGTCATTGATTTTTCCCAATAAAGAAAATACTTTACAATGGCTAAATGAATAAGTAAAATAACGCATTATAAAAGCTTACTTACTTCATATTGTTTGTATTTCGATTAGGGAAAATTAATAACCCGCCTTTTCAAACTCAACTTTTCTCTGATTTGCACCGCCTTTAGTGATTAATACATGCAAAGCCAAAATTGCCGCTGAAACAATAAAAAAGATAATGAAGTTGAATTTTAATAGTTCAAAGCTCCATAATAAGGGCGTTTGGAAGGTTTCAGTTAATTCGACCTGTTCGCTTATAGTGGTAGTGCTGTAGCTTAATTTTTCCCACTTTTCATAAGACTTTTCCATTTCTGTAGCCACATAGTTTTTATTGAGAAACGCAGCATTCAAAAAATAACCCATCCCTGATAGACAAATTCCAATTGTCCCTATTATAAATAAGTGGGTAATATTTTTCCAGATAGATTTAATTTTCTCAATTCTTAAATAGGCAAAAGCTACGATTCCATAAATCCCAAAGAAAAGAACTGTCATTAAAATAGCCGGAGTAGAATTTACAATGATTTCGTGATTGACGATGGTCCAAATAGTTAAAGCAATGCCAAGAAAAGCACCATAAGTGAGGGTTTTGGTAATATTCATAGTTTTAAGGTTGAAAGTAGATAAAAATTGGTTTAAAGTTTAAAAAAATCAATACAAAAAGAGTAAGCTCTTCAATAAAGAATACATTGAGTTCTTAAATTCATAATTATTGTTGTATAATGCAAATAATCAGGAGGTTAAATAAAATATTGTGATTTAAACTTGTTTGATTATTGGCTTTCCAGTACAATTTTCTGAATCTCTTCTGGAAAGAGTTATTCCTTCTTCTAAAGTGAATGGTAATATTTCAATACTTGCTTTCGGTTTACTGGTTTTCCATGACCAAGGTAAAATTGTTCTCCTTTTTCAGATAAAACCTTTTTAAAACTACTTTTTAAGGCCTTTAAATCATCGTGAAACAGAGGATGCTTAATTCGGGAATGAAACATGAGTCCTCCAAGCAATATTCCCGATGCCATCATATCCATTATTATGGCTGCATTATTATCCAAAATTATAGATAAAGAGCCAGGAGTATGCCCTGGTGTATGAATGACTTTTCCTTTTATTCCCCATCTTTCTAAATCATAAGTGGCATCTCCTTCTATAATAATGTCAGGTTTAAATTTGCTGGTTTCCTGGTTTTGAACCAGTAATTTGAATAATTTCCATTGTGGTTTATTGACCTTCATAGTGCTTTTATCTGCCTTTCCTGAGCAATAAGCTGCCTCATCCAATTTATGGACAAGTATAGGGATATTCAATATTTTCTTAAGTCTGGCTGCCGAACCAAAATGATCAATATGGGCATGGGTTACGATAATGAGCCCAATTTTATTTTTATCAATATTTCTTTTTTCGAGCTGATTTAGGATTTTATGTTCACTTCCGGGAACACCAGTATCTACTAAAATGTGTTGATTTTCTCCTTTAATGAGGAATGCATTTATCATACTTCCCGGCCAAATTGAAATAGGTAAAATACTTTTCATAATTTTTAATTTTACCCAAAACTATCTGGAATAGGAGTGTGAAAAAATCACATTTGTTATTTTATTGTTTTTCTAATTCTACTAAGGGATTGAGGTTGAATGCCTAAATAAGAGGCTAAATATTTTACTGGAGTATGGAGTGCAATGTGAGGGCTGGAAGCTAAAAGGTTTTCATACTTTTCTGTGGCAGTTAAATTTTGCAAAATGTTTAGCCTTTTAGAAATTTGGAGAATATAATCCTCATAAACACTCTGACAGAACCTGGGCCATGCTTCAACAT
>JAHQVQ010000238.1 GCA_019634305.1 Flammeovirgaceae bacterium | reverse complement strand
GAACTGCGGATACACTTTTTTATGCTGTCAATAGAAGCTGTGCTAATATTGGAAATTCTTTATTTATGAATTTTTTAGATTTTAAAATTTAGATATATTTATTTTTGAATCGGTACTTAATTTTAAAAAAATAGAGGATTGAAATTCTTGATAATCAATAAGGACTATTTCAAAAATGTATGAGATAGTCTTTATTGATTATCGAGTTGGATGTTTATATAATAACGATCTGATATCACTTTGAAACGCTCCATTTCTGTATTTAACAATTCCATTTTTTGCCAGTTATTAGTAGGTGAAAAAAATTTGGAGTTTCCTTTTTCAATAGCATATTCCAGAGGCATGACAAATTTATTTACATTCGTAACCCAACGATAATTCAAATAAGTTTTTCCTTCTTTTTTTTCAAATACTAATTCTAGCTTAGGGATTTCTGGATAACGTAAATATTGGTCAAAAAAATAGGTGTAATCTGTTCCAGTCTCCTGATTAATATAATTGACAATATCATCTGTGGATACTTGTTGGTATTTGAATGTTGATTGGATGCCTTTTAAGGTGGCAAACCATAGACTATCATTATTTACAACATGCCTAAGTGTATTTAATATTAAGGCTCCTTTGTAATACATATCATCAATGTTATAATGAATATGATTGACATTAAACTTTCCTATAATCGGAGTCTTGTTTTTTACTAAATTTTTCATCCCATTTAGATATAACTGTGAATTATTATATCCATAAAATTCTTCAATATATAATGCCTCTGCATAGGTAGCAAAAGCTTCATGAATCCATAACTCCGCATTGTCAGTACAACTGACACTATTGCCCCACCATTCATGTGCTGTCTCATGCAAAACAATTTGAAAATCCACTGATCCATTTTCAAAATCAGGTTCTGGTAATTCATTCCCAATATCTTCCGAGTCATTAAAATATTCATACCCTAAAGCAACACAACTTTGGTGCTCCATTGCATGGGGTGTTTCAAGCAATTTAAAACCATCTTTTGGGAATGGATATGGTCCAAAATATTTTTCATAGGTTTGGAGCATAGGCTTTACCATAGTTAGTTTATTCCTGGCGGTTTTTAAATTATAAGGCATCATATGGTAATCGAGGTCAAGAGTATCATCCACAGATATGTATTTGTCACCAAAATGTTCATATTTACCTATATTTAGTGTGATGTTATAATTATTTATCGGATAGGAAATAAACCAGTCGGAACGAGTGCGGTTATTCTCAAGTTGCACTTTTTGTTGCAGCCTTCCATTTGAAATTACATCTAGACCAGTAGGAACTGTTACACTAATAGCAGCACTGTCTGGTTCATCTGAAAGATGATCTTTATTTGGCCACCATCCACTTGCACCGTAGCCCTGACAAATGGCCTGAATCCATGGATTTCCATTTAAATCTTCTAACCATAGAAAAGAGGCATACATAGGGATTTCAGGATTAAAATCGACTGGATGTCCAGAAAAATAAACTTTGATTTCTTCGGTAGAATTTTTTTTTAACAAAGCAGGTAAATCAATATAAATGGCATTGAATTCTCTTTCAAAATTCAGTAAGTTTCCTTTGAAAGTAATGCTATCAACCGACATTCCTGAATAAAGATCAATTTGCATTCTATCAGAAGGTTCAATTACCCGAAATCTAATCAGACTACTTCCTTTTAGAATTTCCTCTTTTGGAAAAACCTCCACATCAAGATGGTAAAAGCCAACATCGTAGAAGGTGCGAATAGGGGTGAGTGCCCCTTGTAAAGTATCGAGTTTAGTATATGCATATACCTTGTTTTCATGAATAATAGCGTCTTTCTGACCAAGGTAGACATCATCTGAAACAATGTTTCTTTGTTGATCAAAAGCTTCCCAAAAATACTTTTTGTACTTATTAGAAATATACTTTTCCTTAGCCCACCATTGCAGTCTTGGGTTTAAAAAATCGGTTGTATCTTGTAAAACAGAATTAATTTTAACAGAATCAGTTGAATAATGAAGCGTAACATTTACAAGCTCTTTTTCAATAGTTCGCTTTTTGCTGGAAATAACAAATTGTTTACTGGAATTTACCTCTTTAAATCGCCATTTACCATCAATTATTTGATAGCTGATTGATTCTTTCCACTCACCCTCGTCATAATTTACATTATATAATTTGGAAGAAATTATATAGCCAATATCCGCTTTTAATTTCTTAAATAATTTTTTACTGGAAACAACATCCAGCTTAACAAAAGCCTTAGATCCTTCATCCAAAAATATATATCCATTCCACAATGCCTTTTTCTTGTTCTTTTTTGGTGTTACACTGATCTTATAAGTATTCCGACCATTTATTATTACCATTTTTTCAATTTCGAAATGGTAACTTTTTATGAAAGTTTCATAATTATTCTTTTTGGAACTAAAATCGTTCACAAAATCCCGGAACCTCAGCTGATAAATGTCAGATTCCCAATGCAACATAGCCTTAAGTTTCCAATCTTCAACTTCACTGCGTTTTGTTCGAACTTCACGTAGGTGAATAGAATCACCCTTAATTTTTTCACCTTTACGATAGGCCTGATAAGGATTCTTGAAAATATCTATAAATGTTTCTGTATATTTTATGTTTCGATCTCCCAATAAAGATGACATTTTGTAATAGCCCGACATTACAGTAGCCACTGTATCATAATTATGAGGAATCCTTCGAAATGCTTCATTAAGTAATTCAATTGGATTTTCGGGATTAACCACAACTTCCTTTAGTTGAACAGTACTCTGTTCGAGTATAATTTTTACAGAAGACTGAGATAAATCTTCTAATGAAATTCTTGCAGTTTGATAACCAAGACAAGATACTTCTATCCTTCTTTCGCGGTATCTTTCAGGAATATCTAATATAAATTCTCCATGCAAATCAGATATAGCACCTGTCTGAGTTCCCTCAATAATAACATGTGCAAATGAAATACTTTCCAATGTTTGTTTGTCAGTTATTTTACCCTGAATCCTTATATTTTGGCCATTCATTTTAAAATGACTAATGAATAAAATTGCTAAGAAGAGGAATTTTAAAATATCGTATTTCTTCATATTTAAAATTGGGAAGATAGATCTTTCTATAGAATAAAGGTTTATAAAAATCTTTTGGTATATAGCAAAAATGCGGGGAAAATCCTTTGTAAACATCTCAAATCCAGATTTGAGATGTTTTTCCCAAATTTTTCAGGTGACTTTATTGAGCAGTCGTACTAATATTTACGTGCTACATTAGATGCTTTCAAAAGCTTGTGCTTCATTTTGGGTAGTAAAAAATATATGATAGTTTTTAATCAATTACTTATTTCCCATTTGAATATTTATTTGAAAACTGTCGGGGAGACATCCTTTTTGTATTTTTGAAAGCACGCTGGAAGGTAGCCTGGGAATTAAAACCGGACTCCAGGGCTATTCCGGAAATAGTTAGGTGTTGATTTTCTTGGGATAGTAATCTTTCACACACTTCCTGCACTCGATAATGATTTATAAAATCATTAAAACTTTGATTAAAATGTTGGTTTAGGATTGCAGAAATATTTTTGACATTGATCTCAGTATGCTCAGCCAGTTTGCTAAGGTTAAGATCTGGATTAAGGTAGAGTCGATCAACTTCCATAGCCATTCGCAGTTTTTTCATAAACTGATTAGCATCAGAAGCTGTTATGGTGGTCGGTGAAGTTTTTGGTGATTGCTTATAGATTAATTTAGTCCGAAAATATCCGGCAAAAGCGATCCAGTAAATAAATATCACCAGAAAAATTTCTAGAGGATAATAATGAATATTCTGGGGAAGATTAATAAAATGAGGAATTATAATTGTTATTGGCCAGGCCACTCCTAAGACCACCATACAAATTAATAATGCTTTTATCCAATTATGGATTTCTAACCGTAACCCTTTTGTAAAAAGAGATCTTTTATGATCTCCTCTAGCAAATAGTCTAATGGATTTAATTAAGTAAACTAAAAATACGAATACACTTAGCACTTCAGCATAATAAAAATATAGATTATCCAGCGATTCCATCTGAGTCTTTGTAAAGAAAAAATCATTTATTCCAAGGATATAAATCCCAATCATGCTTATTCTAAAAATGAATTGAAATAAAAAAGGATAATAATGTTTGATATAAGCCTTTAGATTTAAATCCTTATTGGGATAGATAAGGGAATGAATGTACAAATAGAGACTAGGCCCTAAGGCACAAATGGTGACAAAGGGAAATAAATTAAAAAATAGATGATATTGGTCAAGCTGAGAACTCCAATTAAAAGTCTCAAATCCATTATAGGCAATAACAAAGATAAAAATGCTTAAAAATTTTGCACCAGGATGTTTTTTATTGAATAAAAGAATGGTGCCAAATATCAGACTTTGAAGTGCTCCAAAAAGGATAAGTAAGTTAATCCAGTTAAGATCAAGAAGGGCATTATTAATCATGAAAAATCAAATCCTTTTTGTGGTATTACGGATGAAAAGCTATTTAAGGTTTAAATAATTATTCGGCAGATAAAATTAATCATTTAATTCAACCTGTCCATTAAAAGTTATGTTCCTAAAGTTCAATTTTCGAAGAAACGGTTAGTATAATTAATATTCTATCAGCTCAGAAAAACCAAAAAAAGCACCTATTGCCAAGCATTGGAGCTAAATAAAAAAATTGTATAAGTAATTGAAATGTTGTTGATGAAAAATAATGGGATCCTGCAACTGTACAAAAATTTAAGTGTTTGGAAAAAGTTCATGATAATGTAAAAGAAAAATCTCTGGTGGAAATAGTAAAGGAGATATAGAAGCATTTTTTGAAGAGGTGGTTTATTAAAGGAGATAGCAGCAAAAGAATATAATTTAGTGTATAAAGTGCTGGGAGATACTTCAAACTTGATTATATTGGAAGTTAAAGATCCAGAATTAACTTTCTAAAAGGAATAACCTTTTTCTTAAAATCGAAAAACCACTTTCAACAAAATGAATCAAAAAAAATGTTATAAATTTATTTGGTATGTATCACAGTACCTCAATTGTAGTTTTATATTTACTTTAAATTAGGCTTCAAGAAGTATTTCTACTTACCATTTTCAAATTTCCAAGTTTATTGAATTGACTAAAAAATTAAAAATTTGTTAATTCGTATAGCTAGTTTCTCAAATCTGGATTCAATTAATTTGAACAATATTTAAAATGTATGTTTAGATGAAATTGTTAGATTTTAAGAGATTATCAGATGAAGAACTCAATTCTTTGGTTTCCAAGGGAAATGATTTTGCCTTTCAGGAATTATTCAATAGATATTGGGAAAAATTGTATGTAGCTAGCTATAAGGTTTTAGGTGACGGAAAAGTTTGCGAAGATATTGTTCAGGATATCTTTCTTGATCTTCTGGTAAGGTCTTCCGGATTGGAAATTAAAAATATCCGAGCATATCTTTATCAGGCAACGAGATTTCAAGTAACAAACCATATCAAAAATATCAGGTTTATTGATAAAAGGGCAGAAATTATCGAAAGCCATTTTATAGGCAATGATGTGGAAGATTACATTGCTTCCGAAGAAACGAAAACCATAATTAACCAGACGATCTCTTCTATGCCGAATCGTTGTAGGGAAGTTTTTTACCTAAGTCGATATGAAAACCTTTCTAATAAAGAAATAGCATCTAAACTAGGAATCTCTGTTTTCACAGTAGAGACCCACATAAAAAAGTCACTAAAATTTCTTCGAAATTCCCTAGATCTCGCTTGCTTGATCATATTTATGGAGCAGTTTCTATTCTAAACTCCATCTATGTGACCCTATCATTATCTGGTTGTTGCCCTAATATTAAAATTAAGAAAATATTGAATGCTGAATACCCAATTATGCTTTTCTGATATACTACTCAAT
>JAHQVQ010000237.1 GCA_019634305.1 Flammeovirgaceae bacterium | reverse complement strand
CTTATGCAACTTCCTGCAAGGCTAAAGAGGATGTTTTGCTTTATTTGTGTCCTTTTTCCGTTATGGATGATTTGTTGGTAAAACACCAGCAACTGGCTTTGTTTGTGGCTACTCACTTTGCCGAAAAACTGTCCAGACGGGCAGAAAAATTAAAAGCATTTACAACTGACTTTAATTCAGACGGTCTGAAGCAGGTTTCTGGCTGGGAGGATTTCCAGGTCATCAATTCTAAAAAAAATATTATTACCTGTTTGCCAGAAACTACCATTAAAGATGCAGCAATGTTGATGAACCAACACCAAATTGGTTCACTGGTGGTGACGGATAAAACTCAACAGCCAGTTGGTATTATTACAGATGCCGATTTCAGGAGAAAAGTGGTTGGGAAAAATCGGGATGTAAATAAGGATTCGATTGATAGTTGCATGAGTTCTCCCGTAATTACCATTTCTGAAAACCCCACCATTTCCAGTTTGATTTTGGCTATGGGAAAACATAAAATCAGGCATTTTGTCGTAACTGAGGATGGTTCGAGTGGAAGTCAGGTTACAGGGATTATTTCCGAAAGGGATATTGTGGTGGCTTTGGGAAATAATCCGCTGGCACTAATTAAAGAAATACAACAGGCTACAGATGTTGCCACTCTGAAAATAGTAAGGGACAAGGTGGAACAATTGTTAAAAAATTACCTCAAACAGGAAATTTCCATTGGCTTTGTTGCCAACTTTATCACAGAAGTGAATGATGCACTCATTGCTCAAGCTATGGGTTTGGCGCAGAGTGCTTTAAAGGAAAAGGGTTTAACTGTTCCCAATGTTGGTTTTTGCTGGCTTTCCCTTGGTAGTGAAGGCAGAAAAGAACAGTTGCTCCGAACTGATTTGGACAATGCTTTACTTTTTCTCAATCCTGATGAGGATGAAGCTGTGGTTTCATATTTTTTGGAGCTGGGGAAAATTGTAGTAGATATTTTAGTTTCCTGTGGTTTTCAGGAATGCCCTGGAGAGATTATGGCGAGTAATCCAAAGTGGTGTGTTTCTCTAAAGCAATGGAAAAATTATTTCAATGAGTGGATTTTGGAACCTGATCCAAAGGCTTTAATGCATGCCAATATTTTTTTCGATTTCAGGGCTGTTTATGGCAATAAGGAAATTACTGCAGATTTAAAATCCCATATATTTTCTCTTATTAAAATGGATAAAGCTTTCCTGAATTTCTTTGCTGGAAATGCTTTGCAAAATCCCCCTCCATTGAGTTTGTTTAGGAATTTTGTGGTGGAGAAAAAAGGGGAGCATTTAAATGAGTTTGATATCAAAGCCAGGGCCATGATGCCTATTTCGGATGGGGCAAGGGTTTTGGCTTATAGTTATGAAATCGAGGAAGAAAGTACAATGGAAAGGTTAGCTGCGCTTGCCATTTTGGAGGAAAATCAGGCGGAGCTTTTTGAGGAATTGAAAATGGCGTATGGTATTTTAGTAAGGCTTCGGGGATCAGATGGGTTGAAGAATAATGATTCGGGGAGGTATATTGATATGGGGGGTTTGAATAAGTTGGAAAGGCAAAATTTGAAGAATATTTTTAAAATTATTGGGGAGTTTCAAACGCTTATTCGGGTGAGGTTTCAGACGGATTTATTAAGATGATTTCTATTCAATTTAAAAGTTTACCTCTGAATATTTTATAGAAAATAAATCCTTAGCTTAGGTGCTGCGTTCATTTTTTCTTGATAAAAAACGAACCAAAAAATCAAGAAAATCTTAAACTTCAGCCCACATTCCCAACGCTCCTCCCCGCCAGATTTTCAAGTCATCCCGCTGATGAATTTTTTTAGTCCTAATTTAATTATAAAATTAAAATTCGATTAATGACATTATTGGATTATTTCTGGAGAAGGAGGATTGAGGGGAGGTGTAAGGGTGGAAAAATGCCTGATTTTATTTGTGATTATTTAGGTGATTTGAAAAAGGGGAATGCTAAGGAGAATATTGAAAGGGCTGGTTTTGTGGTGTTTGATACTGAAACTACCGGGCTGGATGTCAATCAGGATGGGATAATTTCGATTGGTGCTGTGAAAATTGAGGGAGGAATGATTAATATTGGGGAGTCTATGGAATGGAGGATTGATCAGAAGGTTGGACTTAAAGCTGAGGGAATTAAAATCCACGGGATAATGAAAAAGGAATTATCTGGGAAAACGGAAGAATCGGAAGCATTGAAATTATTTCTTCAATTTATTAAAGGAAATATTTTAGTGGCTCACCATAGTGTTTTTGATTTGGCGATGATCAATAAAGTGCTGAAGATGCATTTTAATATAAAATTGTGGAATAAAAGTATCGATACAGCTCAGCTTGCCAGAAGGCTGGAGGAGGGAAAAATGGATAATTCAATGTCGAATAAGGCTAATTATTCCCTTGATAAACTTTGTGAAAAATATCAGATTCCGGTTTTTGAAAGGCATAATAGTGCAGGTGATGCTTATTTGACAGCGGTATTATTTTTAAAATTGATGAAATTGGGGAAGAGAAGAGGCCTTAAAACTATTGCAGATTATTGTTGAGTTGAGTTTACTTGAAATTTTCATTGAAAAGCGCAATATTTTCTTTTGGATGGTTTAATTTTTTGATATATTTAGATACAAACCTTTTTTTGCTAGTCTAGGAAAATGGGTTGATTTTTATGTTCAAAATAAAGAGGTTTGGGGAACAGTAGGTCATTTGATTCTTATTGATAAAATACTTGCAGAAATCCCTCAATGAAAACAAATAGTGTGGTTGGGTATTTCGGCCCATTATAACCATCATAGCTAAACTTCATTTACATTTTTTATCACGATTATTTAGAGTGTGTTTTGAGCTCTATGCATTTTCCCTACATCTTATTTTTATCCATTGGAATTAGAAAATTATGCGCAATTTATTTTTAGCATTACTTGGAAGTTTGTTGTTGGTTTTGGCTTCTTGTGAAAAGGAAAAAAGAGCACCAATAAAAATAAGATTGTCATCTTCCTCTGCTAAATCATCTCACCTTACAGCTATTGATAAGGATAGTCTTCAGCTCAAATCTACCTCATTTATAAAGAGCTTTGAAAAACTGATGAATCAAATTTCTGATCCGAAACTTACAACAGAAAAGCGGAGAGGGTTTATTAAAAATAGTTTTACCAAGAGTTCTTCCCAGATCTTTCAGGATGCTGATGTTATCATTGAAGATGATATAGATCCTGGCTTTACGAATGGATCGGAGGATGAAAAGAATGTAAAAGTTGAGCGGTATTTGAATGATCTCGATCTTTTTTATGATAAAATGGAAGAGGCTTCGATTACATTCACCAACATTCAACCTTCTGAAGTGATTGAGAATGAATATGTGTTTTTGGCTATTTATTTTGAGAGTGAATTCAAAAGTCAAAACATTACAATTGACAAACCTTATCAAAAAAGCCAACGGGTGGCGACCGTAAAGGCTGAAAAAGTCAATGGGAATTGGGAGCCCATAATAGTGAGTGTTGGATTTTATAAGCCTGAAGTTCATACTATGTTTGATGAAGGTAAGCTTCAAAAGGAGGTGGTAGCGACTCAACCCTGAAAAGTGAAAATTTACTTGTGATTTCAGGTTCAATTTGAAAAAAATAATTTAGAATAAGGGAGTTTTGCTGGGCTGAAATTCAGGTAATCTTGCTATTTTTGCGGCATGGACGAAAGATACAATCAAAGAGGCGTTTCTGCTTCGAAGGAAGATATTCATCAGGCAATAAAAAACATTGATAAAGGGCTTTTCCCAAAGGCTTTTTGTAAAATTGTGCCTGATTTCTTAAGCGGTTCTGAGGAGCATTGCTGTGTGATGCATGCGGATGGAGCTGGAACTAAATCTTCTCTGGCTTATATGTATTGGAAGGAAACCGGAGATATTTCGGTTTGGAAAGGAATTGCCCAGGATGCCATTATCATGAATGTGGATGATCTGCTTTGTGTTGGTGCAACTAATGAGATGCTGGTTTCTTCTACTATTGGCAGGAATAAAAATCTGATCCCTGGTGAAGTGATATCGGCCATTATCAATGGTACTGAGGAAATTTTGGAAATGCTGAGGGGCTTTGGTTTGCCGATTTATAGTACTGGTGGGGAAACTGCGGATGTTGGCGATTTGGTAAGAACTATAATTGTGGATTGTACGGTTACTTCCAGAATGAAAAGAGCTGATGTAATTGATAATGCCAATATTCAGGCTGGTGATTTGATTGTTGGGTTGGCTTCCTATGGTAAGGCCAATTATGAAACGGAATACAATGGAGGAATGGGCAGCAATGGTTTAACCTCTGCCCGACATGATGTGTTTGGGAAATACCTGGCTGAGAAATACCCTGAGAGTTTTGATCCTAATGTTCCTTCAGATTTGGTGTACTCCGGAACCCGGAAACTGACTGAGAAAATTGATGAAGTTCCTGTTGATTTGGGTAATCTGGTACTTTCCCCAACAAGAACTTATGCGCCAATTATTAAAAAATTGTTAGATGAATTCAGACCGGAAATTAATGGTATGGTGCATTGTAGCGGTGGAGCACAAACTAAAGTACTTCATTTTGTAGATGATGTCCATATCATAAAAGATAATTTATTCCCCTGCCCTCCATTATTCAAAATCATTCAGGACGAAAGCAACACTTCATGGAGTGAGATGTATAAGGTTTTTAATATGGGCCACCGTATGGAAGTCTATGTAAATGAGAAAATTGCTAAGGATATTATTGCTATTTCAGAAGGGTTTGGGGTTGAGGCTCAAATTATAGGAAGGGTTGAAGCCTTTGAAGGAAAAAAGGTTACTGTGAAAAGTGAGTTTGGGGAGTTTGTTTATTAAAAATTCCGTTGTAATCGCAATTCTCAGACATCCTCGTTTGGAAGCGAGGATGAAATTTTTTACTCTTTCACTTCTTCAAAATCGACATAATCTCCTTTATCGAAAGTACCTCTTTTTTTGTTTGGAATATGAATTTCCATTCCATTTTCCTGCTTGGTATGGAATTTTTGTTTTCTTCTTTGCCTGTTAAATTCTTGCTGATGTTCATCCTTGCCTGAAAACCAACCTGCAACTCTATAGATAAATCCCCAAAATCTGGCGACTATATAAATAATTAGAATGGATATAATTAAAAATTTGAAAAACATAATTACTGGTGCTTTTTTACAAATATCTATTAATTAGGCGAAACAAGCATAAAGACTAAAGCTTTTTTTGAAATTCATTAGAATGGAATCCGCCCAAAGTATATTGCAATCTTAATACAGTTATTTGTTGATTGGATATTTTGTCCTTTTTCCATTTGATGAAAAAGAACGGAAAAATCTCTGCCTTCAAAAAGGTTTTCCGAGAAAGTTGGGCAGGTAACTTCAATATTTCCCCATCAAGGACTGGAAAAAGGTTAGTTATTACCTGAAGCAATTTCCCACACTAATTTTGAAGGCATTTTTCTTTTTAGCAATAATTATTTAAGCAAAGAAAGTACGTTCTAAATTAAAAATACACAAAAATAAAATCCTGACAATTTAGAATTAGCAGGCTTTTATTTTTTAGCATATTGTATTTAAACCTATCTACTTAAGTATAAGTTTCTTTCAGAGTAAATCTGATAGAAGAACTCATCTCTTAAATCATCTATAAAGTAGATGGCTTCTCCGGTTGATTTCATTTCAGGGCCTAATTGTTTGTTTACATTAGGGAATTTGTTGAATGAGAATACCGGGATTTTAATTGCATAACCTTTCTTAGTTGGTTTGAAATCAAAATCTGTTACCTTTTTGTCTCCCAACATTACCTTGGTAGCATAATTTACATAAGGCTCCTGATAGGCTTTACAAATGAAAGGGACAGTTCTGGAAGCTCTTGGGTTGGCTTCAATGATATATACTTTGTCGTCTTTTATGGCAAATTGTATATTCAATAAACCAACAGTTTCAAGTTCCAGGGCAATTTTTCTAGTGTAATCCTCAATCTGATGTATAATTAAATCTCCTAGATTGTAAGGCGGTAATACTGCATAAGAGTCACCAGAGTGAATTCCAGCAGGCTCAATGTGTTGCATAATACCAATGATATAAACATTTTCCCCATCACAAATGGCATCGGCTTCTGCTTCTATAGCACCATCAAGGAAGTGGTCAAGAAGAATTCTGTTATTTGGTATTTTCTTCAAAATATCCACCACATGCTCTTCCAGTTCTTCCTCGTTGATCACAATCTTCATGCTTTGTCCTCCAAGCACATAAGATGGTCTAACCAATAGTGGGAAGCCAATTTCCTTACACGCTTCCAATGCCTCATCAGCATTTTCCGCTACACCAAATTCCGGATATGGAATATCATTTTTCTTTAATAAATCAGAGAAACTTCCTCTGTCTTCTGCAAGGTCAAGTGCTTTATAACTTGTACCAATAATCTTCACACCATATCTTTCCAGCTTTTCAGCAAGTTTTAGAGCAGTTTGTCCACCCAGCTGAACAATCACCCCTTCTGGTTTTTCATGTTCTATGATTTCATAGATATGTTCCCAGAATACTGGCTCAAAGTATAGTTTATCTGAAATATCAAAATCAGTTGAAACCGTTTCAGGATTACAGTTGATCATGATAGTTTCGTAACCAGCTTCTTTTGCCGCTAAAACTCCATGAACACAGCAATAATCGAATTCAATTCCCTGACCAATTCTGTTAGGGCCTGCTCCTAATACAATTATTTTCTTTTTGTCAGAAGCAACTGATTCATTCTCTTCATCGAAAGCAGAATAATAATAAGGCGTTTGTGCTTCAAATTCTGCAGCACAGGTATCAACCAGTTTCCAAACTCTGTTGATTCCCATTGCTTTTCTTTTATTATATACTTCGCTTTCAAGGCAATGAAGCAGGTGGGCAATTTGTCGATCGGCATAACCTTTTTGTTTAGCCAATCGCATCAATTCCACTGGCATGTTTTCCAGTGTATAGCCTTTAATTTCCTGCTCCAAATGAACTAATTCTTCTACCTGATTCAGGAACCATTTATCAATTTTGGTAAGTTTGAAAATTGTTTTTCTGGAAATACCTAGTTTTAGCGCATCGTATATTCTGAAAATCCTGTCCCAACTTGGATGTTCTAATGAATCAAGGATTTGTTCCTGTTTGGTCCATTCTTTGCCATCAGCACCCATTCCGTTTCTATTAATCTCCAGAGACTGACAAGCTTTTTGGAGCGCTTCCTGGAAATTTCTTCCAATTCCCATTACTTCTCCAACTGCTTTCATTTGTAGCCCTAATTTTCTATCAGCACCTACAAATTTATCGAAATTCCATCGTGGTATTTTTACAATTACATAATCAAGCGTAGGCTCGAAGAAAGCTGAAGTACTTCCTGTAATGGCATTTTTAAGTTCATCAAGGTTATACCCTATGGCTAATTTAGCTGCAATTTTCGCAATAGGATAACCAGTTGCTTTTGATGCAAGTGCTGAAGATCGGGAAACCCTTGGGTTAATCTCAATTCCTACTATAGAATCGTCTTCCGGATTAACGGCAAACTGAACATTACATCCACCTGCGAACATTCCTATACCATTCATCATTTTAATGGCAAGGTCCCTCATGTGCTGGTAAACTGTATCGGGAAGGGTCATCGCTGGAGCAACAGTGATTGAATCTCCAGTATGTACACCCATTGGGTCGAAGTTCTCAATAGAACAGATAATGATCACATTTCCAGCTCCATCTCTCAACAACTCTAATTCATATTCTTTCCAACCTAAAATACTTTGCTCAATCAATACTTCGTGAACAGGGCTGGCGTGTAATCCTCTTGTAAGAGCCGTTTCAAATTCTTCTTTGGTATTTACGAATCCTCCTCCGTAACCACCAAGGGTAAATGAAGGTCGTATAACTAATGGAAAACCAATTTCCTGAGCGATTTCTTTTCCTTCTAAAAATGATTTTGCAGTTCTTCCCTTACATACATTTACATCCAGCTCAAGCATTTTCTTTCGGAAAAGCTCTCTGTCCTCGGTAGTTTGAATGGCATCTATATCTACACCAATCATTTCAACTCCAAAATCATCCCATATTCCCGCTTCCTGGCAGTCTATAGCAAGGTTTAATGCAGTTTGTCCTCCCATGGTTGGTAGCACTGCATCAATTTTATGCTTTTTAAGAATTTCAACTATGTATTTTTTCTCGAGGGGCTTGAGGTAAATATTGTCTGCAGTTACATTGTCAGTCATGATTGTTGCAGGATTTGAGTTAATCAAGGTAACTTCAATTCCTTCTTCCCTCAAAGATCTTGAGGCCTGTGATCCGGCATAATCAAACTCACAAGCCTGGCCAATAATGATTGGCCCACTTCCAATAATTAAAATTGATTTTATTTCTTTATTTCTTGGCATATTCTGGAATGAATTTGTAATTACAAATTGGGGTAAGCCCAAATTGTCTGCAAAGGTAGGAGGTAAGATTTGCTTTTAAAAGTCAATGAGTGAATTAAAGTATAAATCCTGATATAAGTAAAAATAAAGAAGTTTTTTTAAAAGGAAATTAAAAGTAATTGAATAGGTGAAATGGTGTTTAAATGATTTAAAATTATTGTTTTTTTTATTTATGTATAATAAAATTCTTTTAATCTGTTTGAATTGTTTATATTTAATTCCCTTCTGCTCCAGTTTTATTCTTGATTACTTCTTTGAATTGTCCTAATCAAAATTCTTCCTGCACTTTTGTGGTTCAGGAAAAACAAGAGGTAATAAAAGAGATTAAGAAGGAATGTAAATAAGAATAAAGAATTTGAGAGGAATAAAAGAAATGGGAATTTATAATTTGGGTTTTTAGTTTTTGTAATGGCAAAAATGGGTATCATTGACGCCCATTTTTCTTTATTTATTGATTTCTAAAATGAATTCAGGAGTAGCAGGATCTCCTTTAAAGAAATCCCCTTTTTTCCCTTTGCTTAATGCCCATCTGTCCAGCCAGGAAATTCCCCAGTCTCCAAATTTTGTTACTTTTTCCTGATAAGCGGGATCGGTTAATACAGCTTCTTGTGATACAAATTCATAATTGTGCTGGTGGAACATTTCTACCAATTCATCCATAAAGTGTGCATTGAGTAAACTGGCATGAACAAGTAGAGTCTGGGCGATATTTCTTCCATAGAGATTATTGGACATTTTTTCATAGAAAATTAACTTTTCTTCCATGTAATCGATATAGTTTTTCCCAATGCGATTCATGAGTTCGGTATCCTTTTTTTTATAAGCACGGCTATAGGCTTTGGCAAATAAATAATCCTCATTATCAATGGTTACAGGGGCTTCTATGTAATTATTTTTTGCCAGGAATTTTTTAAGAGAATCGGTATGGTCATTATCTAATCCACTTCTAAGATATGGATGCCTGAAATACCTGACTTCCGTATTATGGCTTTTAGCCAATTCTTTAATGATTTTTTCTCCTTTAGAAATATCCTCCGTAAATTCTTCAAATGTTACTTTATGGTAGTTCAGATGGGAAAAGGTATGGTTACCCAGTTCCAGCCCATTTTCCAGCCATAATTTCAATAATTCGACTTTCGATTGATCCAGTTTTCCGTTCGGATACAATTTCCCCTCATTTACATAACCAATCGCTGGAATGTTGTTTTTAGTAAATACATCAATTAATTTCTGAGTAATTTCCAGTTGATGCTCTTTATCTCGAAAGGAATAGGGAACTGTGGGTAAGTCGTCTACCGTGATGCAAACTTTATTTTGTTGAGCGAAAATATTGGTGGAAATAAAAATAAATAGGACTCTAATTATGAGTTTCATTTTTGTTGAAAGTTAAGTTGTTTTAAAGTAAACTTAAAGATACGTTATGAAACTTTTTAATCAGGTATAGTTAAGTGTTTTCTTGAAATAAAAAAAACCGGACATAATTTTGTCCGGTTTTAAGGTTTAATCCGAAGGTTTATGAGGAAATTCAGATTATTTTTAGATAAATAAGCACTTGTGTTTTTTTATATTGAGAAACATTCATCACATTATCATTCGGTATGACTAATGAATTGATGTTTATTTCAAAATATCTACTTAAAATAGTGTTGCGATTGATGTTATTTTTTTAATCTATAGATGACAGGCTTGATCCTGCTAATACTTTTAAAGCTAAAGCTAGCGTCCTCACTTTTGCGCCATCTTTTCCTTCTCCTTCAATCATTACTGTATATACTCCTGCAGAAATATTTTTATCAGCACTAATTTCAATTTTTGCTGGTGACTCAAATGAAATTGGGGAAATTACATTTACTTTAAGGCCTTCAGGAAGGGAGCCAATTTTTAAACTGAAAGCTGCTTTTTTATAAAATTTTGAAGCCAACACCTTTATTTCTTTTTCCTGAGTTTCTCCGGCTTTTAATTCGATATTGTAATCTTCCAGGGTTAATTTAATCCCGTCTTTCACACTCATTTTTTGCGCCTGTACAGCAAAAGAAGATATGAATACAAGCAATAAGGGTAATACAATTTTTAAGTTTTTCATGGGTATAAAAGTTTTTTGACTATTCAGGAAGATTTGTGATAAACATCAGTGTCCAAAATGATTTATCGTCTATTCCCCAAATTGAAATTGAATTGAAAAAAATATATTCACTAGATCACAAAAGAATAGGTGAAATTTTTATGATGATGATAAATGTCCCTGAAGGCGGTTTTTTGGCGTGAAATGAAACGATTTGTCTTAATTGGGGATTTCTTGGCGTGAACGGATTGGGTTATTCGAAGAGATTTCCAATGAATTTTATGATTTGCCAACTGATAAAAATACAAAAAACTAGTAGGGCTAAAAACGCAAAAACAACTATTAAAAGAATGGTTTTCCCACTTCCCTGATATTTTCCTTTTTCCAGGTGACCTTTTAGTAGTTTGTAATTTCTGGTGTTGGCTTTGAAAGCAAAATCGAATAGATCTCCAATGAAGGGAATGGAACCAATTAAAAAATCAAGGAAAATATTCCCAAGCATCATTATGGCGAGTTTTCCACTTATTTTATATTTCACTGAAGAAATGACTAACAAGCCTGATATGCACAGTGTGATAAAATCACCAATTCCGGGAATTAGACCTAAAATTGGATCAAGCCCAAATTTGAAACCCAAAACAGGAAAGCGGAAAGAGCTATCCATTACTTTGGTGATATTTTCAATCCATTTGATTTCCTGAAATTTGTTTTCCTGAGTTGGCTTATCCACAATAAAGTTGTGTTTTTAATTTTCCTTTCTTCAATTTTACGAATTTTAAGATGATTGTGAATTATATTTAGACGATTTTTTGAGATAACTTTTGATAGGCGATGAGAAAACTTGAAATGCACGAACTGGAAAGAATTTCGGTAGAGGAATTTAAATCGAAAGAAAAAAATCCAATAGTTTTAGTGCTGGACAATGTACGAAGTATGAATAATGTAGGTTCTGCTTTTAGAACAGGAGATGCTTTCTGTGTAGAAAAAATTTATTTATGTGGTATTACTGGAAAACCTCCGCACAGAGATATCAATAAAACAGCTTTAGGTGCTACTGATTCTGTAGATTGGGAACACTGTGCAACCACAGTAGGGGCAGTGGAGCAATTGAAGAAGGATGGATATAATATTGTAATAATAGAGCAGGTAGAAGGAGCAGTTTCTCTGGAAAAATTTCAGCTGGAAACTGATGGGAAGTATGCTTTAGTTTTTGGAAATGAAGCCTTTGGAGTGGAAGATGAAGTATTGCCTTATGCTGATTTTAGTCTGGAGATTCCCCAATTCGGGACTAAGCATTCTTTAAATATCTCCGTGAGTATTGGAGTCGTTTTGTGGTATATG
>JAHQVQ010000236.1 GCA_019634305.1 Flammeovirgaceae bacterium | reverse complement strand
ATACCATTCTTTTTAGCCTGATAGGGATTTCGGTAGGTTTCACCATCGCAGCCACAAACGAAATCGGATTCATTTGATGGCAGAGCAGCTCTACTGTTTGGAGCATTGGATTTGCATGGAATGACTTTATTTAGTTCTTCTATTTCCCAACCCGAAACCTCTGCCAGGTTAGTCCTTGAGCACTTTGTGGTTTGGTAAATACCTCTGGTGCCTGATTTGGCATATACCAGATAAGATTCATTGTCATAATAAACATTGTCACATGAGGAATATCCAGCAGTGATAATTACCCTCCTGCCAAAACCGAATTCCCCTTTCCAGTAATTTTCGATCTCCATAATGATCTCTTCAAACTCACCATTTTCATCAGTATACACTTCTAAAACTTTACCTACAAAGACTGCTTCAGAATCATTAAACTCTTCGGTAACAGTTTTAAGAATAGGGCATTCACAAGGCTCATATTCATTATTTTTAAATTCACCCTGATCAACTTTCCCATCAAAATAAATAAGAATACCTTGCCCATGCATTTGGTTATCCTTCCACTCTCCAATGTATTGTGTTCCTGAAGTCCAAATATGTTTCCCGCTTCCATTGGCCATATCATTTTCCCACTGACCTTCATGAGAACTCCCATCGGCAAATTTCATTTTTCCATTTCCACTCCTTTGGTCATCCTTAAAATCTCCAGTATAAATGGAACCATCAGCATAAGTTAAGATTCCTGTTCCTTCCTTTTTGCCGTTTTTCCACATCCCTTCATATTGATTGCCATTAGACGTATAAGTGCCTTTTCCATTCATTGCACCATATTTCCACATTCCTTCATATCGGCTTCCATCTGTCCAAACTCCTATACCCTGTCCGTGTCTTAGCCCTTTTTTGTATTTACCATCATAGGTAAAGCTTTCCGAATTATCCGATTGCGCAAAAATTGGTTTTGTGAGTACGAATAGTAAAAAAAATAAAATGAAGCGATTTATCATTATGTACCAAAGTTGTTTTGTAAGTACCTGTTTCTTTCTAAAATTAAGAACAAATTTCATAGCCAGGTGGTATTGGTAAAATATAAATATTCCTTATGTATAAAGACCTCCTATTACACAAGTATAAGCAAAATACTTAAAATTGACTTCTGAATTTGGCAGTTGTTTCAAATATATTTTCTAAGATTTCCTTATCCTGATCAGTGCATTTAATTCCTTTCCTTTCCATTACATGAGTAGCTAATTCCAACATTTTTGGAAGTTGGTAGGTATCAAAACTATTAACGCCTCCCCAGGTAAATGAAGGGATAAATTTATTAGGAAATCCTCCTCCAAAAATTATTGCTCCAATGCCAATTACTGTTCCGGTATTGAACATGGTATTTATCCCGCATTTAGAATGGTCGCCCATCATTAAACCGCAAAACTGTTGTCCTGATCCAGTGAGTTTTTCTTCCAGGTAATTCCATACTTTTACTTCGGAGTAATTATTTTTCAGGTTAGAGTTATTGGTATCAGCACCTAAATTGCACCATTCTCCAATTACTGAATTACCCAAATATCCGTCATGGCCTTTATTGCTATAACCAAAAATAACTGAGTTGGTTACTTCGCCTCCTACTTTAGCATAAGGTCCAAAAGTATTATCTCCTCTGATTTTCGCTCCAATATTTACCTGAGCACCTTCACAAAGTGCAAATGATCCTTTTACAATTGCACCTTCCTGGATTTTGGCATTTTTTCCAATATAAATTGGTCCGTCCTGAGCATTCAGAATAGCAGCTTGTACTTGAGCGCCTTCTTCTAAAAAGATCTGGTCTTCTCCATAAACAATAGAATGTTTATCTGTAATAGGCTGACTTTTTCTTCCTTTTGTGATTAATTCAAAATCATTTTTTATTTGATCTTTATTAGAAAGGAAGATTTTCCAGGGCTTGTCAATCAGAGTGAGATTTTCAGAGGATATTGAAATATGCTTGCAACTGGTTTTGGCAAATAATTGAAGTTCTTCAAAACATGAAAAATTTGCATCGGATTTAATGGCAAATAGCGTTTCATCAGTAAAAACAACCTCATTATTCCCAAGGCTTTTCACATGTTTTACCAATTCTGGTGATGGGCAAACACAGCCATTGATGTAAATGTTTTTGGAAGTGAAATTAGCCGGATATTTCCCGGAAAGGTAATTTTCAGTGAGAAACGAAATAGAGCCACCAGTGTAGTTTTGCCATTTCTCTGAAATTTTCAAAATGCCTGTTCTTATTTCCGCTACAGGTCTTAAAAAAGAAAAAGGCAATAATTGAGTTTTTGTTTTCTGATCGTCAAAAAATATAATATTCATTTAGGATATAATGAATGTTGAAATTTTAAAAGGTAAAAAAAATGGCTAATAAATCCTGGAGAATCCCCAAATTGCTAAAACAATATCAAGGGCTAATCCAGATAAGTTGTTTTTGGCAGGCAAATTAAACAAAGTACAAAATTAACTTTTTCTAGAAGGAATACTAAGATAATAGTAGTATTTTAAGTGAATAAACATAACGGATCCTAAAAGATAAGCAGTTATCCTGAACCAACACTAATTTCTAATTGAAATATAGGAAATAGTAATATCCACATTTTTAAGGAGGTGCTTATTAAATTAATTATCTAACCTTGTAGCAACTAAAAAGCAATTGAGAAACGATAGTCAAAATTGCTCTTGGGTTTAACTACTAACTACATTTAAATTGACTTGAAATGAAAATTGTTGATGAAATAATTGAAAAAATATTGGATCTGCCAGAAGAAGCTCATCCTCAGGTACTTGATTATCTTGAATATATGAGCTCAAAGTATGAAAGGGTAGCTGGTGAGATTCCCGGAAATGAACCACCGTCCTTTTTAGAAGAATTGCTTTTGAAAAGATATAAAGTATTTAATTTAGAAGATAAAAAAGCTGGTTGAAAAAGATGTTTTTTATCAGTTTATTAGTGGATCTCAATTCTGGTTTTAGGTAATTTATCAGCTATAAAAGCTTTCACTTCTTTTTTTACCTTTTCAAATTTTTTCTCAAAATCTCCGATTCGATCACATTCCTCACAATGGTCGAATGCAAGGTGTTGTCCTTTGTGGGCCTGCTCTGCCAGATAATTTTCATGTAAATGAATGATGTATCTGAACTCATCAATATCATAAAGAAGATCCATAAACTTCTGGCGATACTTTTTTACGATTTTATTTTCTTTATCCCGATCTAAGGAGGATGCTACAAAAGCAAGTTCATCCTGAAAGCATTTTATTTCATCAAAGTAAAAACTAAGTTGATTTAACCAGGTACCATGTTCCTGATGAAGGAAGTAAATTCTTTTAGTGGCCATTTTTGGATAAGTTTGAGGTAAAGAATAAACATAAACAAATTTCAATATTTTACTTGTTTTAAAATATGATGTCTATCATTAGTAGTAATGACATTTAAGCGATTATTATGGATAATGAAGTTATAAAGAGGGTTTTGAGTGATTTGATTCCTCAAATAACCAGTCACAGCAAAGGAGAAAAAACTATACTGCTAAAAAATGGGGAATGTAAATCGGGTGTAGCTCAGGTGGCTTTCGGAATACTTAAGCCAGGAGAAATTGTAGAAAGTCATCAACATCCTGATATGGAGGAATTCTTTTATTTTTTTGAAGGAATAGGAACATACAAAATAGGAGAGGTTGATTATGAAGTTTCACCGGAAACTTTTATTCGAATTCCAATAAAAACCAATCATGAACTGATTGCAAAAGGGAATGATGAATTGAAATTTATTTACTGGGGAGTAGTGTTGGATTAAGATACGCCTCAAAAAACAAAACCCGCCAATCTGGTGGGTCTGTTTTCTCTCCTCAATCATTCTTCACATTAGTCGGAGAAGCTTCCTTAAATTCATTTTTTAAAAAACCACTATTTCCCTCTGGAACAAAAGTCCTTCTCCTTGTTGGTCTAAATAATTGATTAAACATCTCACGTCCTTACTTGCCAACTGCTCATTTTCTAAACTTGAACCTAGTATCAGGAGATTATTTTGGGTAATAAGATTTAATGGTGTGAACAAGAATTAATTTCTGTTTTTGCGGAATTTTTCAGGAAGGAAGTTTCTATCTTGTAACTGGTTTTAATAGAATTTATATAAATGGAAATACTTACAGATCACATTTCTACTAGTGATGGATTAACACTAAAGTTTAAATATTGGACACCTGAAAATTATCCCAAAGCCATAATTTGCCTGGTTCATGGTTTTGGTGAGCATCAAGACAGATATCAGCATGTTGCTGAATTTTTTACAAAAAAAGATATTGGAATTTTTACTTATGATCAGCGGGGACATGGTATTTCAGAAGGAAAAAGAGGGCACACACCTTCATTCCGGCAATTGATGGAAGACTTAGATCAAATGCTTGATTTGGTGATTCAAAAATTTCCGGATTTACCGATTTTTCTATATGGTCATAGTATGGGAGGAAATGTGGTTTTGAACTATAATTTGCATTATCAAAAGAAATTAAAAGGAATAATAGCGACTTCTCCATGGCTAGGACTTGCATTTCAGCCACCAAAAATTAAAGTGGCATTAGGGAAAATTGTCAATTCTATATTTCCCAAATTTACAGAGGAATTAACCATAGATAGTGGTCACATTTCGAGAGATAAAAAAATAGTGGAAATGTATAAAAATGATCCACTGGTTCATGGGAAAATCACTGTTAGGGCATTTTTAGAAATACAACATGCTGGGGAAAATGCTATTGAAAACGCTTATATGCAAGAACGACCGCTCTATCTTTGCCACGGAACAGCAGACAAAGTTACTTCTGCTTTGGCTAGTGAAACATTTGCAAAAAATGCCGGATCTTTGGTAAAGTTTCAACTTTGGGAAGATTGTTTTCATGAAATTCATAATGAACCCGAAAAAGAAAAGCTATTTGAAACTATTCTGGGTTTCATTAGAGATTATATATAAGTAGTAATTCAAAATTAACCGTGTATTATTTTGCCACAAAAGGCTGATAGAGAGATTACTATTTCTCGGAAATAATAGCACGGGTGCTTAATAAGATTTGTATGGATGAAAATAACCAAAATCTAACGATAGATTAATTGCCTATTATGACGTTTTTCAAAGGCAAAAGTAAAAAGTATTTCTGCCTATTATTTTTATTTTATATAAGCTCTATTGATCAACTTTTCTAAATTGGCACTTTTATACGGATAAAGTTTTTCCGAGTACACTCAATTTCAAAAGCCAAACCTCTAAAATTGAGGGGGATTAAATTGTATCACTTACAATTTTGCCACCCATTTGGCGTGTAAAACTGAAGAAAAAATAATTTTTAGAAGTTCAAGATTTTTTTGGTCTGATGCATATGGGTATATTATTAATGGAAATTCCAATTCTTACTGATCTGACGATAATCCTTGGGATTTCTGTATTTGTAATCCTAATACTTCACAGATTAAAGCTTCCTACAATTATCGGTTTTTTGATAAGTGGGATTATTTGTGGGCCTCATACTCTACACCTCATTAATACAGAAACGGAAGTAGAAGCCCTGGCAGAAATTGGTATTGTATTACTTTTGTTTACCATTGGTCTAGAGTTTTCCTTATCCAGTTTAATGCGTATAAAAAAGGCGGTTTTTGTGGGAGGAGCCTTGCAACTTTTATTGACCATAGGAGCATTTGCCTGGTTAGCCTATTATGTAAGTTACGATTACTGGCCGATTGCCGTTTTTATAGGTTTTCTGTTTTCGGTGAGTAGTTCTGCTATTGTACTTAAGGTACTCCAGAATAATGGAGATATTAAAAAAGAATATGGAAAACTAGTTTTGGCGATTCTGATTTTTCAGGATATTGCTGTCGTTCCCATGATTCTAACCGCTCCATTACTTATGGGAATGTCAGAAGATTTATTCCTTGATCTGGGAATACTTGCTCTAAAAGTAGCAGGAGTGATTTTATTCCTTTTTGTAAGTTCAAAATACATTGTTCCCAAGCTTTTATTTCAAATTACCAAAACGAAGAGTAAAGATTTATTTATCATTTCCATATTTGTGATATGTTTTGCCATTGCCTGGTTAACTTCATATTCCGGACTTTCTCTGGCATTGGGAGCATTTCTAGCCGGTCTGATTATTTCGGAATCAAGGTATGGATATGAGGCTGCCGGAATCATTTTACCATTTAAAGAAATCTTTACGAGTATTTTCTTTGTGTCTGTGGGAATGATGCTAGATGTTACTTTTTTGATTGAAAATTTCTTTTATGTAGCGATGTTCACCATAATCACTATGGTTATTAAAGCCATTACCGGAGGTTTGGCTGCTGCTGCATTAAGGGTTTCTTTACATGTGGTGTTTATGACAGCAATCAATGTTTGCCAGATAGGAGAATTTTCCTTTGTGTTGATGAAAACCGGTAATGAAATAGGTTTACTTCCAATTGAAATCCATCAATACTTTTTGGCTATTGCTGTGCTTACGATGTCCATTACTCCGTTTTTAATGACATTTGATAAGCAAATTGCCAATTTTATGGTAAATCATTTACCAATTCCAAAAAGACTGAAAAGGAAATCCTCTAAAACACCTGAAAAGGGGTCAGGATTTAATCTTGTAGAAAATTTGGAAGACCATATTATTATAGTTGGCTATGGATTGACAGGGCAGAGTCTGGCGCATTGTGCTATGGCTAGCCAAATTAAATTTGTGGTAATTGAATTGAATCCAAAAACGGTTGCCGAGGCTGCTGCTGCTGGTATTCCAATAGTTTATGGAGATGCAGATAATGAGGAATTATTGCATTATGCCAATCTTTCCAAAGCTAAAGTGGCTGTTATTACTACAATTGCAACCAATAAAACTCCGGAAATAACCTATCACCTCAGAAGGTTAAATCCTGATTTGTCTATTATTACCAGAACCAAACAGATAAAGGACATGGAGGAGTTAAGAACGCATGGTGCTGATGTGGTGATTGCCGATGAATTGGAATCTAAAATGGAAACCATAAATATGGTGCTTTCTCAATATGATATTCCTCAGGATCATATCGATGCCTATTCAAACCTGATCAGGGATTTAAGATAATTACTCCACTATTTTGTGCTTTTCCAATACTTCTTTTCCTTTCTCAGTAATTAGAGGAATTATAGGCGTAAACCAGGCTTGGAAATATTTTTTAATTTTAACTTCCTCTGAAGAAGTTCCATAGTTTACTTCAATAAATGGAATGCCATAATCTACTATGAGTAGAAAATTCTCAATAATTTTTACATAGTATCCGGCAAATGGTTCTGGTTTCATCCAATCATTGAGGGTGAGCATTTGGAATATTTTGAAAAAATCTTTTTTCCTACGTCCATACATTTCATGTAAAGCAGCTTTCACAGTGGGAAATTCTTCAACAATTCTGGAAAGGTTTTTCATTAAAAATCGATATTCCCAAAACTTTTGCGCCTGAATCCAACTGGTATTTATCACAGATTCTAAATCTACGTCCCCACTAAGCATTTCGCCTACTGCATTATCTGTTTCTTCCATACACTGGTTAAATAAGGCCTCTACTATTCCTTCTTTTTCAGGATAATGATAGCGCAGATTACCATGACTAATTTCCATTTCCCTTGCAATTTCCCTCACCGAAGTAGCATCTACTCCCTTTTCATTAAAGAGTGATTTTGCTGTAGACAATATTTTTTCTTTGGTTTTCATCCTTAAAGGTTTGAATATGGCATTGAAATCTAGCAGGAATATTTGATTTTTATCTTAATTGGTGACTGATTATAGGCTAAGAATAAATATTTTATAGTCCTACTGGACTAATATAGTTAAAGTAATTGTATTTACCATAGTTCAAATGGACTAAAATGAATAAAAAAACTAGGTCATGAAAAATTTATCAATCATTAGTGGTAATGTTGATGATTATGAAACAAAATCTAGCTTTCTAATTTACTGTTTTTAATAAATCATATCATTCAATCCTGCGGTTCTGAAGATTTGGAAAATAACAAAGAAAAACCATAGGTTAGCAGAGAGGAACAAGTCGAGAGAACAGCCAGGTCATATTTCCAGACTTTTGCTGAAAGAAAAGATTAGGAAAAATTATTTTCCTTTTATAGTGATACAGTAAACTTTGAAGATGTTTTGCTTCAGGCCAAAATTAGAGGGAAATAAGGTTTTAAAGAATTTTACGATTGGCCAAATCCATCTTTTCAAAAACTATTCGATGAACAGAAACATCTTGTTGTAGAAGACCTTTCTATCAGTGATAGTGCAGCGGTAGCCAGAGGACATCTTAATCCCTTTTATTTTAATGATAAATTGTGGGAATTAAAGTTTACCAATTGGCTTTATTTTGATGATAGTTTGAAAATTCGAAAACAAATAGATTGGTTTGAATACCCATCAGATGTGATGGAACATATTGCTCAGAAGATAAGAGATATTGAAAACTTGAAATGAATTGGATAAGAAGTTCCCGAATTAATATTGATTTTCAGATATTTTCCATATTTTAAATTTTTAAACTAATTAAAATATCAAACTTCAGCTTTCGAATTATGGAAGATTATTCAGTTTTTGCCTCAGGCCTATTTCTGGTTTTTGGATTAGCAATAAGTCTATTTCTGATAATTGCCCAATGGAAAATTTTTGAAAAGGCTGGAAAGCCTGGCTGGGCTTGTCTTGTACCTTTCTATAATATTATTGTTTTACTTGAAATAGTTGGGAAACCTTGGTGGTGGTTATTATTAATGTTTGTGCCTATTGCCAACATTGTAGTGGGTATTTGGGCAATTAACCTTCTTTCAAAGAGCTTTGGGAAAGATGAAGGATTTACACTAGGCCTTCTTTTCCTATCCTTTATTTTTTACCCAATCCTTGGGTTTGGTTCTGCAGAATATAAAGGACCTGCAGGTCTTGGATTCCAGAATGAAAGTTATTCTGAAATTTTAGATCAGGAATAAAAAATCCTTAAGCATTATAGCCATTTGGCTATAATGCTTATTTACTTACCGTCTTTTTTTCTATACGTTTTTCATATCCTTCACCCTGAAAAATTCTCTGCACAAAAATACCAGGAGTGTGGATAAAATTAGGTTCAAGCTCACCAGATGGAACGAGTTCTTCTACTTCGGCAATGGTTATTTTTCCAGCCATGGCCATAGGTGGATTGAAGTTTCTTGCAGTTCCTTTAAAAATTAAATTTCCATCAGGATCGCCTTTCCAGGCTTTTACCAAAGCAAAATCAGCCACCAGGGCACTTTCCAACACGTGCATTTTGCCTCCAAAATCTCTGGTTTCTTTTCCTTCAGCTACTTCTGTACCATACCCTGCTGGTGTGAAAAAGGCGGGAATTCCTGCACCTCCTGCTCTACACCGTTCTGCAAGTGAACCCTGAGGAATTAAATCTACTTCCAATTCTCCACTTAATAGTTGTCTTTCGAATTCTGTATTTTCTCCTACATAGGAAGAAATCATTTTTTTTACCTGCTTTTGTT
>JAHQVQ010000235.1 GCA_019634305.1 Flammeovirgaceae bacterium | reverse complement strand
AGACTGATAGAGAGATTACTATGTCTCAGAAATAATAGTACCCGGTGTGGAGCACTAGTGCTTAAAATCTCAAACTAATTCTTTTGAGTATAAATAAGAAACACTATATTTGCACCTCGAAAATTTAATATCAATTTTTCAAACATTTAAAATTAAGTAAAACATGAGTTTGAAACATTATGAGACAGTTTTCATAATTACTCCCGTTCTATCTGATCAAGAGGTAGAGGAAACTGTCGAGAAGTTCAAAAAATGGCTCTCAGATCAAGGTGCAGACATTTACCATGATGAAAAATGGGGTCTGAAAAAACTTGCGTACCCAATCCTGAACAAAACTACAGGAGTTTATCATTTATTTGAGTTTAAGGCAGAACCAACTGTGGTTGCTGATCTTGAAATTGAATACAAAAGGGACGAAAGAGTTATGAGATTCTTAACAGTAAGCCTTGATAAATATGGCGTTGAATTCAACGAAAGAAGGCGAGCTGGTGCATTCAAAAAGACAAAAAAATCTGAACCACAAAAAGAGGAGGCTAAAAAATGACATTAGTAAACGAATCAATCAACAGAGGAGAACAGCAAAAAAAATATTGCAGGTTCAAAAAGCACAGGATTAAATATATTGATTACAAAGATCCTGATTTTCTTGCTAAGTTCTTAAATGAGCAAGGTAAAATCCTTCCTAGAAGGTTGACAGGAACAAGCTTGAAATTTCAAAAGAAAATTGCTGTTTCAATAAAAAGAGCTCGTCAATTAGCCTTGCTACCTTACGTAACTGACGGTTTTAAATAGTCTATAAATTTCTTAGGAAGAAAATTCGCAGTGTGAAAATACTGAGGTTTTAACCCTTAAAATATTACAATAATGGAAGTAATTTTAAAAGAATATATAAAAGGACTAGGCTATAAAGACGACATCGTAAATGTTAAGCCTGGTTTTGGGAGAAATTATCTTATCCCACAAGGAATTGCAATTCTTGCCACTGATTCAACTAAAAAGGTTTTGAAAGAAAACCTTAAGCAAGCTGCTCATAAAGCTGAAAAACTAAAAACTGTAGCTGAAGATTTAGCTGCAAATATTGGTGAAATGGTAATTGAGATTGGCGCAAAAGCTGGAGAATCAGGTAAAATATTTGGTGCAGTAACTACTACTCAGGTTGCTGAAAAACTTAACGGAAAAGGTTTTGAAATTGACAGAAAGAAAATTTCTTTCCAGGGAGATATCAAAAATCTTGGAGAATATAAAGTGTTATTAGATTTACACAAAGAGGTAAAACACGAATTAACAATTAAAGTTGTTAATGCTTAAGTTTTAGCGTTCGATCTAAGAGTAAAAAAGTCAGCCTGAAATATGAGGCTGACTTTTTTTATGCATTTTTTTGAAAAACAGCTATTCTAAACAGTACTGTTCTAATTGTTATAATAAAAAAGGCTTTCAATTGATTTTGAAAGCCTTTTTTATTATAACTTAAATATTAATTACACATCAACATTTGCGTATTTGGCATTTTGCTCAATAAACTCCCTTCTTGGACCAACTTCATCGCCCATCAGCATTGAGAACAAATGATCTGCTTCAGCAGCCGATTCAATATCCACTCTTTTCAAACTTCGATGATCTGGATTCATCGTAGTTTGCCAAAGTTGTTCCGGATTCATTTCACCAAGACCTTTATATCTTTGGGTATGAACAGAGCTTTCTTTCCCCTCTCCTGCCATTTCCATTATCAGCCTATCCCGTTCATTATCATCCCAGCAATATTTCTCAGTTTTACCTTTTTTCAATAAGTAAAGAGGTGGCTGAGCAATATATACATATCCATTCTCAATCAATTGCTTCATATACCTAAAGAAAAAGGTAAGAATTAAGGTTCTAATGTGGCTACCATCAATGTCAGCATCCGTCATGATGATAATTTTGTGATACCTTAATTTTTCCAGATTTAATGCTTTTTCATCTTCCGGAGTTCCAAATGTTACCCCAAGAGCAGTGATAATGTTTTTTATTTCCTCATTATCATAAATCCTATGTTCCTGAGCTTTCTCTACATTAAGAATTTTACCTCTTAAAGGAAGAATTGCTTGGAAATTTCTATCTCTACCTTGCTTCGCAGATCCACCTGCAGAGTCCCCTTCCACAAGATAAACTTCACAAAGAGCCGGATCTTTTTCGGAGCAATCGGATAACTTACCCGGTAAACCTCCTCCACTTAAAACATTCTTACGCTGCACCATTTCTCTGGCTTTCCTGGCAGCATGCCTTGCCTGAGCAGCTAAAATCACCTTTTGGACAATTAGCTTAGCCATTTGAGGTGTTTCTTCCAAATAAGTAGAAAGTGTTTCCCCCACTGCTATATCTACAGCTCCCATTGCCTCAGAATTACCAAGCTTGGTTTTCGTTTGCCCTTCAAACTGAGGTTCGGGAACCTTAACTGAAATAATTGCGGTTAATCCTTCTCTAAAATCATCTCCTGCAATATCAATCTTCACTTTATCTAACATTCCCGACTTATCAGCGTAGGATTTCAGCGTTCTGGTCAAAGCTCTTCTAAAACCTGCTACGTGTGTCCCTCCTTCATGTGTATTAATGTTATTTACATATGAATGCACATTTTCAGAATAGGAGGTATTATAAAGCATCGCTACCTGAACCTGGATATTAGATTTTTCACCTTCCATATAAATTGGTTCTGGCAAAATCTTAGTCCTGGTTTCGTCCAGATAAAGGGCAAACTCTCTTAAGCCACCCTCTGAAAAGAAATCTTCAAAAAGGTTTTCCCCGTTTTCATCCTGATTTCTTAAATCAGTAACTTTTATTTTTATACCAGCATTGAGGTATGCCAATTCTCTTAACCTACTTTTTACAGTTTCAAAAGAAAAAACTGAGGCTGTAAAAATAGAATCATCAGGCCAGAACCTAACAGTTGTCCCATGTAACTCAGAGTCTCCAGTTACTTTTACATCATATTGAGGAATACCTTTTTTATACTCTTGTTGAAATATTTTCCCCTCCCGGTGAACATTCACCCTCAGGTCTTTAGATAAGGCATTCACACAAGAAACCCCAACACCATGCAATCCTCCAGAAACTTTATAAGTATCTTTATCAAATTTTCCCCCAGCATGTAATACGGTCATTACAACTTCCAGAGCTGATTTTTTTTCTTTTGGGTGTAAACCGGTTGGTATTCCTCTACCATTATCACTAACTTCAATTGAATTATCCGTATGAATAGTCACAGTGATTTCATCACAGTAACCAGCCATAGCCTCATCAATAGAGTTATCTACAACTTCCCAAATTAAATGATGGAGACCTTTTACTCCAATATCTCCAATGTACATGGCAGGCCTTTTCCTTACTGCTTCCAGGCCTTCAAGAACCTGGATATTACCGGCCGAATAATTCTCGTTATTTTCTTCCATTTATCCTTAAGTTATTCCCGCAATAATACAATTTTTTAACCTAAATACCAAAGAACTGATTAAAGGAAGAAAACCAGACTTCAACAGTTTTTTACTCAACAATTTTTTAACAAAAATAAAAACACATAAAATACTGTTTTTCAGTAATTTAAAATAGTTTATTCTATATGAAATTAAAATATAAAAAACAAGAATTCAATCTAAATAAAAAGTCACTTCAAAGGCATGTAGCTCTTTTATAAAAAAAACAAAAAAATACAAATTTAATTATTATAAAAATTATTAAAAAACCAGGTTTTTAATTTAACAAATTAGTATTTAAAAAAGTCAGCCTATTACTTTCAATTTTCAGACTATAGAAATGAAATTTTACACAATTTTGGTTTCGTAAAAATCCCGATTAATTTTGGAATGAATTAAATAATAAAAGGGAAGAAATGATTGTATTTCCAAATGCTAAAATTAATCTTGGGTTAAACATTACTGAAAAAAGGCCTGATGGATATCATAATATTCTTTCTTGCTTTTATCCGGTAGGTTGGTCTGATATTTTTGAAATTGTTCCCTCCAATGATTTTTCATTTCAGTCTACCGGAATCGAAATTCCTGGTGATCCAGATACAAACTTGGTAGTAAAGGCATTTCATATGTTAAAAAAGAAATATAAGTTACCAAACGTATCTATTCATCTACATAAGATCATTCCAATTGGAGCTGGTCTGGGTGGAGGATCTTCGGATTGCGCATTTGCTTTTAAAGCTTTAAACGAACTGTTTGAACTTAATTTGAGCTCTAAAAAAATGCAGGATTACGCACAATCTCTTGGAAGTGACTGTCCTTTTTTTATTGAAAATAAACCTCTTTTGGTTTCAGGTATAGGCAATCAATTTAAAGAAACAAACTTAAACCTGGCAGGAAAATATATTACCCTTATTTATCCAAACCTTCATATTTCCACAAAAGAAGCTTATGCTGGAATTATCCCTCAACAACCAGAAAATGATCCATTTACCTTATTAGAAAACACCATAGATAACTGGAAAGGCAATCTTTATAATGACTTTGAGAACAGTTTGTTCCCCTTCCATTCAAGCCTTGAAAAGTTAAAAAATGATCTTTATGATAAGGGAGCTATTTATACAAGTATGACTGGTTCGGGATCCACTATATTTGGAATATTCGAAGAAAAAGTAAACTTAAGCTTCAATCCCCAATTCACAATTTGGGAGGGTGTTCTAAAATAAACCTTTTTAATAATGTTATGTAATGATTTCCTAACTCCAAATTAATCTTCTTCTTTTAGAGATAACTGAAGTTGGTTAGCAAATCCAAAAAGATCCTTTTCATGCAACCAGGCTTTTTTCTTATTAGAGATTACTACAATAAACTGATCTGTAGTAAATTGTAGTTCATTAGGAGTCTTTACAAATTTCCTAGTTTTCCTATCCCTTCGCCTTATTTTAGTCATCCACCCCCTACTATTTCGAATATTCACGGAATCCTTTTTATTGTATTTTGATGGTCTATAACCTCTGGTAAAAATATCGTCTACAGCATCTTTATTATATAAATAGGTAAGATCAAATTGAAAAACACCTTTATCTAAATCATAAATCAAATGCCTTGACTTGTAATTCCCTTCTAATTTGGCTCCAATTCCTCTTGAAGATTCCCCTATTTTATAAAGATTAAAATACAACATTAATTTAGAAGAATCTGGATTTGGGGGAAAAGTAAGAAAGGTATTATAAAAAGGCTGATAGGATAGCAAACCGCTATTTTGGGCTATATTTTTAGCAAAATCTAAGATATTTTGTTCCGAGCATTTCAATGAATGAATAAAATAAAGATAGTTTTCATTTTTATCAGTTAAAACCAGATACCTCGCCAATTTCCCTCTTTTTGGTTCAATGTTCACCAAATACCCTTCTAATTGGCCATTCTCTTTTATCCCAATACTTTTAGGTACCATTTCTTCAAATTCATAATTTCTAGTATCCAGAATTTTTTCGGCAAAATACTTTGAAACTTCTTCCCCAAATGGATTTTCCTTTTTTAATTT
>JAHQVQ010000234.1 GCA_019634305.1 Flammeovirgaceae bacterium | reverse complement strand
TATACTTATTTAGAGTAAGTACCAGTACTATCTTATATTGAGTACTTTTATCTCATTATCAAATAGTTGTGGTACTTATTAAGTATATTTAATTCTGCACATCTAATTAAGAGGAGGATAATCTAGTTTTATAGATAAAAGGGTAAATCAGATAACAGGTTTCCCTTTTCTTTTTTCCACTCAGCATTATTTCCTGCCGCTCAAAATAATTTACTGAAAATAATTGCTACTTGGCACAACCTGAATTACATTTGTAGTGTATTAGTTTAGTAGTACACTAATTTTCTAACAAAATGATAAACATACAAGACTTATCTTATAGCTATACCAAGAAGAAGACGTTGTTCGATCAACTATCTTTAGAATTACCGGCAGGAAATATATATGGTCTGTTGGGAAAGAACGGAGCAGGAAAATCTACATTATTAAAAATAATAGCGGGTTTACTTACTCCTAACTCTGGCAGTTGTGAAATTTTTGGTCATGAGCCCAGGAATAGAAACCCTTCCTTTTTAAAGGATATATATTTTATTTCAGAAGAATTTCATGTGCCACCAGTTCAGATTAAAACTTTTGTAAATGTTTATGCCCCATTTTACCCAAATTTTGATCATAAAGCCTTTAGTAGAAATATTGCCGAATTCAATCTTCCTACAGATCAGAAACTTTCTAATATGTCTTACGGACAGAAAAAGAAATTTTTGATTTGCTTCGGATTGGCTACCAATTGCAGATTATTGATCCTGGATGAGCCTACTAATGGATTAGATATTCCTTCGAAAAGTAAATTCAGGAAAATAGTAGCTTCAAGTATGTCCGATGATAGAAGTTTTATTATTTCTACCCATCAGGTAAGGGATATGGAAAATCTGATTGATCCAATTATTATCGTGGATAATGGAAAAATAATATTCAATTATTCTTATGAGGAAGTTACCCAAAAGCTAGCTTTTAAAACAGAAATTGAATTGAGTAATCCTGATTATACGCTTTATTCTGAATCGGCATTAGGTGGATATGCAGTAGTAACTGAAAATCAGACCAATGAAGAAACAGATACTGATTTGGAAACCCTTTTTAATGCGGTAATCAGCAATAAGGACAAAGTTTCGGAAATATTTAACAAATAGGACCTCAAATTCTTTTAAAAATTCGTCACTTGTGCTGGTTGTCAGATGTGGAAAGTTGCACAAGTGCTTAAAAAAATAAGACAATGGATAATATATTAAATATACAGCGATTTGGCTTATTGCTAAATCGGGAATTCAGAATAAATGCCAAATTTATTGGTATTGTAACAGGAGCTCTGGTTGGGTTACTGAGTTTCATATTATTTGTGACAATCGCCAATGTTTATGGTGATGGAATGTCGGTATTTAATTTTCATACCAATATTTATCTTGGAATTTTAATCCCTGGTGGAATATTACTCACCAGCATCTCTTTTAGTGATTTGCATAATAATCTGAAGAGACTTAATTATCTATTACTACCCTCATCTACTTTTGAAAAGTTCCTTAGTATGCTTTTGATTACTACAGTAGGATGGGTATTGGGATTTACGTTGGTCTATGCAATTTTATCAGAAATAGCCAATGGCATAGGATCTTACTATACAGAAGGGGCTCTTGTGTTTGAGTCTTTTAATCCTTTTAGTGAATTGGCATGGGATGGTATTCGTGTATACATTTCTGTTCAAGCGCTGTTTTTGGCTGGAGCTGCTTACTTTAAAAATTACGCCTTTTTCAAAACCTTATTTGCATTAGTAGTTTTTGGAGCTTTTCTGGCGCTGGGAGGTTATCTAATCTTTGCAGACCTGATCCATAGTGAAAACCATCCGTCAGGCCCTAGCGAGGAGTTTAAAGATTTTACAGAATATACGCTTGTCCCGATTGTAGAGAATATTTTCGATTGGGCAATGGCACCAGTATTTTGGGTAATCGCATTTTTCTCACTTAAAGAAAAGGAGGTTTAATTATGGAGTTTAAAGATAAGCAAGCTATATATCTTCAGATCGCAGATGTTTTTTGCGAAAAGATATTATTGAATAAGTGGGAAAAAGAAGCAAGGATTCCTTCAGTGAGGGAAACAGCTGTAGAAATCGAGGTGAATCCCAATACCGTAATGCGTGCCTATAACTATTTACAAGAACAGGGGATTATTTTTAATAAAAGAGGAATCGGATATTTTGTGGCGGAAGATGGTCTTGAAAAAACGCAAGAGCTTAAGAAAAAGGTCTTTGTGGATCAGCAGGTTCCCACCTTTTTTAAATCTATGAAAATGTTGGACCTGGGAATGGAAGACATTAAGGAAATGTATAATAATTTCTGGAAAAACGGTCATTCCCCTTCCATGAACTAAGCACCAGTGCTATTTTTATTGAGAAATAAGATCCTCTATATCAGTTTTTATGTCAATTAAATACATAGGTATTTTTGATTAACCAACCACTTAATAATTCTGAAAACCATCAGTGGGAACTTTAAAAAAGATTTTCTGCTGAACAAATTATAAAAAAATGAAGATCACAAATAAAATAATTATCAGTTTAGCCAGCTTACTAGCTATCTGCGTATTTTCCTTCCTTATTTCTTTTAGAATGAATATGCAATCGGCAAATGCAGCTGAACCTGAAAAATACAAGTTAATTAGTGTTCCGGAATTTGAGTCTTTAAAAATTGAGAAAAACTGGCATGTTGAGATTGTAAATGGGGAGCAAACTGAAATAAAAATAAATAGCTCTTTAGAGAAGAATATTCCAGTAGTGGAAAATGGAGTTTTAAATTTCAAAGCCACAGATGATTCAGGCTCCCATTTATGGGTAAAAATTGCAATGCCACATCTAAAGAGAACAATTGTAGAAGGTGGAGAATTAAGAGTGAGGGGTATAATACAAGATTCTATGAAGTTACAAATAAACACTGGGGAAGTTTATTTACATCATTGCAATTTTGAAAAAGTAAATCTACATAATGTAAATGGACATTTTTCTGCCATGAATAGTGAAATTAACTTTATGGATACGTACACTTCTGAAAATGCAGAAAGTTCATTTTCAGCGAAAAAAGTGTTCGGAGAAGTTTTGCAAAACTCAAATCTAAATTTAAGAGGGCATGTGGATAGCTTAAACGTGAAATTTAGCCCGGACTCAAATTTTCAAAAATTCTAAATAAGAATTTGAATTTGTTTTTATAGACCGAAAACTTTGGCGGATACTTTGCCAAAGTTTTTTTTATGCTTTTGGCTTAGGTTTTTTATAAATAGGAACCGTGCTACAAGGTTCTCCAAACATGATAGATTTTACCACAGGCCGAATTTTTCGGGTAAGTTCTACATAAGCAGAAATAGGCACAGGTAAATCACTACAGCCTTTTACCACTACCATTCTGTCTTTTAATTCTTCGATATTAATTTTGGAAATCGCTTCTCTGAATAGGGCAGTTTCAAGTTCTTCTAAACTCCCGAAAGTGATCATATTGGCAAAAGGTTCCAGTTTGGAAGCAATTAACATAAATGCCCATGTGGGTACAATGGCATCAGCACTACAAAGAATTGCTACATTTTTATTTTGGTATTGGGACCAGTCATTTTCCTTCACAAAAGCACGGAAATCCTTTTCTCTTAAAATTAATTCCTGAAACAGATTTTGTTTGAGATCATAAATTACCCTTTCCCCAGGATGATAATACTCCTCAAGGTCAATAGAAATTAATGGGCTGTTGGCTACTCTGTTTATTATTTGTCCTTCCATAATTAAAAATTCAATATACACACTTCAACAAAAGTACTAGTTTCAAAGTTTAGTTTTTCTGAATAGATTCAAACTTTTCCGGTTTGAAATAAATTATGTAGCTAAATTATATTTATTGTTAAAATTGTATAGCGGAATTGTTACCATTGCAAATAGAAAAACATTCTCCTTCGGGAAGTTGGTCAGTTTTAAATAACTGGCTTTTTCTTAAAAATAAAAATTAATCTATGAATCCTTTATTAAATAAATTCGAAACACCATTTGAAACAGCACCTTTCCATCTCATAAAAGAAGAACATTTTCTTCCTGCCATAAAAGAAGCGATTGCTCTTGGGAAATCGGAAATAGAAGCCATAAAAAATAATCCTGAAGCCCCAGATTTTGGGAATACCATTGAAGCCTTGGAAAGAAGTGGAGCATTAGCTAATAAAATTTCCACTATATTTTTTAACCTGAATTCAGCTGAAACTAATGACAAAATTCAGCAGCTAGCAAGAGATATTTCCCCCTTGCTTACAGAATATGGGAACGATATTTTGCTAGATCAGGAGTTGTTTGAAAAAATTAAAATAGTTTACCAAAGCAAAAATACCTACGATCTTACCCCGGAAGCAGCTACCCTTTTAGAGAAAACTTATAAAAGTTTTGTGAGAAATGGAGCAAATCTGAACGCTGAAGAAAAAGAAAAATTAAGGGAAATTGATAAAAGAAAAGCAGAGTTAGCTTTGGAGTTCGGTGAACATTTATTGAAGGAATCGAATTCTTACAAAATGGTTATTTCGGATGAAAATGAGCTAGAAGGACTACCAGAATACATAAAAGAAGCTGCCGCCATGACGGCCAGAGAAAAAGGAGAGGAAGGGAATTGGGTGATCACACTGGATTATCCCAGCTATGTCCCATTTATGACTTATGCAAAAAACAGGGAAAGAAGGGAGGAATTGTTTAGGGTGTTTTCCACCAGAGGATTCAAAAATGATGAAAATGATAATAGGGAAATTGTAAAGGAAATTGCCAATCTAAGATTTCAGAGAGCCAACTTACTTGGCTATAAAACTCATGCAGATTTTGTGTTGGAGGAAAGGATGGCTGAATCCCCGGAAAAGGTAAAAACATTCATGACTGATATGTTAAACTATGCTAAGCCAGTGGCATTCAAGGAAGTAGAAGAAGTAACAGCATATGCGGATAAAACAGAAGGTTTATCAAATTTGCAGCGCTGGGATTTTTCATATTACTCGGAAAAATTGAAAAAAGAAAAATTCGCCATTGACGATGAAATACTTAAGCCATATTTCAAATTAGAAAATGTAATTGAAGGGGTTTTTAAAGTGGCTAATAAACTATTTGGACTGAGTTTTAAGGAAAATAAAGATATTCCTGTTTATCATGAGGAAGTTATTGCCTATGAGGTAAAGGATGGATCAGGAGACCATTTAGCAGTGTTTTATGCAGATTTTTTCCCAAGAAAAGGGAAAAGGGCAGGAGCCTGGATGACTTCATTCAGGGGGCAAAAGAAACAGGATGGGGAGGAGCAAAGGCCTCACGTTTCTATTGTTTGTAACTTTACCAAGCCTACCGAAACCAAGCCTTCTTTACTTACATTTAATGAAGTAACAACATTGTTCCACGAATTTGGACATGCTTTACATGGCATGCTGGCTAATGGAACTTATGAAAGCCTGAGTGGAACAAGTGTGTATTGGGATTTTGTGGAACTCCCATCACAGGTTTTAGAGAATTGGGCTTATGAAAAGGAATGTCTGGATATGTTTGCCAGCCATTATGAAACCGGAGAAAAAATTCCTGAAGAATTAATCAAAAAAATCAAAGAAAGCTCTAACTTTTTGGGAGGCTATCAAACTGTAAGGCAAATAAGTTTTGGTTTGTTGGACATGGGATGGCACTCTGATGATCCCACAGCGATTACTGATGTTTATCAATTTGAAACCGAAACTATAAAAGAAACAGAATTATTTCCAGTAGTGGAAGGAAGTCTTTCGAGCTGTGCATTTTCCCATATCTTCCAGGGCGGGTATTCATCTGGTTATTATAGTTACAAGTGGGCGGAAGTACTCGATGCCGATGCTTTCGACTATTTTAAAGAAAAGGGCATTTTTGATAAAGATACAGCTTCTCTATTCGAAAAACATGTTTTATCAGCTGGGGGAAGTGAACATCCCATGCTATTGTATAAGCGATTCAGGGGAAAAGAGCCTTCTATAAAACCATTATTAAAACGAACCGGACTTATCCCATTGGAAAGTTAATTAACAAACCTTTATAAGCCAGGAGGATTTAATTGTTTTATTACACAAAAAAACAATCCGTATCAGTTTCATAACAATGACCAATTAATGTTTGTTTAATAGTGATAAAATTAGAATTATTATAAGAATAAATTATATTATTCTAATTTTATTTGATTTTTTAAACAATTGTTGTTTATTTATTGTTGTGAATAACAAAGTACTATTTGAGAATTATTCTGTTAATGGTATTGTAAATTAGTATAATAATTTTACTTTTGCCTTAATCTTATCATAATCATAACTTCAATTGATATTTGATTATTTATTTTAGTAGGATCCCAAATTAACTACTTAAAGTTAGCATAGTTAAAAAAATAAAAATTTCTATTCATGGGGTTCTTTTTTGTATCTTATTGAGCGCTACTAACGCTTAAAAGGTTCTTAATGAAGATATTGAGGAATAACTAGACACCTATTTATATTTATTAAAATTCCATTAACCAATTGGGAGAAAAGTGATGTTTCTTTTCTTTCATATTACTAGCAAGATGTACAATTTAATTATTAATCAATCCAGGTCAAAAAAGTATGCTTTACAAAGTAAAATTAAAAAACGCAGATAAATATGTAGTGATCTCTGGAGAGGCTTATGAATTTATCGAACAGAATGAGTACTACAAAACCATAGAATTTTTAAAGAACTTAAGACTTCACTCAAGTGGTTATGTATTTTACCAAAGGAATTATCCTTTTAAAGATGGTTACAAAAACGTAACTATTTACTTGCACAAATTGATCGCTGAAAAATTTGTTCCTAAACCAGACGCAGAAAAAAGACTTTTCGTAAGAATAAAGAATGGAAAACCTTTAGATTGTCGAATTGAGAATCTTGATTGGGCTACTATGTCTGAATTGAGAAGAAACCAGAAAAAACATAACAACAAAACTGGATACCGTGGTGTGGTAAAAGTGAGTAAGAATACTTACAGGGCTGTATTATACACTAGTAATGAAAGGTTTGATTTAGGCCTTTTTAAAAGTGCAGAAGATGCTGCTAAAGCCTACAATGAAAAATCAGAGGAGCTTTTTGGCAAAACTAAAAGTTTAAATAAACTTAGCCAGGAAGATATTCTGGATTCTGATGTTGAAATTCAAGAGGTGATCCATAAATAGAGAATACTTATTAAGTCGTAATAGTATTCCTGTTTTCTGAGTTAAGTTATTACAAATGGCTTTGTTCCTGGTTATTATAACTCCTTTAAATTAATTTTTGAGGAGTTTTTTTATGCCTAAAAATTCATGTTTTTTGAGTTGTTATGTTTTAAATAAATCTTGAAATAGTTATATAAAAAAGGCTTTATTACGCTTGTTTAAATTAGTTAACATTTAAAAGTTTAAATTTTAGAAAACACAGGTTACTTTAAGTATAAGTGATCATAAAAGATAAATAATCTGATTATTGAACATTACTTATTTACATTTTTAATAACCACTTTAGGACATGAAACTATTAATACTTTTTGCCGTACTCCTTTTAGGAGTTTGCCTTACTACTATCAATACCCTCGTCCATAATATCGATCTCACCATGAGCTTGATCTATATTGCCAGTTCCATTGGATTCTATTTTCTATGTTTTTTATTTATCATGCATATCAAAGAATATGAAAATTATGCAGATGGATTTTTTCTTGGATTATTATTAGCAGGTGCCACTTTTCCAATTTGCTATTTTTCATTTTCACTCAATCTAATTAATGATAGCCTCACTTTGTTAAGCCTTTCTGCTATTGTATATCTTTGCCTGCTATTCGCTGGGAATAAAATTCTTGATAAAATGAATGCTACTGGCTGGTTTTCTTTATATGGATAATGATCTTTATTAAAAATAGTCAAGCCTTAATTCTGCTTTCCGAATTAAGGCTTTTTTGTTTTCCTTTTTATATTCGAAATAGTGAACCTTTTCTTTTTATAATTACTTTTACCAAAAAAATTAACGAAATATAGTTTTTTATATTTAATTCATTCGGATTATGAAATTTGGAACCAAGGCAGTACATGCTGGTGTAGAACCAGATCCTACTACTGGAGCGATAATGACTCCAATATATCAAACAAGTACCTACGTGCAGGAGGCACCGGGAAAACATAAAGGCTATGAATATGCTCGAACTCAAAACCCTACCCGGGATGCCTTACAAAATAGCCTTGCTGCTTTGGAAAATGCTAAATACGGTTTGTGTTTTGCTACCGGAATGGCAGCTACAGATACCATTATGAAAACCCTTTCACCAGGTGACGAAGTGGTTGCTTCCAATGATCTGTATGGCGGTACCTACAGGCTTTTTACTACTGTTTATGAAAAATACGGGATAAAATTTCATTTTATTCCAATGGATAATTTGGAAACTATTCCAGCATACTTAAATGAAAATACTAAACTCATTTGGATAGAAACTCCTTCAAATCCATTAATGAATATTATTGATATCAAGGGAGTTGTAGCAATTGCTAAGGCAAAAAATATAACACTTGCGGTTGATAATACTTTTGCTACGCCATATCTGCAAAACCCAATTGACATGGGTGCAGATTTAGTGATGCATTCTGTAACAAAATATCTTGGTGGACATTCAGATACCGTGATGGGAGCCATCATTACTGATAATGAAGAATTAAATGAAAGTTATAAATATCTTCAAAATTCAGCTGGAGCAACTCCTGGTCCACAAGATTGTTTTTTGGTTTTGAGAGGGATTAAAACGCTACATTTACGCATGAAACAGCATTGTAAAAATGGTATGGCTATAGCCAATTTTCTAAATAATCATCCGCTTGTTAGTAAGGTTTATTATCCGGGATTAGAAAATCATCCTGGATTTGAAATAGCAAAAGAACAAATGCATGGTTTTGGTGGAATGGTTTCTTTTACTTTAAAAGATGATAAGGTTGAAACTGCTCTTGGTACTTTGGAAAAATTTAAGGTATTTTCTTTGGCAGAATCGCTTGGTGGAGTAGAATCCCTTTGTGGTCATCCTGCATCCATGACACATGCAAGTATTCCGAAAGAAGAAAGATTGAAGGCTGGTTTAAGTGATTCTCTAATCCGGTTGAGTGTTGGAATTGAGGATTATGAAGATTTAATTGAAGATTTAAAGCAGGCTATCGAGGGTTAATTAATTTGTGGGAAGTTGCTTAAAACTTTCCACAAATTATAATATTTTAAATAGAAATTGACTTTAGTAGATGGGCATTCCGATGATCTGGCGCTCCAGTTACTATAAAACAATTTCAGGATCATTTTCATAGGCAGAATCCATTTTGCAAAGCTGATTAAGCATTTCTGCGAATAAACTATATAAGGATTTGAGTTGTTCTATATCCTTTATGGTTTGTGTACTTTCAAAGTAAAGTAAATGCGCTCCCTTTTGTATGTATTCTTCTTTATTAAAAAAGCCTTCGTCCTCCTTAATTTCAAAATGAATATCGGGTTGAAGATCTATTAAATTTCGGATCATTTTATTTGAAAGTAGTTTTTTTACTTTCAATTCGTCATTACCTTGAATTAAATATTTCTTATCAAATTCACTTTCCCCAATTATGATATCCTGTGTACCGAATAATTTATTGATATTAGTAAAAATATCCTCTTTAGAAATTTTAAACTTTAAGCCATCCTTGTTGAGAAAAGGAGCTCTTATTCTAGTAATAGGAATTGTGCATTTTCCAGCAGATCGGTGGAAACTGTCTAGTGTAATTGTCCATTCTTTAAACTGAACCTGGACTTTAGGATTACTGCGTTCTGAAAACTCTGAATTATCAAAATTGCCACTTAATTCCTTTGCCAACTGTTTCCAGATTTCTTCTTTCGATGGGCCAAATATTTTTTCTAACATTATTTTTAGGAATGGTTGTGAATGCCTAGAATTATTATAGAAAAAATTGAATTAATTGAAGTCAACTACACAATACACAAGTGTTAGGAAAGAAATGTAAATCATTTCCTTTGCCATAACTAATTGATAATGAAATTTCTAATTTTTAAAAAAGTACATTTGTTTTTAATTCAATTATCCATAATAATATATAAATTCAAACTTTTAGGAAATGGATTAGGTTTCTAGTTTTTCAGTGTCTTGAAGATAAAATAAATTTCAGAAAAAAGCGATTAAAACCTCCTGAATAATGTTAACAAGCATTCAGAAGGCTTAAAAAATTTATAAATGCATAAAAATATTTCAAACAGAACCAAAGCTCAGGAGTCAAGAGCAGCCATAGAAAGACTTTATATTGTGATGCGCCATCTGTTTAACAGGGGGCATTATAAGCCATCAGGTATTTCAGGACAGGAAATTATTGAAGCCTTGCTTACTTTAAGTCCGGAAATTTATGGTTCAATGGCTGATCAGCATAAGGTTGAGTTGGAAGGTTTGGTTTATGTGATTGATAGGCTTCCTAAAGGAATAGAGCAATGTCGGTTTGTAAGATTGATTGCTGAAGAGGGGTATGTAAATTCTGGATTTGATAGAAGTATTCCTGCTAAAAGGAGGCGAAATTGTTACAGAATTGATAAGGAGCAAATGCTAATTGAAGTCACCAGAGGTAGAAGTGAGATTTATGATATACTTACCCATCTCACTTTCCTATTTATTGAGGCCAATAAAATAATGCGACATTCCCTAGACGAAAAAAATAAAATTACTCGAGAATGGGAAAAACTGGAGGAAATTGTAAAAGGTGATGTAGAAATTGATGAAAGTAATAAGGACATGGCTTTTACTTATCTCAGTACCATTTTAGGGAGAACCTTTGAAGAATCTAAAAGTGCTTATAAACGATTAGCCGAGAATAAAAAAAGCAATAATGGTTTGTTCAAAGTGATTTATTATCTGGGGAAAATAGCACATAATGAACACCTTAAAGGGAAGTTCAGGCAAATTAGTTTTACCCCAACTCTCCGGGAACAGGTGGGCCATCACATTTATGGAGAAATTTGGGCATCAAATATTAAGGAAAGGTTGCTTCAGAAAAATTTGATTGGCAGGCCCATTCACATTATCAGTGCTAATATGCATAGTGTAATGAATTGTTTATATGCTCCGGCAGTGCTGAGGGATGTTTACAAGAAAAAGTCAATTGAAGAAATGGCAGTGGAACTCAGTAAGTTGGAGCAAAAGGGGTTACAGGAAAACGTGGTTAATTATGCCAATAAAAATGGGCTATATTTTATAGAAGACAGTTCTGGAACTAATCTTAATGTGCAAATTATTGATACCGGGCATTTGGATGTAAACCTAATTTCCAAGGAGCTTAATGTTAATAAGGATTATTTAAAGTCGAAAAAGCCGGTAATCATAGTAATGGATTATGCATTTGGAGAGCAGGCTTTTGAAACAATGGACGAGTTATTGAAAACTTATGAAGTAGATGGAAAAGAAATCCCGTTGAAAGTTTGTTCCATTTCTATAATGGGAAAGGCTGGAATATTGAAAGGTGTGAAAGGTGATATTATGATTCCAAATGCACATATTTTTGAAGGAACCGCTGATAACTATCCTTTTCAAAATGGGCAATCTGAAGAAGATTACAAAGGGAAAGGCTTGGAGGTTTATACTGGTCCAATGATTACCGTTTTAGGAACCTCACTTCAGAATAAGGAAGTATTAAAGTATTTTAAAAATTCTTCCTGGGGAGCGATAGGTTTGGAAATGGAAGGTGCTCACTACCAGAAGGCTATCCAATCGGCAGCTCTAATTCGTAACAGTATAGACCACACACATTTGGAGGTTAATTATGCCTATTACGCTTCAGATAATCCTTTAATTTCAGGAAGCACTTTAGCATCTGGTAGTTTGGGTATGGTTGGGGTAAAACCAACTTACCTGATTACCATTAATTTTTTAAATAAAATATTAAAATAATATTAATTTTTCACCACCTAAGTGTTTAATAGTGAATAAATAGTCTCGATTTTACAAATCAACAGGTGCTTAGAAAGCCCTGGGGTCTGGAATTTCCTTAGCCAGGTAGGCCATAAATTTCCAAATTTCATTTACTTCAGCTTCAGGTAAATTATAAGATTCATATCCCGGATTGTTGGAAACTAAAAAGAATTTTCCCTGATCTGGCTTATGATAAACTTTTTTAAGTACAATTCCATTTTCGGTTACTAATACACAAGTTTCTCCTGGCTTAAGATTTTTTAAGTCTTGTTCAAAAATTCTTTCTCCTATTACCACACTCTGGGGTTGGAAATTTGGCAACATACTATCTCCTTCAATTTCAAAAGCTCTCATTGTTTTACCAGAAGTGGAAAGGAATGGCAAATGAAAAGTAGATAATTCTTTTAAATACTCTGGGTCTCCATATTGAGTGACATATCCCGCTACTGCTTTTTCCGGAACAAATTCAATATTTTCATTTCCATCTTTATCAATTGTTATAGCTAAAACTTCTGGTCCTTTTTTGCCTGCCCAACCTGTATTTTCCAAATCAGTATTCAGAAGATCATCCAGGCTAATCGTGAAAAATTCACTCATTTTTTTAAGCACTGTTGCCGAAGGTTCGTTCAGATTGTTCTCATATGAACTAAGAGTTGGTCTTTTAACACCACAAAAAGTAGCTAAATCATCCTGTGTAACTTTTCTTTTCTTTCTTAGGAATTTCAGGTTTTTTGACAAATTCATAATTTTAATGTTAATTTTATTGACATTTAATTTTTCCTATCTTACATTTGCTACAAAACAAAACTAATAAATGTTTATTTATTAAACAACGCAAAGTTGAAATAATTCCTCTATATAAAGGGAGTTTGAATAATTCAACCAGTATTTCACTTCAGAACAGGTTTCAAATAAGCAACTAACAAAAAATTATATTATAATAATTTGCTACAAATACATAAAAATGGGATTGCGTCTTTTAGAGGGGCTTTTCTGTTTACAATTATCGATTAAACTACTATCAAACATCTGTTGATTATTTCAGAGTCCGTATAGGTCAACCAATATTTTTTAATGACGAACTTAATTATCACTGATTATGAAATCTGTAAAAATTACTTTACCTGCCTTAAAACAAGGCGGTATGCAAATAAAATTTAATCTGGGTCTCCACTCTTTTAATCGCCAATATTTTGAGCAGATTAAAATATTTAAGGTCAATTCGTGGGTAATGGTATTTGTACTCCTAATAATTTGCCTGTTGTTTTATTTTTTCAATAAAAAGTCTGAAGAAGTCACTAGGGTATACCAAATAATTGAGTATGAAGGAAATAAATATCTAGACCAATATGGAAATGCACATGAAATCGATTTTCCATTTGAAACTTTTCAAAAAATAGAAAAAGTAAAACTGACAAACCAGAAACAAAATCCGGGTCATCTTTTTTTAGAGAAAAAGAAGAATATTTTTCGGGAGTATGTAAAAAAAACTGGTGTAACCATTTCAGGTCTGGGTAATCAGGCTACTTTGGAAATGAATAAAGAATTGAGCGATGCCTTTATTCAGGACATTTTATTGCTATTTGGAGAAGGAGAGAAAAGTTTTAAGTTTTTTTCCAATACGGAGGATTTGTTTAAAATCGAAACAGCATTAATGGAGCAAAAGAAATATGGAATTCCTGCTTCAATTACTTTGGCTCAGGCTGCTATTGCCACAGATTTTGGAGAATCTATTCCTGCTAATAATTATTTTCAATTAGAAAGTAATGATAAAAATGAATACACAAATTCTATCACCGAATTTTTGAGTTCAAGGGAGATTGAAGTAAAAAAAGACAACATTGTTTCCAAAATGGTGAAACCATTAAAAGGAACTGATTTGTACGAATGTAAAGTAAAAATTTACCTAGCAAGCTATAATACTCCATGGCAATCTTTTAGGGCGCATTCCAAATACCTGAGTGAGCAAAAACAATTTAATACGCTCTTTAATGAATCGAAGGATTATAGGTGGTGGGTAGAAAAATTGGGACATAAAAAATTTGGTGGTTTGGGATATAACTCTTCTCCAGATTATCCTAAAAAACTGAAAGAGGTCATTCAAAAGTATCATCTCTATTTACTCGATCATTAATCTTTAACTAATTTTTTCGTAAGATTTTTTTCAAATCCTCTTCTTTTCTAAAAAGCAAGAGGTATAGGTATCCTACAATCCTAAAATTTAAGCTCAGTGGGCCACTACCAACAAGATGTAGTTCAACAATTTTTAACAATTCAAAAAAATGAAAACAGAATTAAGGTTAAAACTACCTTTTAAATTGATTAAGCAGCCTGCTCATATTGGAATAAGAGGCAGAGCAGCCTATTTTGAGTATAATGGTGGAAAGGATATTGTCCTGATTGACAGTATTTATATTGCCATCTTCCTGGGATTAATTCCTTTTATGATGGTATATTTTTCTAATAGAACTCAAAATATTAAAAACATCTACACACTGGTGCAACAAGGGGAGCCACTGGATAAAAAATTGCTGGAACAGGAGCAGCAAAGCCTGTATAATGATAAGCTTGAATTTCCACTCGATTTTGAGTTGGAGAATGAAAACCTGGAAATTTTCCAGAATGCATCAATGGATTCTTATCGGACGAAGTTTATCAAAAAAAGAGAAAAACTAATTTATGAATTTAAATATTATAATAACATTTGGAGACTTGACCAAATGGATGAAGATGAATTGCTGGAAATAAATAAAAAGATTGCTAACCTGTTTCTAGATGAAGTATTGAAAAATGTCAATCCTGAGCCGCACGTTTATAAATTTTTTACGGATTCTGCAGATTTACACAAGGTGGAAACTGCCTTGATGGAGCAAGTGAAATTTAATGTCCCTGCTTCTATAAAACTGGCTCAATCAGCTTTGGAAACTTCTTACGGGCGGAGGGTGATTAACAATAACTATTTTGGGATAAAGGATAAATCGAAATCTACAAATCTGATTACGACTACTGAGTATTACAATGATGCCGAATTGAAGAAGAATAAGCACAAAGTTGTTACTAAAACACTGATTAATAAAAATGGGAAGAAGTTTTGGAAATGTACAGTGAAGGACCATTTCCAGGCTTACATGACACCATGGGAATCATTTAGAGCGCATTCTGTTTATTTATTTAAGAATAAGCGATATGCCCCGCTATTCAGAGGAGGAAGGAAATATCAGGACTGGGCAGATAATATAGGATCTACAAAATATGGGGGGGTGGGATATGCAACCTCACCAATTTATGGAAAAATTTTGAAGGGGATTATAAAGAGATATAATTTGGATTTGCTTGATTTTTAGATTTTGAGGTATAGGTATGAAAAAAGGGACAATTGTTAGTTCAATTGTCCCTTTTTTTGTGAGAATTTTACACTTATTTCCCTATTCCAAAATTGTATTTAAAAACTACTCCCGCGGTATTAACAAGACTTTTTTCCGTTCCCATTTTAAAAATAGGCAATCTTAAAAATGGTTCAAATGAAATTGTATTTCTGCCCGAAGGTTTTTCTATACCAAAAGCTAGTGTAGCTGTTGCAAAAGGATCGAAATGATTGAAAGAACCATATTCTCTGGTTTCCTCCACTTTTCGAATTTTTAAAAGAGAATTAGGGGAAATAACTTCAAATTTTTCACTTTTAAAATGGTATTTTTCTTTGATATGGAAATAGCTTGAAAGTCCACCTAAAAAATAAAATTGAGTTCTTGAATTTGGGCTCAAGTTAAATTTTAGATTAACCGGAATCTCTACACTAATTAAAGAAGCAGTGTTAGTAACTAATTCTACTATTTCGCTTCCTCCCATGTTATAAATAGGTTGATCATCACCTCTGTTCCCTTGTTCAAAAGCAGTTTGATCAGCAGCAAATTGTGATTGATCGGGAAAGGTTTTTGAATTCAATGTTTGCAAAACAAGCCCTGTAGAAAGTTGAAAACGGTTTTGAGTTGGAAGATTAACCAAAATCCCTAAGCCTCCATTAAATGTCTTGTAATTGTCCGTTCTGGAATTATAATTCATAAATCCCATTCCCACAAAACTCAATGACCACTTCTGGTTGAAAAAAGATGCAAAATTTGCTTCACCAGTTTGAACTGTTAACTTATTTCCACTTAGTGATTCATCAACATTTTCAGTGGAAAGATTTAGATCCTTTTTCTGAAATGAAAGAGTAGTTAAGTAAAGGTTTTCTTCCGGGTGATTTTGCTCAGGAGTAATTAATGCCAATGAATTTCCAGGTGGCTGTGAAATAAAAGAAACCTGCTGTTTTACAGGATTTCCTGTAGAGTTGGAATTTAAGTCCTTCTGGTTGTTTTCGGTTTTTTTGATTTTGTCGGTGAACAAAGCAATGGATTGTTCATGCACTTCTTCCAAGTCTGAATTATGAACGGTTTGTGTATTACTGATATCCGATACAGGATCATCAGTTTTAATAACAACTTCTTTGGTTAGGTTCGGATTTTCGTTGTTTTGAATGATAGAAGCGGATGGTGAATCTAGTTTAATTCCATTTGAAAAGTTTAAAAAATTTTCAATAGGCAAACTAATAAACAGTAGCATAAAGGTGGTGCATGCCATAAAAGCCCTTCTAGCTATGCCATTATTAGTCTTTATCTGTTCTAAATTAGACTGAAAAGCATCCCAAGCTCCCGGTTCATATTCAGGCTCGAAAGCTTCTAACTCCTGCCTGAATTTATCAGCCAGATGTTTATCGAATTGATCTTTCGAGTTCATTATTGTATAGTTTAATTACCATTTCCTTTAATTTTTGTTTAGCTCGAGTCAGGTTAGACCGGCTAGTTCCAATTGGAATATCTAAAATATCACTTATCTCTTTGTGCGAATACCCTTCAATTTCAAATAGGTTGAAAACAAGTCTGTAAGATTCGGGTAGTCTGTGTAGTAAACCCAACAATTCATTAACAGTAAGTCTGTCAATAATGTTGAAATCTAGTTCGTAGTCAGCTGCAGCTGTTAGTCCACACTGATTGAGATGTTTCTGATTGCTTCTGAAATAGTCAATTGAAGTATTAATTACTATTTTTCTTATCCAACCTTTAAAAGATTTGGATTTATCATATAGCTGGAGTTTGGTAAATATTTTAAGGAAACCTTCATTTAAAACTTCTTTGGCTTCTTCCTGATTGGAAGAATATCGTAATGCAATAGACATGACATAACCATAGAAATGTTTATACAATTTCTCCTGTGCTATAGCATTCCCTTTCAGGCAGCCTTTTATTAGATCTATCTCTTTGGTTGAGAGTCTGTTATCCAAGTTTATCCAGGTCTGATAGTCAAATGAATCTAATTGATCAAGTGCTAATACATTCAATACTTTACCAAATTTATAATTGTTTTCCCTAAAATTTTAGTGGATTATAGTTTTATTTTTGTAACCTATACGCCTTGTATACTAAAAACGCTGCAAGAGTTGCAGGAAAGCACATTTTGACCAATTTTGATTGAAAAATTATTACCTTTGTGTCAGTAAAGAATTTAATGTTTGGGTATGGTTTTTTGATTTTTCAGGCCCAATTCCGATACAATATTTTTTTATTGTTGTAATATCCAGTACTTTTTTTATGCCTAAGTACTGAGTAATTAGTTGAGAATTATTCTTTATTAATCCTTTTTTATAAACACATATCTAGATAAACAATGGCATTAGAGGAAATGATTATGCCCAAAATGGGTGAAAGTGTAATGGAAGGCACCATCCTGAAATGGTTAAAACAACCAGGAGATAAAATAGAAGAAGATGAGGCTGTGCTGGAGGTAGCCACCGACAAAGTAGATACAGAAGTTCCTGCACCTTTTTCCGGAGTATTGCAGGAAATTTTAGCCAATGAAGGAGAAGTGGTGGAAGTGGATAAACCTATTGCCAGGATTTTAACTGAATCTAAAGCCAATGTAGATGATAGCCCTGTGGAAGAGAGACAGACAGCTGTATTAGCCGAAGCTCCTCAACCAGAAATGGAATTGGCAAATGGTGTAAGTAATTACGATAAATCTGAGGCTTCTAGGTTTTATTCTCCTCTGGTAATGAATATTGCCAAAAAAGAAAATATCACATTAAAGGAATTGGAATTGGTGGCAGGCTCTGGAAACGGAGGCAGGGTTACTAAAAATGATATCCTTAATTATGTTTCTTCAAGGCAGGGTGGAACTGTAGGGTCAGAAAGAGAATTACAAAGTATTTCTACTGCAGTGCAGGAAGAAAAGAAAAATATTCAGTCTGTTGTTTCCCAGTCACCTGCCAAGGTTCAGACGAAATCCTTCAATGGTCATGACGAAATCATTGAGATGGATAGAATGCGGAAAATGATTGCTGATAGAATGGTAGAATCCAAAAGGATTGCTCCTCATGTTACTTCATTTGTAGAGGCAGATCTCACTACAGTTTTTGATTGGCGATCACGAGAAAAAAAGGCATTTCAGGTAAGGGAAGGTTCAAATCTAACTTTTACCCCAATTTTCATTCAGGCGATTGTTAAAGCTATAAAGGAATTTCCAATGATTAATATTTCGGTAAAGGATGATAAAATCATTGTGAAAAAAGATATTAATATTGGAATGGCAGTGGCGCTGCCGAGTGGTAATTTAATTGTTCCTGTGATTAAAAATGCAGACCATTATAATCTTTCTGGTTTGGCTTTAAAGGTGAATGACCTTGCTGAAAGAGCCAGATTAAATCAATTAAAGGCAGATGAATTGACTGGGGGAACTTACACTATTTCAAATGTTGGAACTTTTGGTAATGTAATGGGAACGCCTATTTTAGTTCAACCCCAGGTGGGTATTATGGCTTTTGGAACGATAAAGAAAAAACCTGCGGTAATTGAAACTCCTCAAGGCGATTTTATTGGTATCCGAAAAATGATGTTCCTTTCCCATTCCTATGACCACAGAGTAGTGGATGGTTCTTTGGGTGGAATGTTTGTGAGGAAAGTAGCCGATTTTTTAGAACAATTTGATGATACCCAAAAGATATAGCCAATGTTTGGATTTTTTAAGAGGAATAAGAAAGAGAAGCCTAAGCTAGAACCCCAATTAATTGATTTAAATAATAATTTGTTGGAGGAGGGTGATATTGTAGAATCACTTCGGTATGAATTAGGAAAGTGCAAAATCATAAAGGTAGAAGGGAAATTCTTTTATGAATCACTGGAATCGGGGAAACAAGTGATTTGGGTAAAAATGATTGATGCTTCCAATGATTTACAGAAAGTAAAAAAAGTAGGTTTGTAAGTAGGGTTTTGTAATGCCAGATATACCAAACTTGCTTAAGTTATTGGCGATGCTTATTTTGCTTTTTTTCCCTTAACCCAAACCCTAAAGATGATTTATGCTTTTCTCAAACTTATTGTAAAAATTGCATTAAGGATTTTCTTTAAGGAAATTTCAATCAATAACAAACAATTTATTCCCAAAAAAGGGCCTGTAATTGTAGTGGCGAATCACCCTAATACTTTTATGGATCCTATGTTAATTGCCGCAATTTTGCCTCAGCAAGTCCACTTTTTAGCCAATGCTACAGTTTTTGGGAGGTCAAAATTACAGCATTGGGTATTTAATAAAATACTGCACATGATTCCTGTGTTTAGAAAGCAGGATGTAAAACCAGGGATAAAGCCGAATAATAAAGCTGTCTTTTCCAAATGTTTTGAGTTTTTAGCAGAAAAGGGGACACTTCTCATATTTCCAGAAGGAACAAGCTATCTGGAAAGACGATTGAGGGAAATAAAAACAGGAACTGCCAGAATTGCCCTTGGTGCTGAAAAGGAGAATGATTTTGATTTGGACTTAAAAATATTAGGAATTGGCCTAAATTACTCAGATGGAAGGCGGTTTCGAAGTAAAGTGATTTTAAACATAGACGAACCTATATCTGTTGCATCTTATAAAGAGGAATACCTCGAAGATGAATATTCAACCGTAAAGAAACTAACTGAGGAAATAAGGCAGCGGCTTGAAAAACACTTGATTTTAACTCGAAATGAAGAAGAAGATAAATTAGTTTACGCTATTGAGAAAATCTTCAAATTTACCATTTTGGAAGGCGCAGATATTTCAAAGAAAGAACAGGATTTTGTGGTGAATAAGGAAATCACTAATGCAATTAATTATTTTGAAGAGAAAAACCCTGGAAGGCTTGATACTATCAAATTGAATATAGAAAAATATTTCATTGATATAGAAAGACTTAAATTGAATGATGAAGTATTTACTCAAAAAAATCTAAGTGGAAGTATTTTCCTCAAAGGTTTAAAAGCATTGCTTTATTTAGTATTTGGACTTCCATTTTACTTGTTTGGATTAATAAATAATTATCTGCCATATATTATACCTTCAAAGGCAGCTAATAAAATCACTAAAGATGTAGAATACCTTGCCCCCATAATGATGGTTATTGGTATTTTTACCTATACATTTTTTTATACACTCCAGATTTATTTTTGTCACCACCTGTTTCAATCCGTCTGGGTTACCTTCATTTATGGAATTAGCCTTCCGGTTTCAGGTTTTTTTGTAATACATTATTGGAATTTTCTCATCCATTCCCGAAAGAACTTAAGGCTACTCACCATTTTTAATAAGCGAAAGGATATCATCTGCAATTTAGTAGAGCAGCGAAAGTCGCTGTTTAACCTGATAAAAGAAACTAAAGAAGAGTATTTGGCAAATACCCTGTAAGACTACAATGTCTAAAATTTTATCTTTTTTTATAAAAACAGAAATGATACAAGTTTTTAGATAATTTCTTCATTTTGTGATTATGCTTTTAAGCACCCGTGCTCTACACCAGGTACTATTATTTCCGAGAAATAGCAATCTCTCTATCAGTCTTTTATGGCAAAATAATACACGGTTAATTTTGATTTACTACTTAATTAAAATCTGAGTTAATACAAATTACCCTTTTCCAATTTGTCCGCGATAAGTTTGCTTAAAAAGAAAGCCTTCCAAATTTGGTGAGAGTGGAAAATTTCTTATCTTAACTGATCAATAGTAATGGATGCAATTATTTATTTTTTGCATATTTTTTAATTAGTAAAAGATCATTAAAACCGAGTAAACTTCTGAAATGAAGGTTAGTTGCAAAGGTGAAATCATTACTTCTTCCATAATCCGTAATTGGAATTTCAACTCGGATTTTTTTAATAGCTAAAATTCCTCAGACTACAAAACCTTATCAAATTATGACCATCATTCCTAGCTTAGTACTCAAACAATTATATACTCGGGGAAGCCTTGAAAATACTGTCAATGGATTAGAATTTTCTCTTAAGAATCGTTTGACAGATGTTAAAATTATTGCAATAAAAAGTATTAAAGTAGCCGGTAATGAAATAGATAAATCTCTAGTTTCTCTTGATTTAGGAAAAGGAAATATAGCCAAAATGAAAGATTTTGGAAAGGATGGGCTTGTAGAGTTTCCATTAAAAGCAAAGCTTCAGATAGTGATTGCTGGAATGGAATTAAAGGAAGGAAAATATAAAATAGAGGTGTCTTTTGACGCAAAGCAATATGGAAATCTACATCTAAAAGTAGAAGACTCTATCTCTGCTGCGGATGATCATATAGTGAAAATTCCAAGGGACAATGAAGATGATTATTCTGAAAAGGTGATAAAAGAAAGGCAAAAATTTGTTGAAGATTATTCAGGAGCAAAACTAGAACATGTTTCCAAATATTCCTTTGATCCACATCTTACTGATGGAAATTGCGAAAACTTTACAGGGGTTGCACAAGTTCCATTAGGTTTTGCAGGTCCAATAAAAATAAATGGAGAATACGCCAAGGGAGAGTTTTTAGTGCCTTTAGCCACTGCAGAAGGCACACTGGTGGCCTCCTATAACAGAGGAATTAAGGTTTTAAATTTATGTGGAGGTGCTTATGTGACCGTTGTTGGTGACGCTATGCAAAGAGCTCCTGTTTTTGTATTTGAAAATGCCAGGCAATCAAGGGAGTTTGTGGGTTGGGTAAATGAAAATATGGATGAAATCAGAGACCATGCAGAAGCTACTTCCAGCATAGCCAAATTGCTTTATATTGATCCTTATCTCACTAATAAATTTGTTTACCTAAGGTTCAATTATTCTACTGGAGATGCAGCGGGTCAAAATATGGTAGGAAGGGCAACTTTTGCAGCTTGTAGCTGGATTCTGGATCATTTTGAAGGGGGAATTACCAACTTTTATCTAGAGTCGAATTTTGCCACAGATAAAAAGGCCTCTCAGATAAACATTATGCGGACGAGAGGTAAAAGGGTAATTGCTGAGTGTACTTTAAAGAGAGATGTACTTATCCAATACATGAGGGTAGAACCGGAACAGCTGAATTACCATTCCGGGATTTCAACTATTGGCGCTTTTTTATGTGGTGCCAATAACAATGGAGCGCACTCACCCAATGCAATTACTGCTATGTTTATAGCCACAGGTCAGGATGTGGCTAATGTTGCTGAGTCATCGGCAGGAATTTTTTATAGTGAAATTACCCAAGAAGGGGATTTGTATATGTCCCTAACTATTCCTTCTCTTATCGTAGCCACTTTTGGTGGAGGAACCGGTTTGCCAACTCAAAAGGAATGCCTTGAGGTTCTTGGTTGTGTAGGTAGGAATAAGGTTAATAAACTAGCTGAGATTATTGCGGGAGTTGCTTTGGCAGGGGAAATCTCGCTTGGTTCTGCCATTTCTTCTTCAGATTGGGTATCCAGCCATGAAAGATACGGCCGCAATAGATAATTCCTGAATTTCTGGAAATAAACCTTAAATGAAACTCAAAACTGTTTGTAAAAACATAGAAGGTTGCTCAGCATGTACCCAATGCCCGGCATTTTTTATTGTTTTGATTTGGTAATTGGGAAAGAGATTAACAATATCTTTTTTATCTTTTTCCAGAATGTAATTGGATACTTCTCCTTTAATAAAAAGAATAGGATTCTTGTTTTGGCTTTCTGGGGCGATTTCCTCTCCCACATTATCGATTTTTTCAGTGAGTATGGGAAGGTTAATTCGCCAGTCAAAGCTTCCAGAACTGGTTCTGTAGAGATTTTTTAATAGAAATTGTCTTACTCCAATTTGAGATTCAAATTTGGATAAAATGCCTTCAGCTTCTTTTCTGCTTCTCAATTGATGCACTGGAATTTCATTTAATCCTTGCAATATTTTTTGATGATGAGGCGGATAAAACCGGGGAGCAATATCTACTATTATACTCTTTCTAGCTAATTCAGGATATTTTAAAACAAATTTCATGACTACTTTTCCTCCCATAGAATGACCCATAATCACAGGGTTTGATATTTTATGGTTTTCAATGAATTCTTTCAGATCATCTGCCATCAATGAATAATTAAATTCCTCCGTTTTCTCAGTTTGTCCATGATTTCTCTGGTCAATCAAATATACTTTGAAATGTTCGCCAAGTGCTTTTCCTATTGTAAGCCAATTGTCAGAAGAACCAAATAAACCATGTAAAATTATAAGTGGTGATCCTTGCCCGATTTCTCTGTAAAAAAGTTGCATAATAGAGTAAATAGTAATGTTAGATTAAAAAGGATTAACAATAATAGGCTTTTGATTGTATTTTTGAAAAATGTAAGCCTGGATTACGAAAAATTAATTCAAATTGTTGAAAAATGAAGAATCATAAGTTACACCTATTAATAGTCGTTTTTGCTATCCAAATTATTATTAATTCTTGCAAAATTGAAACTGATAAAAATATAGATGTGGAAAAGGTGAAACAGGAAATGGCAGATAGAAAATTTAAACGACTTACTGATGCGCAAATAGTTCAAGGTGCCTATGAAAAGGCTTTAGAGCTGCGAGAAAGTGCAATGAATGAGATTAAACCTGATTCCCTTTTATGTGGAAAAAAAGAGTTTGATCAACTCTCTAATGAGGAAAAAGTATTTATCGAAAAAATAGAAGTTTCTTGTAAGGAAAATCCATTTACTGATTCAAAAGGTAAGCAGGTTTGGGAAGCTTATATTTATAATATCCAGAATGGACTGCCACTAAAGGACAATATCCAGAAACTGGAGAATGGAAGATTGGTTTATTCTTATCCTTTCAGTTTTAAAAATTCGGAAGAAGATAGTGTAAATCAATTAGGATTATTAAATATCTGGATCAATAAAAAAGAGCTTATTCGAAGCTTGTAATAAAGATAAATATCTGATCAGAATTAATGGGTGGAAATTTTAATAAGGTTTGGATATTCTCAAGAAAAATAGATTTGAGTCTGTTGTTTCTTCCGGTTTGGCTTACCTGGGTAGTTTGTTTTTCCCTTTCCGAGTCGGTTTTGGAGGCTAAGGTTCCACTTTGGGTTTGGGTAGTTTTTATTTTAGGAATTGATGTTGGACATGTATGGAGTACTATTTTTAGAACTTACTTTGATAAGGAAGAGTTTAAAAATCACAAATCATTATTAATTTTTTCTCCTATAATTGCCTTCACTATTTTTTTTTTAATTGCCAGTTTTTCCCAAGTCTGGTTTTGGCGAATAATGGCTTATCTTGCCCTTTATCATTTCATAAAACAGCAATTTGGATTCCTGGCTTTATATAAGGCAAAAGCTGGAGATTTTACTAAAAAACTGATTTTTAAGGATAAATGGGTGATTTATTTTTCTATGGTTTATCCAGTTTTATATTGGCATTTTAGTGGGAATAGAGCTTTCAGTTGGTTTGTTGAGGGAGACTTTTTAAGCATAAATAGTGGTTTAGCATTCGAAACAGTTACGGTGATTACCAATGTTTTGTATTGGATAACTCTATTGGGTTGGTTGATAGAAGAAGTCATAAATAGCCAGCGCCAAGGACGGGAGATATTAAAAGGAAAAATATTATGGATGTTGACCACCGCCTTTAATTGGTATTTGGGAATTGTTTATTTCAATTCAGATTTAGCATTTACCCTCACCAATGTGATAGCTCATGGTATTCCTTATTTAACTCTAATTTTCTTTTATGTTGAAAAAAAGAAGACCTTGTCACAAAACAAATATAAAGTTGGTAAAGCTACAGTAATAGCTCACATTTTTTTGATGATGGTGGTAATATTGTTGTTGGCAATGGGAGAGGAGTATTTTTGGGATATGCTGCTATACAGAGAAAGAAGTGCTTTTTTTGAAGCCATTATTCCTTATCCAATTCGCGAACAGCGTTTATTTTGGATGCAGGCATTTTGTCTTGCATTGCTTTCAGTGCCACAAGTAGCCCATTACATAATCGATGGATTTATATGGAAAGGGAATCGAAAGAATCCCTATCTACAAAAGGTTTTATTTTAAGACATCATATATTTTAGGTAGAAAAGAAACCTGCTCAATAACTTTAGCCTGATGCTTAACTAAACAATATAATTTTCCCCTCCTTAATGCTTTTTCTATTACATTGTTCCTTGCCTTTTTTCCATAAATGATGGAATGGAATAACCGATAAATCAGGCATTTTATCATTAAAAAACCTGTACGTGGGAAGAAATTGGATGATTTTTGCTCCTGGATTTAATTTAATATGTTTCATAATTACCTGCTTATTTTGGAAATAAGAAAGATTTTTAAATATCAGGACAATACTTTAAACCCTGATTCTTACTTGAAGGTATTATATTTTTTACTAAAATTTTATGATATTCATCAAGTCCCTTTAACTTTGGATATTATTTCCAATCGAATTTTATGAGGAATCCTATTTTTTTAACTTTTACTGTTTATGTATTTTTATTGTTTTTTTGTTTTTCCTGTACAGGGAAGATAGATTGTAATTATGAAAAATTGGAAGGTTCCTGGATTGGAACATTGGAGAAGGAACCATTTCCTGAATTGGTTAGTCTATATATAGATTCAGCTCTTTTGATTAAGATGTATTATACAGGTATTGATTTACATGTGGCGAAATCGTATAACCTGAATACACCTGAAATTTCATTTGAAGTAGATCAGCCTGAATTATATGGCAAATTTACTGGCAAACTTGAAGGAGAGGAAATAAGAGGTAAGTTTAATATTGAAGGTAAAGATTACGATTGCAATTTCTTTAAAATTGAACCAACTGGACTAGGGCAAATATCAGAATATGTAGGTTTTTATCAGTTAGAAGATGATCATATCATCCAGATAACTCCATTTATGCTTGATTTTTCCCTTACACCTCTTTCTGTGCTTGATTTCAAAACAGGGAAAAAAAGAGTTGCTTTTCCTACCTCAAAAAAGGATTTTGCTGCTGGCATGAAAATGTTGTCTCCGTATCCTATCGACTTCAATATGAACTTTTTAAAGGAAGGAGAAAATACAAAACTCAGACTGGTAGATAATGGAAATACATGGGAAGGGGAAAGATTAGCGAGTCTTCCGAATCCAAAAGAAATTATTGCGGTAAATAATGAGATAGAATTAAAAGGAAGTTTAACACTTCCTGCCACAGAGGGACCACATCCACTGGTTGTTTTTGTCCATGGGGGTGGAGACCAAACTCGGGAGAATAATTCATTTTCCGATTTTAGCCTATTATTACCCTACTATGGAATAGCAACATTGGTTTATGACAAAAGAGGATGCGGTGAGTCCACTGGAGTGCTCCAAGGCGCAAGTTTTCAGGAATTAGCCAATGATTTAAATGCAGTTTTGGAAAGGGTTGCTAAGGAACGAAATATCAATCAAGAAAAAATTGGATTGTTGGGAATTGATCAGGCAGGATTTATAATGCCCATGGCCGCATCAACATCTGAAAAAGTGAAGTTTATTGTCAATATTTCGGGTTCAGCGAAAGGGATTGAGGATCAGGAATATCAGGCATGTGCTCTGAGAATGAAAGCAGATGGTTTTTTGGAAAGTGAAATAAAGGAGGCTGTAAATTACCAGAAAAAGATGTTCGATTTTCTAAGAGGCAAGGTGGATTCTGTTGCGTTTCAATTAGCTTCTGATAATATGGCTGGAAAAACATGGTCGGGTTATGTCACTTCTTTTGATAAAAAGGAATGGATAAATTGGTGGCGGGTAAATTATACTTGCAATCCTAAAGACTACCTGCCAAATTTAGAAATACCTCAGTTGGTTGTATATGGGGAAAAGGATCTTTTAGTACCACCAAAAGAAAATATTTCCTTCATGGAAGAATATTTGGGAAATACTAATCATTCTATTTCCCTATTTTCAGGTGCTAACCATCTGTTATTGCTGGGAGAGAAAAGAGGAGATGTTCAATTCTCAGAAATAGAAGGATATCCTGAGAAATTATTTTCCACTATAAATACCTGGATTGGAATACAAACAGGCTTAATGAAATAGTTTTTTAAAACTAGATTTTGTTAACTGAAAATCTATTAAAACTTAAAAGTTAAAGTTTTATTTGTTATTTCTCCAATTTTTTCGTATATAATATGAGGGGTTTTCATTTTTTTTTATTTTTCCTTCAAAAAAACCCTTCAAAAACTATCCTAATCATAAAGCGAGCTATAAATACTTGTTTTTTTTATTTTAATTAAAACCATTAATTGATGTTAGAAGAATATCGTAAACAAAGCAGTTATCAAAAATTATTAGAAAAGGCTATTTCAAATATTAAGAAAACTGGATTTGACGAAATTAAGGCTGATTTTGAAGGTATGGAACTTCCTGCAAAACTTGTAAACAGATCTACAGAACAGGTTTTCATCCCAGATGCGACTGCGAAAAATAGAAATGGCATAAAAGCTTACTTTGAAATTTCTTGTAAAGTTACCGACACTGAACCATTAGTGAGTAAATGGAAATTAATTGATACTCTAGCTAAAATGAAAGAGGGGATTTTTAAAATATTTGTTCCTTCAGGGACTATGAGATTTACTCAAGAGCTTATTACTCAGCATAACATCAATGCTACTTTAGTAAAAATTTAATATATGCTTCATAAGGAGCGTATGATTTTATTATTAAATGAGAAACCAAAAATGCCAGTTCTTCTAAAAGTGCTGGCATTTTTGGTAAAAAAAGAAATGTTTTAGCTTCCTATGGATCGATCAAGGTGTGTATATCCTCCATCGACATAAATATGCTGAGCTGTAATATGGCTTGCTTTTTCTGAAGCCAGGAAAACAACCGTATCAGCAAGTTCTTCTACGGTTGTCATACGGTTTCCTAAAGGAATGCGTTGAGTAATAGTTTTTAATTTTTCCTCAGGATTTGGAAAGCTATTAACCCAATTTTCATACATTTCCGTCCAGGCTTCGGCCGGAATTACCTCATTTACTCGAATGTTGTACTCTAGTAAATCTACTGCCCACTCTCTGGTAAGCGCCTGAATTCCTCCTTTTGAAGCAGCATACCCAGAAGTTCCACCCTGACCCGTATTGGCTACTTTTGATCCAATATTGATAATATTTCCCTTCGATTTTATTAGAGCTTGTTTTCCGTAATGTACCAATGAAAAGTAATGGGTAAGATTGCGGTTAATAGAGGCAAGAAAATCTTCAGGGCTTGAATCTGTGCTTACCCCGTCATTTCCTCCAGCATTATTAACCAAAACATCGATCCTGTCAAATTTTTGAAGTGTCTTTTCAATAATATTTTTACTGGCTGGAATTTCAGATAGGTCGGCTTGAATAAATAAGCCTTCAATACCAAAATTGTTTTTTATTTCCTCCACTAATTTAACACCAAGATTCTCTCTTCGACCTATTACAACAGGAATTGCTCCTTCTCTAGCAAATGAAATAGCAATGCCTTTTCCGATACCACTAGTTCCCCCAGTAATTATGACTACTTTATCTTTTAATTTTAAATCCATAACAATTCTTTTCTGTAATGTTTTACGAATAATTAAGATAGACCATAAAATTCAATTGCATTTTCACCAAGAATTTGCTTTTGTTCTAATTTGGAAAGAGAATTGATATAATCAGTTACAATTTCCATAACATCCTCATATTCTCCTGATAGTTTGCAAACGGGCCAGTCCGACCCAATCATCAATCTATCTGTACCAAAGGACTCTAAAATAGCGTCCAAATAGGGTTTGAAATCTGATTTTGTCCATTTGTTCCAATGGGCTTCAGTTACCATTCCGGATAATTTGCAACTTACATTTTCAAATTTTGAAAGTGCTTTAATATCACCATCCCATGGAGAAATTTTTCCATCGTTAATTTCTGGTTTTGAAATATGATCGAGTACAAATCTTTGGTCTGGAAATTTACTTACAAACTCTGATGCTACCTTCAAATGTTTTGGGAAGGTAAGAATATCATAAGTAAGATCGAATCTATGTAATTGATTTACCCCTTTTAGAAAATTTTCTCTCAGCAAAAAATTGTCATCTGGTTCATCCTGAACTATATGCCTTACCCCTACAAACTTCTTTTCATTTGCATATTTATAAAGTTGGTCTTCCACTTCTGGTGATTGCAAATCAACCCAGCCAACAACTCCTTTAATAAATTTATTAGATTTGGCTAATCCGAGTAAGAAGTCATTTTCTTGCAAAGTCTGGCTTGCCTGCACTGAAACACATCCATCGAATCCAGCCTTTTTTAATTCTTTTTTTAGATCATCCGGTAAGAAATCTTGTTTTAATACTTTGATTTCATCAGTAATCCAGGGGTGTGTTTCAGGAGCGTATTTCCAAAAATGTTGATGAGCATCTATTTTCATTTTATTTCGAGTATTATTGAAAGTTATAAAGCTTTTAGTTGTGCTTCCATGTCAAAAACCTGATCCATCATAGCCCATTTTTCTCCTTCTTTAGCATCTTCCACTGGTACCTGAAAAGTGCCCATCAGATCTTCCCATTCCTGGCATTTAGGATCAAGTGTAAGATACCTAGGGAAATCTACATTTGGATTAAAATTTTCAATAGCAGTCATGTACATGAAAAGTCGTCTGCCCAGAAGAAATATCTTCATGTCTAAAACCCCCACGGATTGAAGAGATTTAAGTACTTCTGGCCATGTACTTTTGTGATATTCTATATATTGCCTGATTACCTCAGGGTCATCTTTTAGATTCAGTGTTTGGGCAAATACTTTCATATTTATATACCTTTTTATTTTGGGGATAAAGACTTATGTACAAAACTTCCAGGAAATCATCTCTTGAAATTTACAATTTTATTATCAGATTTTCGAGCCTAAACTCAATTTGACCTTCCTATCATGATGGAAAGATGAGGAAAAATTCGGAACTCTTCAAGGAAAACGTTTTCAATCCAAGGGGATCGTAAAAAATAAAAAGGCAGATAATAAATGACCATGTTTTAGACC
>JAHQVQ010000233.1 GCA_019634305.1 Flammeovirgaceae bacterium | reverse complement strand
ATAGAGATTATATAAAATAACAATACTAGGAAGAAAAACTTTTTGTTTTTGCCAGCGGAAAAGACCATTATAAGCAATTAATCATTTGCTAGATTTTGGCTATTTTCATCCATACAAATTTTATTATATATAATCTCTAATATTAATGAAGTTTTTATCTAGGTATTTGATTGATAATCAGTGTTATATAGTGAATTTGTTTTTGTTTATTTTTACCAATAATATTTGGAAAATAAACTTTTTCCCAAAATGTTTTTTCAAAAAAAGCTTGACATGAATAAATAAATCCGCCACATTTGCATCACAACTAAAAAATTCAAGAAAAGAAATCATGATTTTATACACACTACATATAACCTCACCAAAGTGCAATACCCAATTTGGGATTGAGGATAGATGTGTATTATTTAGGTCTGGTCTAAAGCAATAATTTTATATATAAATTACCTGGAACCCAGATCCTAAAAGGTCTGGGTTTTTTGTTTTAAAGCAAAATTTCAAACATGATTCAAAGATTTCAATACACATCAACTTTAATAGCTCATCTATGTGAGGCCTATGTACCATCGAATGGTATGGAGGATTTTATGTATTGGGTCGGGAGATATCGGAAACGATATTAGCATTTATATTATTAATAAAATGTAGCCCGGCCTTTACAAAAAGGTCGGGCTATTTTTTTGTCAGGTTCGTCTAATTGGCTAGTGGGACTAGACCCTGATTATGAGCAAATGAAATACTTAAAATTTACTTTTTCCCAAGCTTTTAAATTTTGAAAGAATTGGGTGGAAGTTTATGGACACTAACCCTTTCAAGGTAGAAACAGGGGTTCGAATCCCCTACCTGATACAGATTTTGAAATTAGAGCATGTTTAAATTTTAAACAAGCTATGAATTATTAACCAAAACTACAGAAATCAAAATGAGAAAAATTATCTATTACGTAGCCACTTCAATAGATGGCTTTATTTCCGGAGAAAATGAAGATATAAGCGGATTTGTTCAGAGTGGGGATTTGGTGGACTATTTCCTCAATGATCTGCAAAATTTTGATACTGTAATAATGGGAAGAAAAACTTATGAATTTGGATATAAATTCGGTTTGCAGCCTGGCCAACCAGCTTATCCGCATATGTGGCATTTTATTTTTTCTGATCATCTTAAACTGGAAAATGCGGATGATAAAGTGAAAGTATGCCGGATGGATCTGAAAAAGATTAAGGAACTGAAAAATGAAAATGGAACAGCTATTTATTTGTGTGGGGGAGGAGAGTTTGCTGGCTGGTTGCTGGAAAATGAAATGATTGACGAATTGAAGTTGAAAGTAAATCCGCTAATTCTGAGTAGTGGAGTGAAGATGTTCGGGAATAACAAAAAGCAGTATCAACTGGATTTAATAGCACAGCAGAATTTTAATGGTGGACTTCAAATTGATCAATTTAAAATATACTATTAAGAAAAATTGCCGGGTAGTTCAATTGGGAGAACATCGGTTTTTGATGCCGAATGCGCTGGATCGAAACCAGCCCCGGTTACATGTCCAAAAGGAGGGCAGGTGTTGTAGTTCAGGGGTAGAATAACTTACTGTCTATGAGAAGGTCAGGGGTTCGAATCCCCTCAACACCGCAAGCTAAGGGAGGGGCAAAACGGGTGCCTCCTGAACCGGAGAATGGTTAAAGCCCATCAACAGCGCTCCGTTTGTGCTGTCATGTTTTTGGAGAAGCTCCGGTTTTTTTAGCCGGTTGTATAGTTGAAAGGAATTGGGTAACAGACAAATCCTAAGACTTGCAACCGAATTGGAAGAGTAACTCAGTTGGTAGAGTACCTGGTACGACCAGCTCGAATTCCGTGAAGTATTTCAGTGGGTTAATATACTGACTACCAGAATTATACTGTTGTTGTTTGTTTGGAATTTGTAGCATTAGTTGAAGCCGAGGTGGTGATAGGTTCGATTCCTGTCTCTTCCACATTTTGAAAATGTTTAGAAGAAATATTTAGAAACCATGGAGAATTTAAAACAACTAAAACCTTCATTGAGAAAGCGACAAAAAAGAAGAGATAAAAGGATGAAGGAAGAACTTATAGAATGTTATAGACTTGGCTGGCGGATAAAAACCAGAAAAGGTTATCATAAAAAATTGGTAGGAAAAGATTTTGAATTTTCCCCCAAACAGGAAAGTATAAAAGTAAAAGGAGGAAAAACCAAAATACTCAATGATAATTTGTCTCCTCTCATCCGATTTTTAGAAAAAAGAGTGGGGAAATATTGGGATAAAGTTTATGCAGAGCTTTGTGAAAAAATGGATAAGAATTCCATGTTAGGCCAACATTTGGACAGTCACCTTTTTGGGTTTGTAGCTACTAAAGTGGAGATTGAAAATAAAAAAGTTTACAGACTAGACAGGTTTGGAGGACGAAATGAGTTAACCACAATTTCACGATGGCTAAGGTATTATGTTCATCCAAAAAGCAAGGTCTTGTTAAAAGCAAAGAGAAGGAAAACTTCAATGAACTGAATTTACTGAGAAGGGATTTTCCTTAAAAAAACAGGAATAAATTTAGAGCGTAAATAGGGTACGTACTGCGAATTTATATTTGAATAAGCTTGAATTAAAAAACTTTTATAAACTATAAGTATAGTAACATAATCAATTAAAAATCAACTAGTTATTTAATTATTTTTAAACCCAAACTTTAAAGCCATGACTTTAGAAACACTTGAAAAGTACGTGATCGATGCTGAAAGGGCTTTTGAAGAACAACTTTACCTTGAAGGTAAAAGCCATTTGGAAGAAGCATTGGCATTGGAGCCAGGCTATGGTAAAGCGCATAACCACATGGGTTGGTTATACCTTTTTCATTTAAAGGAATTTGAAAAAGCTGAGCGCCATTTGAAACTAGCCTTAAAGTATTCTCCAAATTATAGTGCATCCTACATCCACATGTCACATTTGTTATTTGACACAGGACGATTGGACGAGCATGAAAACCTTATGATCAGGGCGCTAGATGTTCCCGGTGTACAAAAACCATTTGCCTACAATGAATTTGGTAGGTTAAATGAAGTAAGGGGAAACTACAAAATAGCTACCAGATACTACGGTAAGGCCATCAGGTGGAGTTTGGATGACCAGGAAATCCAGGTTTTAAAAGACAACATCAGAAGGGTACGGGGTAAAAGGTGGATGTTTATGTTTAGTTTTTAAGCATTAAGTAGATGTGCAAAATTAAATTGAGAATATTCGTCTCATTCCAGTGGTTTGTGGCAAACTGTTATGCGAATACTTTTTGGCAGCAGTTGTCTTTACCTAATAAATGGTGGTCGGGATTATTCCCGGCCTTTTTTATTTTCTAAATAATCATCGGTGAAATGCGATTTATATTTCGGTTGGGCAAATTTTTCAGCATTAAATTGTTGGGAGTTCCCTTTCGGAATTGATAAACTTTTCCAGGAACCAGTATTTGCCATTTTTCCTAAAAAAATAATCTGGCCAACATGAGATGCATAATGGGCTAATTGGCGGTTTAAGGCTTCCACTACAGTATGTCCCTGGTTCCTTATATATATTATATCCTCCAGGTTGTCTGGAGTTAAATGATTGATGGCATTGAATAGACAAGCCCAGCCTTCTTCCCATTTTTCAAGAATTTCTGCTCTGGTGGTTAAATCATTTTCGAATTCTGTATCTCTTTCCCGCCAGGTTTTCTCACCATCAGCATTTAAAAAGTCTGTCCAGCGAGAAAGCATATTTCCCCACAAATGTTTCACAATAGTGCCAATGCTATTACTATCCTCATTATACTGCCAGGTCAATTTTTCATCGGAAGTTTGAACCATAGTTTGCTCTCCCAGATGTTTGTAGTAGGTAAATTGCTTTTTTATGCTTTCCAGATAACTTTCCATCTTTGATGTAAGGGTGATTTTTGATTAGGATTATTTTTCTATTCTTAAAACCTGAAAGAAAAAAAGTTAGTTCGAATTGCCAAACTATTCCCAATGGCTTTACTTGCTTTTATCCAATTCTTCAAACATCAGTTGCTAAAAAAGAAAACAGGTAAAAAGGTTATTGTTGGTTTTAATTATAGGTAAATAGATGTGCAGAATTAAATATACTTAATAAGTGCCACAACTTTTTGATAATGAGATAAAAGTACTCAATATCAAATAGTACAGGTACTTATGGTACTCAGTTTACCACAATAAAAAGGAGCTTTTGGTAAATGCAAAGGGTAGTGAAACTTACTTCTGTGGATTTTCATTGGTATCTAAATACTTACCATGGTGCTTCCTACTTTAGAAGATGGCATGGAAAAAAAGATAAAGGCGGAACATTATTGGTCCATAAATCTACCCAACATTTTGATTTGCTTAATTGGTGGTTGGATTCCGATCCGGTAGAGGTTTTTGCTAACGGAGAACTGGAACATTATGGGAAAAATAATTCTTTCAGGGGCAAACCAGTGAAAATGGCTGATCTTACAGATATAAAACCAATGGCAAAACGTCCATAAATCAATTGATTTCTAGTGATTTAAAAGTGGGTTATTTTAGTAACCTGCTTTTTTGTTTTTGTGGATTTGGACCAAGCAAACGTTTCCGGGATCGAAACCAAATAATACCCTTTATTTAATTGGAGAAAGGCGAATGCTGTAGTATATTCGCAAGCGAAATCAAACGCTTAATTAAAATCCTTTAACCCATGAAAGTAACAGTAGTAGGAGCAGGAAATGTAGGTGCTACTTGTGCCGATGTTTTGGCATATAGAGAAGTTGCCAATGAAGTTGTTTTACTTGATATAAAAGAAGGAGTTGCCGAGGGTAAATCCCTGGATATCTGGCAAAAAGCTCCAATTAATCTTTATGATACACGTACCCTAGGTTCTACCAATGATTATACTAAAACTGCAGGATCTGATGTAGTTGTGATTACCTCCGGGCTTCCAAGAAAACCAGGAATGTCAAGAGATGATTTGATTAGCACTAATGCTAAAATTGTTAATTCTGTAACTGAAAATGTTGTAAAACATTCTCCTGATGCCATCATCATTATCGTTTCAAATCCTTTGGATGTAATGACTTATGCCGCACATATTAAATCTGGTTTGCCAAGAACTAAGGTTATTGGTATGGCTGGTATTTTGGATACTGCAAGATACAGGGCCTTTTTAGCTGAAGCTTTAGATGTTTCTCCAAAGGATATTCAGGCTGTTTTAATGGGTGGTCATGGTGATACTATGGTGCCACTTCCAAGATATACTACTGTTGGTGGTATTCCGGTAACTGAATTAATCGATGCTGATAAATTAGAAGCAATTGTACAAAGAACTAAAACTGGTGGAGGAGAATTAGTAAAACTAATGGGTACTTCTGCTTGGTATGCTCCTGGTTCTGCAGCAGCTCAAATGGTAGAAGCTATCGTGAAAGATCAGAGAAGAGTATTTCCAGTTTGTGTGAAACTTGAAGGAGAATATGGAATTGACGATGCTTATTTAGGAGTTCCGGTTATTTTAGGAAAAAATGGAATTGAAAAGGTAATAGAACTTCAATTGAATGATAGTGAAAAAGAATTGTTAGAAACTTCAAGAGGTCACGTGAAAGCGGTAATGGAAGTTTTGAACAAATTGTAATACGGGTTTAGTCCTTTATTTAGATAAAAATTGGAATCCATCTGGAATATTAATTTTCGGATGGATTTTCTGTTTTCTGGGGGTTTTGAACTTCAAGAAATAATAATAGTATTCTTAAGAATTGATGCTTAAACCAAAAATATTCCATTGATCAAACAATTAATGACAATCATCTCTTTCCTAACTATATTTGTTTTTCAGAATAGCAATTAAAGGGAACCGGAATATTAAACCATCAAAATATCGAAATACCTTATTAATTTTATTAATAAATAATTGTAAGAATTTGGATTTTACGTGACAAACAATTTACAAATGTGGTATGTTGTTTCACCTAATTCAATTTTAGTTTAAAAGTAATAACTGGAAAATAGAATTTATTTTTTGGCCTTCGTGCTTAACCAACCTAAATAATGATTCATTTCAAAAAGATTATTTTAATTACGATAAGTTTGTTTGTGGCGAATTTTTCCCATGCTCAGGAACAGTGGGATTTGGAAAAATGTGTTGACTATGCCATTGAAAATAACCTGACTATTCAACAGGTTAAGCTGGATATAGATATAAATGAGGTAGCACTTACCCAATCCAAGCATGAAATGTTGCCTAACTTAAATGGATTCGCAAGCCATGATTATAATTGGGGTCGATCTTTTGATGTTTATACTAATGAACCAGTAAATGCCAGAGTTCGCTCCAATAATTTTGGATTAAGTTCTTCCTGGGTACTTTTCAGGGGAATGAGTGTTCAAAATACGATTAAGCAAAATAAATTAAATCTTGAGGCAAGTAGGTTAAATCTGGAAGATCAGAAAAACTTCTTGATGCTCAATGTAGTAAATGCCTACCTCAGGATTTTAATGGCAAGGGAAACGTTGAAGGTAGCTGAAAATAGGGTAAGTAATTCTGAAGAACAAATTACCCAAACCAGAAAATTGGTGAATGCAGGTGTTTTGCCAGAAACGAATTTATTTGATTTATTATCTCAATTGGCTACAGAAGAACTTCAGGTGGTTAATGCTGAAAATGACATCAACTTCAATACTTTGCAATTGAAACAATTGCTACAAATTGAAGATGCGCAACCATTCCAGATATTTATTCCAGATTCTATTCCAGATCCTGATGAGAATTTTGTTTTACAACCAGTGAAGGAAATTTATGATTATGCAGAAGGTGTTCAACCCAATGTCATAAGTGCAGATAAGAATGTTGAAAGTTCTGAGGTCGGGATTGATATAGCCAAAAGTAATTTTATGCCCACTTTATCTTTAAGGGCTGGAATAAACACGTTCTATTCAAGTGCCCAAGCAACTCAGGTCGAGAGAGATGTCACCTTAGGAACTGCTCCAATTGGATATTTTGAATTACCTCCTGAATTATCCCCAACTGGAGATTTAATTCAATGGCCTGTATTAAGCGATGCTGTTCCAATTTCTTCTGATTTCATAGAATCTGATTTTGGTTTTAAGGATCAACTAGAGGAGAGTTTGAGGAAAAGTATTGGATTTTCCTTAAGTATTCCCATTTACAACAGGCACATGGTACGCGCAGCTGTGAATAATGCTAAAATTCAAAATGAAAGGGCAAGGCTACAATCTAAAATTGTTCGGAATGAGCTGAGGCAAACTATTGAACAATCCAATCTTGATGTGATTTCTGCGGGAAAATCCTTTTCTGCTAATCAGAGAAGGGTTCAGGCCCTTACAGAAACTTTTAGAGTTACAGAACAGCGATATCAATTGGGCTCATCAAATATTACCGATCTGAATATTGCTAAGAATAATTTAAGTATGGCCGAGGCTGATTTAATTACTTCCAAGTATCAATATATTTTCAGGATGAAGATTCTTGATTTTTACCTAGGGAAGGAGATTAAATTATAAGAAATAGACTCCAAATTTTGTTTTGAAAAACCAGGATAAAGTCCTGGTTTTTTTATTTAGGGGGATTCTAAATTTTGTATTCAGGATTATTTCTATCGAATATTTTTATATTTGCATCGTCCAGTTTTTTTAGGCTCAAGCAACCAAATCATACAATCAGCAATTATGATTTATATTAAATGATTCTTGAAAAATAGGCTTTCGATTTTGAAATCTAATCATATTTTAATGCAGCGGATATTATCAGTTTTGTTGTTTTTATTTCTTGTGAATATTTCTGGTGCATTTGCACAGAAGTTTTTAGTATTAGATAAGTACGGAAAGAAAAGAATCAAACTATCTGTTGGCGATGAAATTTATTTTAAGCAAAAAGATAATAAATCATTATATCACGATTATATTAGGTTCCTTGGGGATTCCACGGTAACAATTGCCAGCCGTGATATTGAAATGCAGATGGATGAATTCGATGCATTTTATTTTAAAAACGAAGCTGCCATATATGCCAGTACCGGAACAGCATTTATTGGAGGAGGATTTTTATTTGCTTCTATTGTTCATCCTTTGGTAAGTAAACCATTTTATAATCAGGAGGAATCTTTATATATAGGTGCTACCTTTATTGCGACTTCTTTAATCTTTAAAGCATTAAAATGGAAAAAATTTAAGGTCAAGAAAAATGCTAGAGTAAGAGTCTTGGATACGACTTTTAGGTAAATATTCTCTTATTTAATTTTCCGCCATTAATATTATTGAGTAAAAGGGGCAAGCCAAGCAAGAATACCTGTTCATATTTTATACCTTATCTGAAATTTAAGTTCAGATTTTATTTTTCCTTCTATTTGTTCTAAGTTATTCCCAATAGTCTTTGTGTTTTGAAAAATGGAATAGGCATACTTAAACCAAAAATCAATTTTTCGAGTAGCCTTTACACTCAATAGATAATAATTTCTAGCTCCTGTTCCAAAATAAGCTGGAATGGAAAATGAACCTAAAACATCCTTTTCATATACATATTGCCGATTGTCATAACCGGCATCAAATATGGCAAATCGAGTTCCAAGCTTAAATTTTCTCCATTTGAAATTAATATCCTGAATTAAGGCATACCCCGTTTCTCTAACCATCTGCTCATAGCTACTAAATTGAATTCTGGATTTAAGAGAGATATTATCATTTACTTTGTAATCCACATTTACCCAATAGTTTATTTTAGATGTTGGTACTACAATATCTGTTTTGGTAAGATTTTCTTTGAGGTTTCTTCCTTTTTTTTCATATCTGACTTGAGCAAAGATTTTAATAGCTCTTTTAGGCTTATGGGAAATCCGAAAAAGAAATTCATTTCCATTTGAAGGGGCATCCACCTGGTATTTAAGCCATGGGAACTTAAATTGATCAGCATAGGCTGTAAATAACCATTTTTTGGAAGGTCGAATTTTTAATCCAAGGTAAATTCCAATTTCATTAATATTGATATAATTTTCACCAAAAGCCGATCCATAGAAGGAATGAAAAGTTTTCTGGTAATCCCTTACTAATAGAGAAAATTCTACCTCTTTAGATAAACTACTTACAAAACCTGTAACCAAGCCCTTTCCTCCACTTCTGGAAATAGCGGATTCTCCAAAAAAGTAAAAATTTTGCCAACCATAATTGAAGTTAAAACCAAAGTTGTAATTATTCCTTCCTCTAAACTCAAACTGGTTATAATTATTTATAGGTTTGGAAAAATGTTTATCAAATTGTGAGTAAATGCCAGTAAAGCCAATTTCTAAGTGATCCTTTTTAAAAGTAGCGATTCCTCCAAAATCCTGCTGGAAAATATTTGATTTTTTGTTTACCTCATTTATAGTTCTATGGAATCCATTATCTACTATGGACTGAAATTCCTGGTTGGCCTCCATAATTGAATCAGTAGTTACAACTGAAAGGTTTCCATCAATTCTTTTTCCCGAATAAAAAGTGGTTACTAATAAATTAGAGCTAACTTGGATGGAACTAGCAATACCTCTAAAAAATCCACTTTCAATTACACTATTATATGGGAGGATACCTAAAGAGCTTCTTTTGGTTGTGGTTATTGTTTCCGATCCTTTTCCAAGTTGAAAGCCTCCTCCAAGTAAAAGGCTCTGGCCTTGTTGAATTCTAAAATCACCTATCACCAGGGATTTTATATTCCCCTTATTAAAAAGGGCTGCATGAAATGAAAGAAATTCTGGACCTTTATTTTTATAAATAAGATTTTCCCCAGGATCTTTTTCTAATGTAAAACCAAAACTAAAGTCCCTTGGCCGACTTATTTTATACCTTAAATATAATTTGTCTGGTGAACCAAGATACCTTTTTTCTATAGGTTTTTCTTTTTTAAAACCTTCCTTGGTTTGAAGAACTCTTGCATACCTAAATAGGAGTGAATGATTATCTTCGGTTTTAATCCTTTCCAGAAAAGATTGATTCCCATCTCTGAACGAGCTTTTCTTTACCTCTATAAATGGTAAAATTAAATTGATGGTTTCAAGGTCAAAATTTTCAATTGATTGTAATTCATATTCATTTATTAATTCTCCGTATTTTTCAAGGTGGTGTAAAAAGCTGTTTATCTGTAATTCCGATAATATATAAAGGTTTGAAAGTTCCTCTCTACTTGTATTATTTAGGTTGATGGGATTTTTATAATAATCCAGCATGGCACTAAAAATATCATCGTAATTTCCATCCTCCTGCTGGGAAGCCAAATTTTGAATAATATCTTCCGCCTCTAAATCCTTTGTAGATTGACAAATTCCCAAAAGACAAGGAGCAATAATTAAATTCAATAAAATGAATAGTTTAATTGAAGTCTTTTTTATAAATATTTGTGGCATAAAAATAGTCGAGGAGGGCAAAAAGAAGGATATAATAATTTTAACTATACTATTGTTGCTTGGAGGGCTTTGAATTTGTTTTTAATAAAAACTCCATAGACAAATTATGAGAGAGTCCTAATACCGCATGACTATTCAACCCATAGTCAACTCTGATTTTTTTCATGGACAATCCTACCCCAAAATAGTTCCTCCATGATTCTGAGTTTATCCCAGTTCTAATAAATACTGAATTTACCACCTGATATTCCAATCCAAATTTTAAATATGGATTGTTATCAATGTTTTTCTGAGACTCAATATTCAGAATCAATATGTCCAATGGGCGATAGGAAATACCCAGCGTAATAAAAGAAGGAAACATTTCTTCCTGATCTTTTGAAATTTTTGATTGAGAGATATTAAATAATTGAGCACCAAGCCAGAATTTTTCGGTGAGTTGAGTGATTACACCAATATCAAAAGTTGGAATAATTTTATTTCCCCACCCCTCAATATGATGTTGTATGAGGTTTCCTCTAAATCCTAAACTTACCCCAGCTAATTCGTGAGCATATCCAAAAGAAAACTTTTGCTTATTCAGAGATGAATTTCCATATTTTTGGATACCAAATCCCAAGGCTCCAGCTCGAAGCGGACTTACCAAGCCAGCAGATATTGTTCTGAAGGCATTTATTCCATACAAATCTTGTAATTCAACTATTGGGGAAATAGTTTTTTGTGCAGAAATCCCAGCCATGTTATTGAATATCCCCCATGAATCATGAATAGTCACTACAGCATTAGCCATTCCTCCAGCCTTCCCTCCAGATTCAGATATGAGTTCTTGACCGAAGGATAGGTTAAAGGCTAATAAAATAAGGTGAATTAGGGTAATTAACATTTTTTTCATAGTCTCAAAAGGACTTTGAAAGGAAAATATTATAATAGAATGGTTTTAAGATATGTAACTAAAAATTTTGAAAAGTTAGTATCAAAGAATGAATTTAAAGATAAAGGGAGATACTTGCTGTTTTTTTATAAAAACTAACCGGGAAAAATTTGGGTTTTGCTGCAATTACAGGTCTAATTATATCAAATCAGAAAATTGGTAATATAGAAAATGAAAATTTTGTGCGCGTGTAGGGAAAATCAAGTTCTTAAATTTTTTTTAAATGAATAATTAAAAACTTAATGAAGTAAAATATATTAGAACATCAACTCTTGTATTCAAAATAACTATGCACTTATTATATGTATATAAGTTTAAGCTTTTAGTGGAAGTAGGTCTTAAAGAGTAAAAGGGATTGTTTCCTATAAAAAGGGGTGATTTTTTATATTCTATTCATTGTCCCAATCTTCATTATCCTCTTCTATATTAATATTCTGATTTTCAGAAAATTTAAGCCTGAGTTTGTTTTTAAATCTGTTAATCATTTTTACTCCTTTGATTCCAATCAGCTTATATTTCTCATTTTCCATTTCTTCAAAAATGTCAAAGAAAATTTGATAATCTTTAGATGGACCAAATTCCAAAAAGTGCTCCAAGGAATTATTCTCAATTTCCTCCCATTTTTTTTTATGATTATTTTCATAGGTAAATGACCACAAAACCTGATCGCCAAATTCGAACTTATTTAGAATCAACTCAATTTTCTCTTTTTGTTCTTTTCTAACAATTCCATCAATCCTTAATACTGCAAAAATTAGTTCTCCAAATGATTCATATATTTTTTCCTTGTTTACCATTTTTAGTTTAATTCGTTTAAACCGCTAAAGTTAATGATACTATAGTTTCCAATCAGATGAATTATTGATTTTTTGT
>JAHQVQ010000232.1 GCA_019634305.1 Flammeovirgaceae bacterium | reverse complement strand
TCGATGTAAAGAGATGGAATCAGGTCGATTATATTATGTAAGTCCGATAGCAAAAGTATTGGTTTAAAATGCTTCCCAGACCTTTCTTATAAAAAAATATAAGCTTCTTAAAGTCAATAACTTATCCAATATTGATTTTTTTAAAAATCCTGTTTTTTATAATAGATTAATTATTGCTGCTCCTCCGTAAAAAACATTTCCATAATAAAATAAATCATAAATAGCGATTGATTATATTAGCATTTAATGCCTGATTTTTAGATTGAAATTAGAGCTTGTTTAAAATTTAAATTTGCCGAGTGTCGGACCATTCTAAAGTTGTTCAGTTTAAGGTTTTCAGGAAAGGATTTTATTTTAACCTGGGCCGACATTCGGTAGCAGCGCTATTGTAAAATAAAATACTGAACTGAGGTTCTTGAACCGGGCAGACGTATCTGTGGACGATTTTAACATAATATTTGAATATTTATACATGCTCTTAACAATGAATTATTCACTAATTGCAAGCAACTTTATTACTACTAAAAAACTTTTAAGATGCAGGTTGAAGCCAGGAATGTAGAGGTTTTAAAAAATTATTCTTCGTCATTATTTTCTTATGACGAAATGATGACTGAAAAGGGAGAGATCAGACCTCATTGGATGCAATTCTATGATGTTTTGAAAAATTTAACACCAGATGAACTTGATGTAAGACAAAAGGAATTGAATTCAGTTCTGAGGGAAAATGGGGTTACCTATAATGTTTATAATAAAAACCAGGGTGGAGAAAGGCCCTGGGAGTTGGATTTAATTCCCCTAATCATCCAAAATCAGGATTGGCAAATAATTGAAAAAGGACTTCAGCAAAGAGCACGATTGCTCAACCTTATTTTATCGGATTTATACGGGCAAAGACTTTTAATTAAAGAAAAGCTATTACCCCTGGATTTAATCTATACCCATAGCGGGTTTTTGCGTCAATGTGATGGAATTAGGTTTCCCGGAAGCCAACAACTTATTATTCATGGATGCGATTTGGCAAGAGGACCAGATGGCAGAATGTGGGTTATTAATGACCGAACGCAGGCTCCTTCTGGAGCTGGTTATTCTTTGGAGAACCGATCGGCCATGCTTAGGGTAATTCCCGATTTTATTAAGCCGATCAATGTTCAAAAACTATCTAGTTATTTCAGAAACATCCCGGAAAATCTTAGCAATCTGGTTTATAATACAAAAGAAAATCCGAGGACGGTTGTATTGACTCCAGGCTACCATAATGAAACTTATTTTGAACATGCTTATCTGGCATCAAAACTTGGATTTAGATTAGTTCAGGGAAGTGATTTAATGGTGAAGAATAATTTCGTTTGGTTAAAAACCCTTGGAGGACTGGAAAAGGTAGATGTTATTTTAAGAAGAGTTGATGATACCTATTGTGATCCGCTAGAATTACGTCCAGATTCCCACTTGGGAGTAACTGGGCTCCTTTCGGTTATTAGGCAGAAGAATGTTGCTGTTATAAATCCATTAGGGAGTAGTGTATTGGAAAACCCCGGATTGATGGCTTTTCTTCCTAGTATATGCAGATTCTTTCTGGAAGAGGAATTGATATTACCTTCCGCTGCTACATGGTGGTGTGGTCAGGAGAAAGAACTGAACTATGTTTTGGAAAACATTCCTAAGCTTATTATTAAAGCTGTTGACAGGGGTATGAATATGCAATCGATAATTGGATCTAAATTAAATGATTTTGAAATTGAAAATCTAAAACAAAGAATCCTGGCAAATCCGAAATTGTATATCGGGCAACAGCAAGTTAGCTTTTCTTCTTCTCCATCTTTTGTTAATGGATTACTTGAACCAAGGTATACCGTATTAAGGACATTCTCGTTTGCATCATCTGGTGAGTATTCCGTAATGCCAGGGGGATTAACCAGAAGTGCATCATCAATGGAAGATTCCTTTGTTTCCAATCAACTGGGTGGAGTGAGTAAAGATACCTGGGTAATGGATGAGGTAAAGGAATCGCCTATAAAATTATCTCCGCAAAATAAAAAAAAGAAAGCTCCGGTATTGTTTGCAAGGGAAAACAATGCGCTATCCAGTAGAACAGCTGAAAACCTCTTTTGGGTGGGTAGATATTTAGAAAGAAGTCTCTTTACAGCACGATTGCTCAGAATTATTTTACAAAATTTTAATGAAAATAAAATTTCAGGTAAAGATTCTGTAGAATCGGAGGAATTGAAATGTCTGCTGATGTCTCTGACCCACCTAACTATGACTTATCCTGGATTTGTTGGGAAAGGTGCGGAAAGGAAATTTAATTATCCTGAAAGAGAACTTTTATCCCTGGCACTGAACACAAAGCGAATTGGCTCCTTAACCTCTAATTTACAGTTTCTGAAGAATAATATTTTTGCCGTTAGGGATCAGTGGCCAAAAGATACGTGGCGATTGATTGAAAATGTAGAAATGCAATGGGAATCTGTAATTAACAATAAACAAATCAGACTGCGTAAGGTTCAGATATTGTTGGATCACATCATTACTAATTTAGTGGCATTTATTGGTCTGAATGCTGAAAATATGCAAAGGGATTTGGGTTGGTTCTTATTGCAAATTGGAAGGCGAATTGAACAGGGATTATCTATAGTTTCCACCATGAGAACGATGTTGGTTCCCTGTTTTGATGAACAGGTAGAGTCCTCTTTACAAGAGTCTTTGCTTAATTTACATGTAGGATTGGATAATTACAGGTCAAGATATAAATCTAAGTTCCATTTACCTTTTGTTCTTGAGCTGCTCCTAATGGATAAGTATTACCCCAAATCATTGGCATTTCAGTTTGAAAAGTTACAAATTTATACTGCAAAGCTTCCTCAGATTACCTCTGGGTCAGTCCTTGATAAGCAGGAAAAACTGGTGTTAGAAGGATTTACTAATATCAGATTGGCAGACCCACAAAAGCTTGCTGAATATGAAAAAGAAACCTTTGTAAGAGAAAAATTAGATACACTTTTAGGGCATTCAGGAGAATTATTAAATGAAACTGCAATGGTCATTATTCAAAACTATTTTAGCCATACACAAATCCAACAACAATTAACCGGCCTAACTATAGATCCTGAAATATGAAATTTCAAGTTACTCACAAAACAATTTACCAATATGGTGGAGTTGTAAATCTTTGCTTTAATGAAGCAAGGATGATTCCCAGAAATCTGCCGAATCAAGATTGTTTGAAGTATGAACTTTCAGTGGAACCACATCCTTTAGATTATGATGAAAGGATAGATTTTTTTGGAAATAAAACTGCGTACTTTAGTATTCAGGAACCACATAAGGAGCTTAAGGTAATCACTAAAAGTGAAGTGGAAATAAGACCTTACCAATTGGTAAATTTAAATGGTAGCCCAACATGTAGTGAAATAAGAAAACTATTTGCGACTTCAAAAGACGCTGCCATTATAGATGCTAAACAATATGTTTTTGCTTCTCCATTAATTAATCCATTTCATGAAATAAGGGAATATGCGGAAATTTCATTTTGGGATGACAGACCAATATTAGAAGCAGCTTTTGAACTCACTCAAAGGATTTTTAAGGATTTTAAATTCGTTCCCGGATTTACATCCATCACTACACCCTTACATGAGGTAGCAAAGCATAAAAAAGGGGTTTGTCAGGATTATGCTCAATTTGCTATAGCTTGTGTAAGGTCTATGGGTTTAGCTGCGAGATATGTAAGTGGTTACATAGAGACTCTTCCTCCCGAAGGGGAGGAAAAACTGGAAGGTGTAGATGCTTCTCACGCATGGCTTTCTGTTTTTAGCCCGGGATTTGGCTGGCTGGACTTTGATCCTACCAATAATCAGATTCCCAAAGAGCAACATGTTACGGTGGCTTACGGAAGGGATTACCTGGACATTACGCCATTTAAAGGGGTGATATACAGTAGCGGGAAGCATAAAATGAAAGTGGAGGTTGATATGAAAAGGATTTAACAGGAATAAATAATGATCATCAGTAGGCAAAAGTTTGACTTGGGAGATAAATGCCTGATTGAAAAAATTATTGTTGAGCCACCTTTTGCCTATAAAGCTTTATTTGAGGAGGAAGCTTGCTTTGTTTATGTGGAAGATGGAGATACTCATTTTAATGCAGCTAATGAAAGGGAAAGTGTAAATTCGAAAGAGTCTGTTTTACTAAAGTGCGGAAGTTACTTTGTAGAATGGTTAAAATTCAATGAAGCGGAGGCTTGTAAAATTTATGCCATTCATTTCTATCCGGAAATTTTAAAAAAACTTTATTACTCTGATATTCCTGAGTTTATTAACCATGATAGGGTAGGGACAAGTCAAATACAAAAAAAAGCTTCACATACAGTAATTCAAAAATTCATTGAAAGTCTTGAGTTTTATTTTGAAAACCCTCATTTGGTCAATCAGGAATTATTGAAACTTAAAATAAAGGAATTAGTTCTTTTACTCATTCAAACCAAATATGCAGATTCTATAAAGGACTTAATAGCAACTTTGTTTTCCCCGATAGAAATCAATTTTAAAAATGTAATTGAAAGCCATCTTTTCAGTCCATTTTCCCTAGAAAAACTGACAATACTTACTCACCTTAGTGAATCTTCCTTTAAGAGAACATTCAAAAAGATTTATAATGACACTCCGGCTAATTATTTCAAAAAACGTAAACTAGATAGAGCAGCAGAACTTTTGAAAATCACTCAGCTTTCTATTGGAGAGATTGCCTATCAGGTAGGATATCAGGACTTAGCTCATTTTTCCAGATTATTCAAATCTCAATTCAAAATTTCTCCAACTGAGTTTAGGCTAAGTCAGGAATGAAAAAAACATTGAACCAAATGTTCAAAAGAATGGACCTGGTATCCTAACCACCATTTGCATTTTCAAATAATTTTGTTCTTATCACTAATGATGAACAAAATATGGAAACTACTACTTTAAAAAATCAAATAGCTACCCCGTTTGAAACTCAGGATTATTTAGGAAATAATATTTCTCTTGCCGATTATAAAGGGAAAAAAGTCCTACTAACATTTTTCAGGTATGCTTCATGTCCTTTTTGTAATATGAGGATGCAATTGCTGATAAGGAATACGGAAAAACTAAAAAATGCAGGTGTAGAGGTTTTAGTGCTTTTTGCATCTTCGAGTAATCAGATAAAAAAATATGCTGGAAAACAAAATCCACCCTTTCCAATCCTTCCTGATCCCAACCGTAAAATTTACAAGGACTATATGATTAATAGTTCTGCAATGGGTATGTTGAAAACTATGGGAAATATGAAAGTGATGATGAAAATGATGGCAAGTGGATTTTTTAGTTTTGATTCCCTGCCAAGAGAGGCATTATTACCAGCAGATTTTTTGATTGATGAAAATCAGGTAATTGCTGATTCCTTTTTTGGGACTGATTTTAGCGAGCATATGGATATTGAAAAAATATTGACCTGGGGAAAAGCTGAAAATGCTTAACGAATCATAAATCGGAAAATTATTTATTTGAATGATATGACGTTAGGTGGCTATCAGCGCTGTTTTATTAATCGGGTAGATTTTTTTTTATCTTTTTTTAAGGTAATGCTTTGTAAAATTGAATTGGGTTTTTACATTTGCAACTCCAAAAAATGCTCCGTTCGTCTAGGGGTTAGGACGCCAGGTTTTCATCCTGGTAGCAGGGGTTCGATT
>JAHQVQ010000231.1 GCA_019634305.1 Flammeovirgaceae bacterium | reverse complement strand
TAATGTTTTTTTATATTTTTGTATAACATTTTTAAAAGATTGATGGTGAATTGGTGTTTTGCAGCCCAAAACTGTCAATCTTTTTCCTTTCTTCAAAATGCATAGCGTTTCGCTATCTTTTTTTGTGTACGGTTTTGAAAAATTTTGTCAGTTCATTCTGGAAAAAAAATAGATGAATAATTCTCTGAAATTCAATAGATTCAAAATCACTCGAAAAGAAATTTATATTTTTTGTATCTTTTTCTTCAAAATTTCATTGGAGGGTAAAATGGAATAAGAATATATTTAAAATTCCAATATTTTTTAAAAGTAATGATTTGATTGGAAAGGCTACTTATAAAACGGAAAATTAAAACAATTGACGAAAAAAGTATGATTGTAGCAGCAAAGGAAAACCCTGAAAGATTCAGACCTTTGTATGAGCTACACTATGAAGAAATTTTCCATTTTATAAATAAAAAAATCGGAGAGAAAGAGATTTCGGCTGATATAAGTGCGGAGGTATTTTATAAAGCACTTATAAATTTAAAGCAATACCAAATCACCAAAACTCCCTTTATAGCCTGGTTGTATCGGATCGCTATAAATGAAACTACAGCATTTTTCCGGAATTCGAAAAAAGAGCAGTTGGTGGTATTGGACGATTTCCAAATTCATTACTTGCAAAGTGAATTAAAATACAGAAATCTGGAAGAAGAAGATATGCGGTTTTACCTGAGCAGCGCTTTTCAAAAATTAAAACCATTGGAAGTAGAAATTATAGAATTGAGATTTTATGAAGACAAATCATTTAAGGAGGTTGGAGAAATTTTGGAAATGACCGAAAACAATGCAAAAGTAAAAACCTACAGGATTCTGGATAAACTAAAATACATTCTGAAAAACATAAATTTTTAAATTTAAAACTGGCGCAAGAGTTTTCCTGCAATGGAGTTGTTGTGCTTTAAAATGAATTTCACGATAACAGCGAGATGCTGTTATCGTGAAATGGTTCAAGCGGATGCTTGAACCATAAAAGAGGGATTTAAATCCCTCGCTATTGAATGCAAAAACATAAAAATAGATATGGCTGGAAAATACAAAGTAGTTAAATCAAATCCTCCGATAGCGAAAGAGGAGATTAACCAATTAAAGGATTTTGACAAGGTGCTGGCTAGAGCTGAGGGAGCAAATAAAGTTAACCCTAATTTTAGCAGTAAATATACAGCGTTAATTTCCTTATTATTTTTTGTATCGGTTGGTACGGGAATAGTCATTTTTGTTTCAGAAAATACGGATGAAATTGCAATAAAACAGGCAGTAGAAAAAAATATAGAACCTGAAAAAACCAAACCGGAATCAATTGCAAAATTAGATTTAGAACCAGTTGTAACAGACAATAACAAACCAAAAAATGAATATTTGGAAGTTGAAAAAGTCATTGATGAGACAGAATTGACTTCTGAATTTTCGGAACCAATCTTGGAAAATAAGACTACTTTAAATCCAAAAATTGAAACCAATAAAGTTACGGAATCATTTGAGAAGAAAGAAAAAATAGCTATCCCAAATGATACTCAAATAGCTTATGAATATGAAGAAGCCAGTCCAATTGTTGGTTTTGATTCACTCTACAACTATATGGCAAAGGCTATTCAATATCCAGAGGAATTGAAACAGGAAAAAGTGGAGGGAAAGGTAATGCTAGAATTTGAGATAAATGAAAAGGGGGCAACTGAAAATATCAAAGTGCTAGAGGGCCTTAATACACTGCTAGATGAGGAAGCCAAAAGAATTATCAGGGAAATGCCAGCCTGGTATCCGGCAAAAGTTTATGGATCTCCTATAAGGTCAAAAATGCGTATTCCCCTTACTTTCCAAATTAATCAACCAATTGAATAATCATCAAGATCATGAAAAAATTAAGTTGTATTATTTCCCTTCTTTGGGCCTTAATGAACGCTAGCCAGCTAATGTCACAGCACTTTCAAGCAGCTGATTCCCTTTCATTTCCCACACTTTCTAATGCCAGGGTTTTTTGGGCTGATTTGGATAAAAACTCTTATCAGGATGCCCTTATTTTTGGGATTGATTCCCTGGGAAAAAGTGAGGTTTTCATCTTAAAAAATGATAGTTTAAAATCCTCCTCTCCATTTCAGTTATCAACTGAAGTACTTTTCCCAGAAATCCCAGCACTGGCAAATATCCATATTTCATTTGCAGATTTTAACCAGGATACTTTTCAGGATTTGCTCATCACTGGCATAGATAGCACTCAAAATTTCGTAGTTCAAATTTGGGAAAACAAGAAGGATTTCAATTTCGAAATTTACAATTCTAATATTTCAAACTGGGAATTTGCAGCTGGAGAATGGGTAGATTTGGACAAGAATGGAACCTACGATTTAGTAATAACTGGTGCTCGAAAAAACAACCAAAAAGAAGTGGTTTGTTACAAAAACGAAAATGGGAATTTTGTGGAGATCACCACTTCAATTCCCGGTTTATCTGAAGCAGGTATTACCCTTTTAGAGGCCGATGGAAATACCCTTACTGACTTAATTATCAGTGGAAAAGATGAGTTAGATCAATGGAAAACCATTCAGATAAATAATAATGGCGCTTTTGAATTTGCATATACCATTATCGAAGAAAATTTTGGAGGAAATAGGCTCAGCACAGGAGATTTAAATCATGATGGAATGCCCGAATTTGCCATCTCTGGTAAATATAATGGCGAAAATTCCCAAACCAGATTTTACCTCAATTCAAATGGAACTTTTTCCCAACCTACTTTCCTGAACAATGGACAGGCAACCGAACTACTGATTGCAGATCTCAATAAAGATGGCTTTGTAGATATTTTTTATTCAGGAGAAGATGAAAATGCAAACAGTCAATTATTGATTTATCAATATGATAGTGCCGGAAGTGATTTGAGTACTATTCAATATTTAGTCATTGATACTTTGTTGCCAAATATTAAAAATGCAAGCTTAAGTGATGCCGATAATGATGGTGATTTGGATTTTCTTTTGATTGATGATGCTACAGGAATATCTGGTATATATCAAAATCAATTTCCGGGAGAAAACAATATGCCTTTTGCTCCGGTTGATCCATTTGCCATTGGGATTCACGGAAGAACTATGTTTAGCTGGATTCCCACCACCGATGATCATACCCCTGTGGAAGCCCTTACCTACGATATTTTCATCATTAAAGAAACGAGCAGTGAAGACTCACTGCTCGTTTCTCCAAATTTTGGAAATGGAGGAGCAAGACATTTACCAGCCCATGGAATTACAGGACATAATCCCAATTATACACTCAATAAATTAGTGGAAGGTCAACTTGACTGGGGTATTCAAGCAATTGATAATTCCCTCGCCAATAAGCCTTCCAATAACATCTGCAATGGAAATGGCTTTTACAATTGCATTGATATTACTTTAAAAGATACCGTAGCCTGTTATGGAAATACACTCACCCTGGCAGATCCGGTGGAAGGGCAAACAGCGATCTGGTTTTCTCTAAAAGATGGTTATTTGGGAGAATTTGATACGCTTCATTTCGATCCGGTGGAAAATGACACTATTTTTTATGTGGTTAAAAATGATTTTTCCTGTGCATTGGGTGTTTCCTGGAGTATTGAAGTAGCCCCCGAACTAGAGCTGAAACTAGGTAATGATACCACGCTTTGCCAAACTGGAGAATTATCATTCAGCATTGATTCCGATGGTTGGGAAAAAGTAGAATGGATATCTGCAAATCAGGGAAATCTGGGAAGTGATAGTAACATTACTTTAACATTCCTAGAAAGTGATATGATCAAACTTATCGCTACTGATTCTTCTGGTTGCATTTATTCAGATTCAGTGAACATCAACATTCCAGAAATTAAAGCCTATGCCAGTGAGGATGTCACTATTCAGGAAGGGGAAAGTACACAGTTGGAAGCATTTAATGCTTTGACTGCACAATGGAGCCCTGATTATTATATAGATGATTCCCAATCAATTTCCCCAACGGTAAGTCCTTTAATTACCACCAATTATTTTGTACAGATGCAGGATTCTTCGGGTTGTAAAGTAATTGATACAGTGGTGGTTACCGTAGAAAGAGCCATCCTGACAGGAACAGTATTTATTCCCAATTTATTCACACCCAATAGCGATGGCAGTAACGATAATTTTAAAATTTATGGACTCCAAAATGTCAATACCGTTTCCTTCCATATTTTCGATTCCAGTGGAAATAAAGTTTATCAGTCTGATGATCCAAATTCATTACAGGCTACAGGTTGGGATGGTACGAAATCTGGCAGAATGCTGAAAAACGGGACTTATTTCTGGCGGATTGCAGGAGAGTATCAGAACGGAGAACCCATTTTAGTAGGTGGGAAAAATGAAGGTTATTTAACGCTATTGAAATAAGGATTGGGAAAAAACTGAAGAAATAATCATGGTATTTTTTGATATATATAAACGAAAAATTTTATTCCTTTCCGGGTGCTTCTATTTACTTTTTTCATTAAATGGAAATGCCCAATATCAGAACTTTTCACAGTACAATTTCACTCCCGATCGGATCAATCCCGGGAAATATATTAAAAAGGATGAGACTGCCTTAAGACTCGCCTATAGAAATCTGAATACCAATATTAACCTTAATATGTTTTCCATTTATGCATCGGGATCCTATCCATTGGGTTTTTCCAGATCGCAAACCGGCTGGGGTGCTATAAATTTTTCTGTTTTTAATGATGAAACCAGCCAATCTGGTTTATTCAAATCTACTGAACTGGCACTTGGATATACGCACGTTCTTCAGCTGGGAAAAGAACAATTTCTGAGTTTTGGTTTGCTCACCAGATACACTGATAAAGGCATCAATCTCAATAATTACACTACAGGCTCTCAGTTTAATCCGGGGTCTGGTTTCGATCCATCGGTAGATTTAGGGGAAAATTTTGGCAATTTCCAAGCTAATTTTTTCAGTGTTGGAGGAGGGATTTATTTCAAGGGAAAAGACATGATTAATAAAAACTACTCTCTTGGTTTTTCCCTATATGATATCAATCGACCAAATGAATCGGTAATTGATGGAAAAAGTGCATTACCAGTTACCCTACAAGCAGAAGGTGGTTATCATATTTATGAAAAAGATAATTGGGGAATCCTTCCTTCCTTTCTTTATACCAGAAGTGGCGGAACAGACCTGCTCAACATCGGTTCATCTTTCCAATATCATTTGGGAATGTTGAAAACTGTAGAGTTGCTTACCAGATATAAATTGGCCAAATCAGTAGTGCTCGGGGTGCAATATCATGGGGCTCAATTTTCCGCAGGATTCAGCTATGATATTCCCACAGGCATCAAAAATGATATTTTCATGAATGCTTTTGAAGTGGGAATGGAGTTTCGAAAGTCTATTATTCCAAAGGGAAAAAATAGGAAATTGAGGGAGAAAAAAGTCAGGGATAAGCGAAAAAAAGGCAAGAAGAATAAAAAGGATAATTTAAAAAAAGAGAAAAAAACCGGAAAACCAACTTCTGGAATTTCCATTGTGCCAAATCCCGAATCGAAAGAAAATTTGGACAATAAGGAAAAGGACAAAAATCCAAATGAAATCCTAAAGCTAAATCCGGAATTAAATGCAGAACTATCCTCTCCTGAAGATTCTTTAAAAACAAAAAAGAAAGATGATTTGGTAGTAACCGTAGGAAAAATTGAAAGGGAGAAAAAGGGAATCAAAGAACAAAGAGGACAGTTTCATTTTGGATTTAATGAAGTAGAACTGCATAAGGAAGCAGAGCAGGAACTTTCCAGCTGGCTGCCCATTTTACAATCTGAAAATTTTATCAAACTCATTATTATTGGACATACTGATAATATCGGCTCACAGGAAATTAATCAGCAAATTTCCCTGCTCAGGGCAGAATCTATTCAAAAGTTCCTTGTAGAAAAAGGCATTCCCAAAGACAAAACCGTGATTAAAGGGGAAGGAAAACTAAAACCAGTTTATGAAAACACAAACGAAAATGGCAGAGCAGGAAACAGGAGAGTTGAGCTTATTTTAATTACCATAGATCAATGAGGCTAAGAATTGGGCCTCACACAAAAAGCTCCTGAAGTAATAGTAATCCTTCAGGAGCTTTTTTAACCTTTAAATTTTAAAGGAAAATTATGATAAGAGTTTCCTCCTATTATTCTATATTAATTTCCATTTTTGGAACATTCCATCCTTCCACAGTTAATTTTAGTTTATCCTTTTTTACAGAAGCCATATTAAATTCAAGTTCAATCTCTCTTTCTTCTCCTGAGATGATTGAAAAGTAATTATCACTATAAAAAACAGGTAAAATTCGTTTTCCAGTTGATGAACTTACAATAGAAACCCGATTAAAAAATGACACTGGATTATCCTCTGGGTTTTTTAAAATAACAGCCAGCTTTCCCTCATCTATTTTTTTATATTTTACTTCTAGGTTACTTGTTTTGAGTTGATTTAACCCACTGTAATTACCTTCTTGATTTGGAACCCAATAAAAATTTTCACTTACTATTTTTTGAGAAGTATCTACCAGTCTAATATTTAAGAATACCCCATTTTCTTTACTTGTTTTGTCTAAAATATTTTTTACGGATAGAAATTTTTTGACCATGGAGGGACCAATATTTGCAAAAACCTGGGTGAATAATTTCTTATTTCCTTCCATATCTATTGTTTCGATCTGTAACATTAAATCTCTATATGACTGGAAAGTATTATTTACTGCCATTACCATTCCATCCGTAGAATTATACATCACGTGTATGGGTTCACTCCCTTTTCTTAATCCATACAAACAAGCATTAGGATCCAGGTAATAATCATACATTTGCCCTCGCATAGCAGTCCATGGGTTTTGGGTTTTCCATATGATTGTTCCAGTATACCACTCCCACATGTGTGAACTAAAGCCTTCCATCAAGCCACGGTACTGATTATAATTTACCAATTGGGCTTTCTTGCCAAAATCGGAAGCATCTTTTGCATCTCCGTAAGGTCTGATAAAATCCAGATAACCAATGTATTTATGATACTTCCAAACCTCATCTACCAATGTATCTTTATAAGCCGGTGCAACTAGATGCTCTTCGGGAATAAATCTTTTTAAAGATTCAATATCCCCTACTCCAATGGAGCCTACCTCAGAATTGAATGGAAAGGTTTTGTGATTCCAGAATACATCAATCGGTTGAATCCCATAGGGTCCATCCCCATTACCACCAATGGAATTATAGGACATACTATCAGCATTTGAATATTCAATAAACCACCTGGTACCATCCAGTTCTGGTAATATTTCTTCCTTTAGTGGAATCAATATATCTTCTGGCGGAGTAATTTCATTGCCACCACAATACATCGCCAAAGATGGATGGTTTCTGATCATTTTTATCTGATCTTTTGCCGAAGTTAAAAATAGATTATGATCATCTGGATATTTTCTTCTAGTCCATTGATCCTCAGATTTTTTAGGGTCAAGCCATCTGCCATTACAATCACCTGACATCCAGAAATCCTGAATAACAAGCATACCATATTTATCGCAAGCTTCATAAAACTCGGGTCTTTCTGATAACGCTCCACCCCAAATTCTGATGAGATTCAAATTCATATCTCTATGAAATCTAATTTCTGCATCATATCTTTCACTGGATAACCTAAGCATGGCATCTGAAATTATCCAGTTTCCACCTTTAATAAAAATCCTTTGACCATTAACCAAAATTTCCATACTTTGGGTTTTTGGATTCCATTGTCTTTGAATTTCTCTTATTCCAAATTTTACAGATTCCAGATCAGAAACTGGTTCTTTTTCTTCCTGAAAAGTAATATCAATGGTATAAAGATCCTGTGCTCCATACATATTTGGCCACCAAAGTTTTGGGTTTTCAATAACAAGATCATCAAAATCAAATTCCTCAGTAGAATTAGGAGCTATTTTTATATTCTTAATTATTTCTTTTCCATCCAAAGTATACTTCAAGGTTCCTGAAATCTCACTCGAAGTTGGATTTTCTACCTCAGCAGAAACCTTTAAAATAGCAGGTTCTTGTTTCTCAGAAAATGAAGTCCTTTTATTTGGTACAAGCGTAACAACATGGGGATTCTTAATATTAACCGATCCGGTTTTTTCAATGAAAACTTTATCCCAAATTCCAGTATTCCTGTCCCTGATTGGCTGTATCCAGTCCCAACCTGCAACATACTGATGTGAAACGTTTTTAGCAATTGTTCCATCCCCTCCTTGTCCTCCATTGGGATTGCCAACCGGATCTGGAGGATAAACCACTATCGCCAAACGGTTTTTCCCATTTGAAGCCAAAAGGTCAGTAATATTATAAGATTGGCGAAGAAACATACCTTTGTGAGTAATAGAATTAACTTTTTTTCCATTTAAAAAAATTTCACAGCTATAGTTTACTCCTCTCAAATGTAACCAGATTTGTTCATCTGTTTTTACCTTTTCATTAAAATCCTTTACAAACCAATAAGTATAATAATCTCTACCAGTATCATAAATATCTTTTATTTTCTCATTATTAAGCCCATAAAATGGATCTGGAATTAACTTGTTGTTAAGAAGGGTAGTCAATACAGTTCCTGGAACTGTAGCAGGAAGCCATTTGGCAGTTTTAAAAGAAGTCTTAGATATGCTTTCCCCAGAGGCAGAAACTTCTGAAATAGGACTACACCTCCATTCTCCATCTAGTTCATACTTACTTTGTGCCAAAACATTGGACCCAAAAATTAGTATGGTAAACAGCATTAGAATTGACAGTTGCATAGATTTTTTTTGATGTATCATTATAATGTCTTTAGTTGGTCAAATTACAGGGTAAAACTAATGTGTGCGGACACAATAACAAATCAATATTCAATTTTTTTATAATTTAAGACAAAGTTGGGAATTAAAAAAGCTTATTATCAGTCTTATATTAAGGTAATTTGAAACAATATAATTGGTTAGATGAAATATTGACAAGGAGAACAAACGCATAAGAAGGAAGGAATACCAAAACAATTTTTTTAAATGGTTTTGTCATCCTGATTCACATCCTTATATAGAAGGAGATATACAAAGAAAAGGTTGAAGAACCATAGCCGATCTGCAGTTTACTATTGATATATTTTTACTTTTCAGATCAAATATAATCAAAACAAAAACAGATCATTACAAATTAAATCAGTATGGCATGCTCAAAAATTATTTTAAAGTAGGTGTTCAGAATCTTCTAAAGTATAAGGCTTTTTCATTTATCAATATTTTTGGATTAGCTGCTTCAATGTCCATTTGTCTTTTGATTATTCTAATGTTAGTAGATCAAAAAAGTTATGAACAATTTTATTCGAAAAAAGACAGAATTTATCGTATTCTTAATAAAAGAGTCAACCACAGCAATTCCTATGCTACAGTACCTTTTCCTATAGCTTCGACTCTCAAAAATGAATATCCGGCAGTAGAAGAAGCAGAGGGTTAGATTATTTTCACATTCTTTTTAAAACCTTGACGAAGCAAAAAACTCTCAATCAAAGAGAATTTTTTGCGCTGTACCATTATATTTCACTTCCCTAAAAGCTGCCTCTGTTTCAAATAAGGAGACTGGATTCTCTTTGGATGCAAGGATTATTCGGAAGGTCCTATTTTCCAACATTTTCGAAAATTTCCCTTCTCTATTGCCTATAGTAAAGGTTTTGGTAGATTCCTCCCATTGAAAAGAAATCATTGTATAATTACCTTTCTCGTAGTTATAATTATCCCCCTCATCTTCATATAATTCAAATTCGGCATCATCTCCCGAATAAACTACAAGTGTTATTGGATCAGCAGGTTTTTGAGTTGTATATTCTATTTCAGATCCTTTAGGAATAATTGAACCTGCTTTAATAAAGATGGGCATATTTTCATATGGTGCATCAGCTTCTATTTCTACTCCAGAGGTTAGGAATTCCCCATTGTTAGCATCATACCAACCTTCGGATTTAGGTAAATAAACCTTTCTGACTCTTGCTTTGTATTCATATACAGGACACACCATTATAGAAGGACCAAACATATATTGATCACCAATATTATAAACCTGTTTATCATTTGGAAAATCCATAGCCAAACCTCTCATAATAGTATAATCTTTCAGGTAAGTCCAGCCTGCTAAACTATAAATGTAGGGCATCAGCTTGTACCTCAACTTATTGTATTTTAACATTGATTGGTATGCCGGATGGTTTTCTGGAGCAATGTTAAATATTTCACGAAACGGATACTGCCCATGCACCCGAAATAATGGAACAAATGCTCCAAACTGAAACCAACGTGAATTCAACTCTCTCCATTCTTCTAAATCTTCACTTCCTTCCTGAGCGCTTTCATATCTTTTCTCTACACAAAAGCCCCCAATATCCATGGTCCAATAAGGCAGACCAGACATGGCAAAGTTAATTCCGGCAGATATTTGAGCTTTATAATCTTCCCATCGAGTGCCTATATCTCCACTCCAGGTTACAGCCCCGTATCGTTGAATTCCTGCAAAGCCAGATCTCGTCAGAATAAAAACCCTTTCATCATTTTCCAATGAACGTTGCCCTTCATAAATTCCTTTGGCATTCATCAAAGCATAGGCATTAAAATACTTGGCAGATGGCCCCAGAGCGGTTGGGTTCATTAGGTCCTTTCTGTATTGAATACTGGCATTTGATAAAATATCAGGCTCAGTGGCGTCCAGCCACCATGCATCAAAGCCTTTGGTATAAATTTCTGATTTAATTTGCTCCCAGAATAATTTTCGTGCTTCCGGATGATATGCATCATAAAATGAGCCTACGTATCCTTGTGAAATCCAGTCTTTCACACTATCATCAATTGCTCTTCTATACATCCAACCATTTTTATCGAAAGCTTTAAAATGATCCGTATTTTCATAAAACTTAGGCCATACAGAAATCATTATATGTGCATTCTGATCATGTACATTGTCAATCATCCCTTTTGGATCTGGAAATCTGGACGGATCAAATTTATGACTTCCCCATTGGTCTTCCTCCCAATAGGACCAATCCAGAACAATATTATCCAATGGAATTTTACGTTTTCTAAATTCCCCTAACACATCTAAAAGTTCTTCCTGGGTTTTATATCTTTCTCTACTCTGCCAAAATCCCATAGACCACTTTGGCATTACCTGTGCCTTTCCAGTAACAGTTCTATAATGGCTAATGACACCATCTATAGATTCTCCTTTCATAAAATAGTATCTGATATTATCACCCATTTCTGAAGAAAAGGACAGGTTACTTTGGGTTTCCTGATTTGTTGGTGATAAAAATTTTAAACCTATATAAGAAACTCCGCCATCAGGAATCCACTCTAGTTTGATATGTCGTTTTTTGCCTTTTTCCAATTCTACATTAAACTTTGCCACTGAAGGATTCCAGGCAGTTCTCCACTTATCAAATTGTAATGCTCCATCTACCCAAAGTTTTGTGTAACCTGCATAATAGCATAAAAATCGGTGTAATCCTGGTTCATCTGATTCAATATAACCTTCCCAGGTAATAATAGCATTGGAAAAATCCACACAATCTGGAAAATTGGAAATGGTTTCCAGGTTTTCATAATCAATAATTTTCTCCTCCTGTTCAATACAAACTTCCCCAGTTTTTCCATCGTTCTGATATGTTGCAGTTAGGCCGCCTATTTCTCTATTTTTATTATAAATAGTAAGTTTGTCGAGATTGGAATATGGACGAGAATCACCAAACCGGCTAAAAGAATAATTGTCCCATAAAATCCCGTAATTTTTTGTAGAAACAATAAAGGGGATAGAAACTTTTGTATTGTATTGAAAAAGTTCTTCATTTTTCCCTTTATAATTTATTTCATCCGCCTGGTGTTGGCCTAGTCCATAAAGTGCTTCATCCTTAGGAGTTTCAAATTTTTGCCCAATTGCATATCCATTTGTTCCATCTATCAAAACAGGATCGAAAGAACGGCCATCTTTTTTCTCGGCAATTATCTTGTTATTTTCAAGATCAAAATAACTTACTGTACCGGATTCTTTTAAAACCTTTACTAAAAGCGCCTCAGTTTTTATGATCACTTCAAGTGAATTCTCTTCCACCCCTATATTTACACTATCTCCCTTTTTTAAGGCAATAAGGCTTTCCTTATCATCGAACTCACTGGTTGGGGACGCCTCCACCTTAATCATATCATCCTTAACTACTGTTATTCTTGTTGCACCATTGGAGGTAATTACAGTCACTTGATTATTATCAATTACAAACCCCTGATTCACACAGGATACAATAATGAATGCCAATAAAAGATAAATGATGTTTTTGATCCTATTCATTTTAATTATTTCTTTAAATCCCGATTTCTTTTTCATATTTTCCCGAAAGTGAGAAACAACCTTTAAAAATCCAAAATGGAAAGTTAAAAAAAATTTTAGCCCTTAAAAATCGGACCTGATAGGTAAAAAAACTCTAACCCTATCCATTAAACCAAAATATTAAAGATCTTCAACATGTAAATAAAGGATCATCTGTAGTCGAGATTCCTTTATCAATCTTCCTTAATCTGCTATTACATAATGAATTGTAATTGTTTATAAATGGACAAAAAGCGTTATTTTGTTTCTAATTACCGTATGAAATGTTAATCACTTTAGGTTGGGCATGTCATTAAAGCCCTTCTAATAATAACTAAATTTAATCGGGCTTAGCAACAAAGCAGCTTATAAAAGATCACGATTACTTATAATCGTAAAGTTCAATCCTCTGAATTGTATATTCTCCTCTAAAAATCCGTAAATGCCTTCCCTGATGAGTTTGGTCCCCATTCAAATGACGGATAATTTCCCACTCATTATTATTGAATCTACCCTCTTCGTATTTCAATATACCCGTAATAAGAACAGGTTTATTTTTATTTGAAAAAGTAACAGTTATCCCTGATCCAGCAACATAAAATTCACTCTCTCCTGTTTGAATAAATAGAGCACCTGCAGGTTCCCAAACTTTATTTTTTGCAGCTGCTTCCCACCCTAATACATGGCTATGCCGCACTTTAAATGTATAATTTCCCAATGCGAAAGTAGTTTCTTGCTTTTCCTTATCAAGTAATACTCCTTCTATTTTCCCCTGGCCTTGATGGTCCGAAATCAAAGGCATCATCTGTTCTATTAAACCATACATTTTCCCTAAGTCTTCTTCTTCTGGTTTTTCCTTAGATTCTATTGAAAATGGAGAGAATCCAATGCCTTCATAATGCCCAATTGCAAATGCAGCTTTTGCAGCAACTGTATTATCAAATCTATGTTCAGGAATAAAAAGTGGGTTTGCTTGCCTGGTATATAAATCATTCCAATGTTCGAAATCCGGATTATAAAAATCTGGAGATAAGAAGTCGATAGATTTACCTCCAGCTTTCCAAATATCCATTATGTGAGGCAAAGGTCCTGCACTTGGATATTCCCCTGGTTCCCTTCCAGGGGCATTAAGCGCAGCATTAACGAACATTGGTAAAGGATAAACTTCTTTGCCTACTTCTATAAGTTCGTTGGTGAATTTGGAATAAAACCAGGCCATAAAGATTTCATCAGTAGGAGCTCCTTTCCCAAATATTTCTTCCCAGGTTCCATCTGTTTTAAATCCATTTTTCTCCCAAACAGCATAGAACTCTGGTACTAGCTTCTTTTTGTTTTCTTTTAAATATTTAATCAACTCTGAAGGAACTGAATCTCCAAATTTCTTATTGGCCAATGGATGATAATCTCTGGCAGAAGGCAACATTCCAATTTCATTTTCGGGTTGGACCATAATGACAGTTTGCTCTTTGATGTCAAACTCTTTTAGATGCTTCATTAATGCCTTAAAGGCCCTAACATCTGCCTGTAAGTTGTTATCACTAAATGGAGTTAATATTTCATGGCTTTTACCCTTTTCATCTTTTATCCTTGGAAATTTTTTCTGATTTTTCTTTACCCACCCAGGTGCATGACTCGACATACTGTTTTTCCATGAGCCAAACCAAAGCAAAATTAGCTTAAAATCATTTTTTCGGGCCTCTCCAATAAGTTCGTCCAATAATTCAAAATCAAACTCACCTTCAGTAGGTTCTATTAGTTCCCAAAATACCGGAGCTAAAACAGTGTTTAAATTCATCGCCTTTAGATTAGGCCAAACTGGCTTCATATACTCAACACTGGTAAAAGTGGAATTACCCAATTCACCCCCAAGCACAATAAAAGGTTTCCCTTCTACAATTAATTGTGTGACATTTCCCTTTTTTTTCAGATGAGGAATATTTTCTTTCTGAATAGTTTGAGCACAGAGAGGAAAATATTCCATTGTAAATACTGAAATCACTAATAACAATATCAACCTAAATACCTTAACCAAAATTTTATACAACCTTAGATTCATTTATTTTTTATTTTTTTATGAAGTTGTTAAAAGTTATTTTTTCTACCTTTAAATGGCTCTTTTTTGAATAAAAAGATATCAAACAACTTTGATATCAATCCATATAAAACTTAAAATTTTAAATTTAGCTAACTTCAGATTTGATTCCAGCTTTTTATATAAATTTTTGCAATGCTTCTATTTCAGCAAATTACAATTAAACATAATGCATTTGCCGTTGTTGCCTGTTTCTTAAGATTAAGTAACTAATCATAAAAAACCGTGTATTTTGGCTGTCTCTCTTTTCACTATACCGCGTTAAAAAAATTCTTTCGTAGCACTGCTATGCAAATTTTTTTTGCCTTGTCTAGCGAAAAAACTGACTCTCCAAAAATCCACGTTTACTTATGACAAGTTACTTAAGTAAAACAATCCAGCACATAGAAATTTTGTAGGCTCAGATGGTTATACTATGTTAGAGGAATATTTAAATAACCTATAATAAAATGAAGATTCCTTTTTTACCTAAATGTTTTTTTGCTAAAAAATTTGCTTTAAAAAACTATTTAACAATACTATTTGCTCTTATTGCTGTTACAGTAGTTGCACAAGAAAAAAATCGTTTAATAATTCTCACTGATATTGGAGGTGATCCAGATGACCAAATGTCAATGGTCCGTTTAATGACCTATGCCAATCATTTCGATATTGAAGGCCTCATTGCTACACCACATAGTGGTGAAGATCCTGTGGAACCAGAATATATTGAAAACATAGTGAAAGCTTATGGGAAAGTGCGTGACAATCTTGCAATTCACGAACCGGGATATCCTAGTGAAGCTTATCTGTTGGAACGTATTTCGGAAGGTCATGAATTGGATGGAATGGATGGTGTGGGTGAAGGAAAAGATTCGCCAGGTGCCAATTTGCTCATAAAGGCGGTGGATCAAGAAGACGAGCGACCATTATGGGTAGCGGTCTGGGGTGGGCCTAATGTATTGGCCCAAGCACTTTGGAAAGTACGTGAAACCAGATCTCCTGAGGAATTAGCCAAATTTGTTTCCAAGCTTCGTGTTTATGCTATTTCAGATCAGGATAATAGCGGTCCCTGGATACGCAAGCAATTTCCAGATTTATTCTACATTGTAACTCCAGGTGTAAATGCTGGTGGAGGCTTCCATCATGCCACATGGATTGCAATAGGGGGTGATAAATTTCACGGACGGTTTGATGGAGCTGATTTTTCTCTTGTTACCAATGAATGGCTCGATAAAAATGTGAGAAGAAAAGGGCCATTGGGAGCAATTTATCCTCATTGGAAATTTATGATGGAAGGAGATACACCCTCTTTTTTTTACCTCATAAATAATGGACTAAGTAGTCCTGAACATCCTGATTGGGGTGGATGGGGTGGTCGATATGAGCTGTATACCCCTAAAATGGAAAAGTGGTTTTTGGAACCTGAAACACGTCCAATTTGGACTAATGTTCAGGATGAGGTGCTCGGTTTTGATGGCGAATGGCACACTTCCAACCACGCCACTATCTGGCGGTGGCGTTCAGAATATCAAAATGATTTTTCTGCACGAATGGATTGGACGATTAAGCCTTATGATGAAGCAAATCATCCTCCTGTCATTAAATTGGATCATCCTGAATATATTATAGCTAAACCAGGTGAGCAGGTAGAACTTAGCGCAACAAATACAACAGATCCTGATGGCGATGCGGTTTCTTATGAATGGTTTTGCTACGAAGAAGCAGGTACTCGGGCCATGTCCAATTCAAGCACTGGAGTTAAACATGACATTCAGAATTTTGACCAACCCAAGGCTTCTTTAAAAGTGAAAACCAGCCGGGTGATGCCTCCAGGTACTGGTACTATGCATATTATCCTTGCAGTAACAGATCATGGAAAACCACGCCTTACCCGATATAAGCGAGTTATTATTGATGTAAAACCTTAAAGAATAATAGAATTGTCTATCTATTAGAAAGATTTTATTCGTCAATTTTTCTTCTATGGCTTCTGACAATCCAACTTTTGGATAAAAACATAAATGAATATTGGATTTTCTTTGTTTTCCCCCTGATTAATTCGATTTTTAAGGGTTAGTAATGCTTAAAGAGGACAATTTTGATTAGATATTTCAAATGACCAGAGACATTATCGATATCAATGACTTTACCATTCTGGTGGAAAAGGGAAATGCAGAAGTAACAACTGTAGATTCTTGTTTATTCGATGAACCAGTAATTGCAATAGCATTTTATGGTTCTGGAAATGTTCATCTACAAGTTAAGTATGAAGATAATCAAAAATCATTTATTCAAACAAAAGGCTTGGCTCTTTCTTTTTATGCTGATGAAAAAGTTGAATTTGTTCATACCGTTTCAGCTTCTAAACCGCTTGAATGCATTGTCATTGCCACTTCAACAAGCAATCTGGACCAACTTCCAAATATGGAAGGGGAACTCTTCGGGGAAATGCTCCATGAATTGGTTCATCCTAAAGATCATTATGTTGAGGGGCCCAGTTTCTTTATGACCCCTCAAATTCAATCAATTGTAGATCAGGTATTTCATACTCAATATGAAGGGAAAGCAAAAATGATGTTTTTCAGAAGCCAGATGACCTCTTTATTGGCTCATTTCTTTGGTCAGCTTTCCATGATGCCTGAAGAAACTATTCCAAAAGATGAGAGGGAAAAATTACTGGAAGCCAAAGAAATCCTAACCAGTAATCTGGATGCCCCTCCTACCCTTTCAGAACTTTCCCGGAAAATTGGTTTAAATACCTTTAAGCTTAAAAAGAATTTTAAGGAATTGTTTGGAGTCCCCGTTTTCAAATACCTTCAAAATGAACGACTCAATAAAGCCCATGAACTTATAAGGAATAGAGAGGCCTCCATACAAGAGGCTGCCTGGAATGTCGGTTATGATAGTTTGAGTTCATTTTCAAATGCATTTGCCAAAAAATTCGGTTTTCGCCCTAGTGCGACTAGAACGAAATAGATAAGGTCCTACAGTAGGTTAATTCAATTAGTTTCTGCACCCAATTGTTCTCACTTACTTTATCACCTGTGGCAT
>JAHQVQ010000230.1 GCA_019634305.1 Flammeovirgaceae bacterium | reverse complement strand
TCAATGATCAGATTCTCAATTGTAATTCTTTTATCTTCATTCATGATAGATAGCCTAATGTTGATATTAGCGTTTAAAGGACTTCTTCATTTTAATAGAGTTTAAATTCTAATATGCAATTTCAGCTAAAAATCTTAAAAATTTATAATTGCAAACAAAAAAAAGACTACCAATTGGTAGTCCTTGGAATTTATTTCAGGAATTATAAAACCTAATTATATTAGTTTCCTTTATAGATTTTTTGGACAAAGGTTTTTTGTTCACTGGTGATTTGAATAAAATATAAACCATCTGCTAAAGGTTTAAGTGGAATAGTTGTATAAAAAGAATTGTCATACTTTTCTATCCTTTGTTCAAATATTTTTTTTCCTGTAGCATCTGAAATATCAATTTGATATTTTCCAAAATAGTTGTTATTTATTTCTAAATAAACTCTGGAATCAAATGGATTGGGAAAAATGGAAATTCCTTCAATCAAATATTCTTCTGGAATTGATGTAATACTTTTACTTAGTATTTTTATATTAAATGTTTTCTTTAAAATACCTCCATTTTCATCATCACTTTGAATCTCAATATTAAAAGCATTATTTTGGCTATCATATTTTAATGTAGAATTGGCAATTAAATGGTTTTTGTCAATTCTTACAAGACTATCTCCATCATTTTTTTTTATGGAATAAATATGATTATCATCATCAACATCCTTTGTTATAAATGATCCAATAATAGCTCCAGCAAGGTTTCCTTCCTCTATTGTCGAATCACTTAAAATTAAATCATAAGGTGCATCATTGACTCCTAATATTTCAATATTTAGGGAGGAATTACTTGAAAATGAATAACCATCGTACCCTTGAATATCAATAGATGTGGATCCAAACCAGTTTAGTTCAGGTATAAACGTTAAAGAATCTATTGCCGCTAGTGAAATAACTTGGTTTGAATCAATTTCTTGATCCCCTTTTAGGATTTTAATTTTATCAGAGAAGGTAGGGAACTGAATTGCAAGTAATTTGTCTCCATCAACATCTTTAAAATGCCCATTTATAGTTTTAAGTTCTAAGGAAAAAGGCTCATCCTCTGTTCCTATTACTTTGAAATTACCCAATTCTGGTTGATTATTGGTTTTTACTGATAGTATAGCACTTGGAGGTGAAAGTTCACCATTTGAACTAGATTTTATTCTATAAAACAAGATCGTATTTTCATTAACTCCAGAGTGTATTAAAGAATCAGTGGAGGAATTAACTTTCCCAATAATATCAAAAGGGCCATTTTCATTTTCTGACACCTCAATAATATACTCTTCAATATTTGAACTAATTATAGGATGCCAAGATAGGATTACATTTTTATGATTTTCGACTCTTGCTTTTAATTCAGAAGGTGCAACAAGTGAATGGGAAATAATGATATTTACGCTATCTTGTGCAGTTTCAAAACCCACAAAATCATGACCTTCATTTACCATGGTTACTTTTAGTAAGTATTCGCCTTCTTCTACTTCCTTTTTTAGCGTGTATGACCCTGAAAGGGCCACCACAGTTTCATGAGGACCATCTCCCAAATAAAAATGTAAATGATCAAAAGCAGTAGAATCACCCCCTAATTCATAATCTACTTTTACTTTTGAATTGTAATAAATTTGATTATTTAAAGGAGAAATTATTTTGACAGTAGGTTGCACTGTTTTACCTTCCACAGTGAAGGTGACTTCATCCTGTGATTCAGGGTTTGGCAATGGTTGTGGATGTGAAGTTACCATTTGAATGGTCAATTTATGCATACCTTTTTCGACTCTTTTAAAAGTATAGTAACTTTCATTTAGATTGTAAACAGGAACGATTAAAGTATCATCCAAGATCAATTCAATATGGTCATATAGATTATTATCCCCGAATAATTCAAATTCTACCTTCAAATCATTTTCGTAAACAAACCCTTTATTTACAGGTGATTTAATGTTTACTCTTGGTTTATTTTCGGCAGAAACTAATTGGAAGTTTATAGTGGACTTAGCATTTGGGGATTGAATCACCATGTCATTTTCATTATAAATTAATGCTGAAATTTCGTGTTTACCCGGAGCTACATTTTCAAACACAAATGAGCCACTCTGATTAGAAATAGTTTTTGTGGTATCCTGGTCTAATACCAGTTTTATGTTTTTAATTTCATCAGTATTGCCAAAGGTGAGGTACTTCACGTTTAACTTATCTCCAAAAACTAATTGATTTTGTTCCGGAGCAAGAATAATAATTCCTGGTAATGAAGTGGAATCATTTTTATATTCCACCCTGAATTTTACCCTAGCTGTTGCTTCCTCATAGAGAATGGGTTTTCCATGGCCTTTTACTAATTCAATTTTAATTTTATGTTCACCAGGAGAAATGTTATTAAACTTATAAGATGCTACTGAAAAATCATGAACAGGTTTTTTGGGTAAATCATCAATAGTGAGATATATATGGTCATAATTATCAGGATTACCATACAATACATAATCAAAGACAACCTCAGGGCCAAAAACGATTTGATTTTCGCTTGGTGATTTAATAATAACTCCTGAGTATTCTTCAGGAGAACTGGTTTTCGCCTTAATAGAATTGCTTAGCATTGAGTAATTATTCGTATTATCGATCCCAACTACACTAAATTCATAATTTTCATTAGGCGATAATTTAGATGCTACAAATTCGATTTGATTTGTTTTATCAATAGAGTCTCCATTTTGATATATGATATAACCATCTATGCCACTTGCATCTAAAGATGGATCCCATTTAAGGGCAATTGTATTACTAGTAATCTTAGATGGAGATAAAACTGGTGTGGTAGGTGGAGTATCGTCTGAAATATTAATTAGCTCAATATAGTCTATTACCCCCCAGTAAATATTTGCTTCTATTTTTAGATGATGTAAACCTGGAGGTAACATTACCTCTTCGGACCTCATTATCCCTAAATACATTCCTCCAAGTTCTGGTGAAGCTACTAGGGTTTCTTTATCTCCTGTAAAATATACTTCTTTATCGTCTATCTCAAATGAATATTTGTCTGGCCAAAAGCTTGTTGGTGAAATTGAGGTACCAGACCTTACTCTTACATTTATTAGATATTTACTTTCATTTTGCTTAACTAAATTAATTGGAACCTCAATTATATCTCCTTTATCGAAAATGGAAATTGCTTTTTTCTGGCTTGCATCCTCAAACTCCACTACAGATATCTTGTTATCTCCAGTATCTTTAAAAATTGTAAAATTATCTTCAACTTCAATTCTTGATTTTGAAATTTCTGAAAAATGAGCTGTTAGTGTGTTTTCAGAATCTGAATTTATGTATAAATGTGTTTTTGCTCCGCCATCCGACCATCCAATAAATTGATATAATTTTCCATCAAGTACCTGGGGTGAGCTAACTGAAACCTCCGACTCAAAACCAGATAATTCGTCCACAGTATATGGCGATATCCTTGGCTGTCCTTCTACATGTACTTTTAAACCTAGTGGTTCTGTTAATAATTTAATATCTGATTTTTTAGGATAAATTGTATCAGAAGCGATCGCCAAAAGGTCGTCTTTATCAGTGACTGTAAGGGTAAAAATAAAGCCTGTTTCTCCATGAAAGCTGTGGCCTGAAGATGCCATTTTTACCTCTCCTGATTGTCCGGTATACTTGGCAATAAAGGGATGAGTATGATCATCATGTAAAAACTCAATATCCCAGCTGAAACTTTCCTCAGAAAGTGTCCCATCAGGATCTGTGGCCTCACCACTAAACTGAATCAATTGATTGGCAGTAAATAAAGATTTATTAACCGGAGAAATTATTTTTACTGAAGGTGAAAGCCCAACTGTTATGATTATTTCTTGGGAATTAATGGGTGCTTGCCCTTCTAAATTAACACTTAATCGAGCTTTATATATTCCTCTTGCAATATAACTATGAGAGGGAGAGGGTTCATTTGAAGTATTTCCATCTCCAAAAGACCAAGTATATTTTAAAGGAAGGTCTCCTAAAACTTTGGCCTCACCAGTAAATTTCACTTCTAAAGGTGCTCCTCCTTTTGTAATATTAGCAGTTGCTTTTCTAATAATTGGAGTATTTTCATTTCCATAATATATCTTTCTCAATTCACCTGTGTTTTGTCCTTGTCTATTGAATACCAAATAGAATAATTCTCCATTTGGACCTTGTTCAATATCTACTAATCCAGAACCACTTGGATTTTTAATGGTTGTGGCATTTTCTTCTCCATTCCCATTCACTACTACAAGATTTTCATCCATTTTTATATATCTGATCCAACTTTGTGCATAATCAGCAAATATATATTGACCCTGGTATTCTTGTGGTAAGTTTGTTCCTCTATAAATAAATCCTCCCGTAATTGAATTTCCTCTGTTTGGTTTATGAGCGTAAGTATAAATTGGGTCTATGAAATTAGCTCCTAGGCAGGATCCATCCTCATTTCTACCTGACTCTCCACAATCTGGCCAGCCAAAATTGCCACCCTTTACAGCATAATGAACATCTTCCCAGCTTGAATCATGGTTGTTTCCTCCGACTTCTCCCATTATAAATGTTTCAGTCTGTTTGTCATAAGTTCCCTTAAAAGGATTTCTCAAACCCCAAGAGTAAATTTCAGGAAGTTCCCCATTTGGTCCTTTATCATTGCCATTATTGTAAAATGGATTATCCTGTGGAATACTTCCATCTTTATTCAACCGTAACAGTTTCCCATTGTATTCTTTAAGGTTTTGGGCATTTTGAGCTTCCTCCAGATCTCCTATAACTAAAAAAATTGTTCCATCGTTTGCAAAATCTATGGCTCCCCCCATATGGTAATGATTAACAGTTGGTACTAAATAATTTTCCTTTGTCTGCCAGAGGATGTATTCAGAGTCAATAGATGCAGTTTCATCATTTAGGGTAAATCTGGATAATTTTAACCGAAAATCTTTTGTAGTTCCATAAGTATAAAAATATTTATTAGAATTAAAATCAGGATCTATAAGAAGAGTTAGAAGTCCTCTTTCAAAATCTGATTCAATATTTTCTATTTGGATTAGAGGTTTGAGCTGGGGTGAATTTGAGTAAGG
>JAHQVQ010000229.1 GCA_019634305.1 Flammeovirgaceae bacterium | reverse complement strand
CTTTTTGCTTTGCCAAGGAAAATGAAATTTATGCAGTTTATCTCCCTTATGGCAATAATACGCACCTTGATTTACCTGAAGGAAAATTTGAAGTGAAATGGTATAACCCAAGAAGTGGTGGAGATTTGCAAAGTGGATCAGTTCAGGAATTAAAAGGACAAGCTGGAGCAGATTTAGGCAATCCACCTTTGGAGGATAATCAAGATTGGGTAGCTTTGGTTAAAATTAAAAATTAATTAAGCTCAAACGGAACCTATGAATTCAAACAATCTCATTTTATTAGTTCTAATTACCCTTTTTTTTAATCTTGAATTAATTGCCCAGGGATGGGAAAAGATTACATTAGATACAGATGGACATAAAAGGCATGAATCTTCTTTTGTACAAGTTGGAAATAAATTTATCGCTCTCGGTGGAAGAGGGTTAAAGCCCGTAGATATTTATGATATCAATACCAAAACCTGGTCAACTGGTAAACAACCTCCAATTGAGATGCATCATTTCCAGGCTGTTTCACATAATGGCTTGTTGTATGTAATGGGGGCTTTTAATGGCGGTTATCCTTATGAAACTCCAATTCCTAATATTTATATTTATGATCCGCTCCAGGATATCTGGACAGTAGGGCCAACCATTCCAGCACACAGACAAAGAGGAGCAGCTGGAGTAGCTGTTTATAATGATAAGTTTTATATCGTATGTGGAATAGTAAATGGTCATTTTTCTAACTGGGTAAGCTGGTTGGATGAGTTTGATCCGGCAACAAACACCTGGAAAGAATTACCTGATGCACCAAGGGAAAGAGATCACTTCCATGCTGCAGTTATTGAAGGAAAACTATATGCTGCCGGAGGAAGAAAATCAGGTTTTGGTAAAACTACTTTTTTAGCCACTACACCTGAAGTGGATGTCTATGATTTTGAAGAAGGCACCTGGTCCACTTTGCCTTCACCGAAGGGAGATATTCCTACCCAAAGAGCTGGGACAACAGTGGCTGTTCATGATGGCAATTTATATGTTCTTGGAGGAGAAAGCGGAATACAACAAAAAGCGCATAGTGAATTTGAAATGTTGAACATTGACAATCAATCCTGGGAAAAGCTTGATACTATTATTACAGGGAGACATGGGACGCAGGCGATATATTCCAACAATGCCATTTATTTGGAAGGAGGTTGTGCCAATAGAGGAGGATCGCCAGAAGTAACCAACTTTGAAGTTTATTATTTCGAAGATAAAACTGAACCTGTTGGAGAAGCCATTGAAAAAGGAATTGTTACTTCCGATAAAACATCCATTGATTTTGCTAATGTGAAATCGAATAGTAAGAAATCAATTGAAATCAAGCTGAAACATTCTGAGGGAAATCAGGCAGTTGTATTGATGTATGCCATTATTACTGGTGATCAGGATTTTAAAGTTTATCTTAAATCAGAGCTTCCATTAATTTTTAATCCAGGATCTGAAGTTAATATTCCAGTTACATTCAATCCAAAAAGTAAAGGTGATCATGGAGCTCAATTAATATTAAAAACCTTGGGGAATGATAAGCCTATTATTATTCAATTAAATGGGAAGGGAGATTAGTGCCTAATAAATATAAAATCTGAATATTTTGAAAATGAAATTAACCCTCTTAATGGTTTATTCTTTTTTGGTAATGATCCTAATGAATTGTCAGAACAAAAATACGGAAGAAAGTGAGGCCGAAGTAAAAGTGGTTGAAGCGCAGGAAATGATTTTTGAAGAAATAGATGGAATTGTTGGTGTAGAAGCAGAGCATTTTATTTCTCAAACTGATACGGCTGTAAGAAAGTGGTATTTAACCACTACTTCTAATACACCTGACGTTCAGCCGGATTTGGATGGCAATCATGCTGAAACAGCAAGTAATGGTGCTTATTTGGAAATTCTACCAGATACCAGAGTGACGCATGATGATTCATTAATATGGGCTACTAATTTCATTAATGATCCAGGAGAAATGGCTATCCTGACCTATAAAGTACATTTCAATAATTCAGGGAAATATTTTGTTTGGGTAAGGGCCAATTGCCATGGCACTGAAGACAATGGAATTCATGTAGGAATTGATGGAACTTGGCCAGAAACCGGACAAAGGATTCAGTTTTGGGGAAATAAAAAAGAATGGTCTTGGGAAAGCAGACAAAGAACAGATTCTGTTCATACTGGAGTACAAGAATTAATTTACCTGGAAGTTGATAAACCTGGTTTGCATACCATTCATTTTTCCATGAGAGAAGATGGTTTTGAAATGGACAAATGGGTAATGCGCAAGGAATATGTTGCACCAGAAGGAACTGGTCCTGATGAAAGATTACGAGTAATGGAACATTAGAAATTTAAGTTAGAATATTGTTGAAAATTAATAAAATTAAGAAGAATGAAATCTTACAAAATTGCAGTAGTTTATGGTGATGGCATTGGACATGAAATTGTTCCTGCCGGATTAAAAGTTTTGAATGCTGCTGCGGAAAAGTTTGGGTTTAAATTGGAGACAGAACAGTTTCCATGGGGAGCTGGATATTACAAAAAACATGGTGAGTTTATGCCAGAAAGTGGTTTGGAAACATTGAAGAATTTCGATGCTATTTATTTTGGTGCGGTTGGAGACCCTGATGTTGATGATACTTTACCAGCCATGCTTTATACATTTAAAGTGAGGACCCACTTTAAACAATATGTCAATTACAGACCAGTGAAATTACTTCCAGGAATTGATAGCCCATTAAGATATAAATCGCTTGGTGATATTGATTTTGTAGTAGTAAGAGAAAATAATGAAGGAGAGTTTGTTCAAAATGGTAAAATCATAAGAGGAGAAAGTCCTGAAGGATTTGCCACTGATACCAGTGTTTTCACTAGAGTTGGAATTGAAAGAATAGCCCATTATTCTTTTAAATTGGCTCAAAAAAGAAGAAAGAAAGTAACGAATGTTACTAAATCAAATACGCTAATTCATAGCCTTTCTTACTGGGATAGTGTGATTGCAGAGGTAAGCCAACAATATCCTGATGTGGAATACTCCAAAATGTATGTAGATAATGCTTCGGCAAGTTTTGTTTTAAAGCCAGAAGTGTTTGATGTGATTGTAACAACCAACATGATTGGCGATATATTAAGTGATTTGGGTGGAGCAATTATGGGTAGTTTGGGATTAGGTTCGAGTGGAAATATTAACCCGGAGAAAGACTTTCCTTCTATGTTCGAACCTATTCATGGCTCAGCCCCGGATATTGCTGGAAAAGGCATTGCGAACCCCGTAGGTTCTATTTGGTCAGGGGCATTAATGTTGGACCATATTGGAGAAAAGGAAGCAGCAGAGGCTATTTTAAAAGGAATAGAGGCTACTACTCAAAAGGGGATTATTACAGTTGATTTAGGAGGAAAAGCAAAAACCCAGGAAATTGCAGATGAGGTAATTGCCAATTTGTAATTAATTGATAATCAATAGTAAAATCACCTTTTGCCTTGGGTATTATTGACAAGTAAAGAAATCGAACTGAATAGTATATGGGAAATAAAGTAGAAATAACTTGAAATACGATAGATATAAATTGTTTAAGTACCAGTACTATTTTATATTGAGTACTTTTATCTCATTATAAAAAAGTTGTGGCACTTATTAATTATATTTAATTCTGCACATCTATTTAAAAGCTATTTTCTATATGTTTTTGCAAATTCCATTTACACAACTCTATGATGAAAAGTACCTTATTTCAACTTCTAATTTCTAGAAAATGAAGGATATTATTGACTTGACCATGACTTATCATGAGCAGATGCCAGGAGTGAAATTTGAAACTGCCAGAAAACTGGATAAAGATGGATGGAATGCAAAAGACCTCCATCTTTATTCCCATGCAGGCACTCACATGGATGCTCCTTTTCATTTTGGGGTCAGTAATAACTTTATCAATGAATTTACTCCAAATGATTGTACTGGAAAGGCCTGGGTGGTAGATGCCAGTGATGTGGGAAATAGCGCATTAGTTGAAATCCATCATTTAAGGGAAATTGAAAAGGAATTTTCTGAGGGAGATTCATTATTAATCAAAACAGGCTGGAGCAAGTTTGCCGATCAGCCTGAAATTTATAGAAATCAATTGCCACGGATTAGTGAAAAACTTGCTGTTTGGTGTGTGGAAAATTATGTGAAAATGCTTGGAGTAGAGCCTCCGTCTGTAGCAGATGTGAATAATTTAAAGGAGGTGACTAGCATTCACCAAATTTTATTGGGAGGAAATGTGATAATTGTGGAAGGACTTTGTAATCTGGATTTGATTTCCGGAAATTGTTGTCAGTTTATGGCTTTGCCAATAAAAATTAAAAATGGAGATGGTGCGCCCTGCAGGGCGATTGCATGGAAGGAGTAAGTTCTCCTTTTTTCAAACTCTAATCTGATTTCTAAGAATAGTAAAAACAGCATGAATTTTACTGAAATAACTGAAACATTACCAAAAGAATTAATTGAAAGTTTACTAGAAGAAATCATTGCCTTAAATAAGCAACTTAACAGAAGTATTGTTGTTTTGGATGATGATCCTACTGGTACACAAACTGTTTATGATTTACCAGTACTCACCACTTGGGATGTTTCAGCAATTGAGGCTGAATTCAATAATGAAACTCCAGTCTTTTATATATTGACTAATTCAAGAAGTTTGGTTGAAGAAAAGGCGGTAGAACTGGCTAATGAAATTAAATCCAATTTAGAAATTGCTTCGCAAAAGTCTGGTCGTAATTACCAAGTAATAAGTAGGGGAGATTCTACCCTAAGAGGTCATTTCCCCAAGGAAATTTATCCATTGAATGATGGGCATTCAATCACCATATTGGCTCCCGCTTTTTTTGAAGGTGGTAGGTATACTTTAAATGATATTCATTATGTTAAGGAGAATGGTGAATTAATTCCTGCAAGTGAAACTCCTTTTGCAAAAGATCATTCCTTTGGTTATAAAAATTCTAACTTGCAAGATTGGATTATTGAGAAAAGTAAAGGAGAAATAAATAAGGATAAAATTAATTCCATTTCACTTCAGCGAATAAGAGAAGGGGGGAAGGAGATGGTTTATGAACAGGTCACTAATTTTAATTCTGGTGATTATGTTGTAATCAATGCCTTTTCTTACAAAGACCTAGAAGTGCTGGCTTGGGCTATTTTAAAAGCTGAATTGAATGGTAAAAAATTTATTTTCAGAACAGCTGCTTCTATTGTGAAAACATTAGCCGGATTAGCAACAAAACCACTCCTTGATAAAAAAAGCCTGAATCTTCAGCCTAATGGAGGTAACCTGGTAATTTTTGGTTCATATGTTCCAAAATCTTCAGCACAATTAGGCTATTTAAAAAATAGCAAACAATTTACTTTTTTAGAGGTAGATGTTCAAACTATTTTATCACTTAAAAGTGAAAATTATCTTCAGGAAGTAATAGGGAAATGCAATCAATTTCTAAAGGAAAATAAAACTTTAATTGTACATACCAGCCGGAAATTGGTTACCGGAAAAGATGAATCTGAAAGCCTAAATATTGGTAATTTGATTTCAGAATTTTTAGTCCGAATTGTAATGAACATTACCGAAAAACCAAGGTATGTATT
>JAHQVQ010000228.1 GCA_019634305.1 Flammeovirgaceae bacterium | reverse complement strand
TGTTCAGATAACTTTATCTTATAATCCCATTCTCCTTCTGTATTCTTAATCGCGGAGATCTTGTAAACACCTCCTAAAGCAGGTTGATCGAAAGCAGTTGCCAGCTTGGTTCCTACTCCCCATACATTGACTTGAGCATCCTGCTGTGATTTCAAACTCGTGATTATATTCTCATCCAGATCATTACTCGCCACAATTTTGGCATTTTTGAAACCGGCATTATCAAGAAGTTTCCTGGCTTCGATACTTAAGTAGGCCAAATCTCCAGAATCCAACCTGATTCCCACCATTTCGTAACCTCTTTCCCTTAGTTTCAAACCTTCCTTTATAGCCTTTTTCACTCCTTCAATAGTATTAAAGGTATCTACCAGAAAAACACAATTATTAGGCATAGCCTTAGCATAAGCAGCAAAAGCTTCCTCCTCCGTATCAAATGACATCACCCAACTATGTGCATGTGTTCCTTTCACCGGAATATCAAATAATTTGCCCGCTAGCACATTGGAGGTAGCAGAACATCCGCCTATATAGGCAGCCCTACTTGCAGCTAAAGCACCATCTATCCCCTGAGCTCGTCTCATACCAAATTCCAGAATGGGTTCTCCTAAAGCAGCAATACTCAACCTGGCCGCCTTTGTAGCCACAAGCGTTTGGAAATTAATAATATTCAACAATGCTGTTTCTAAAATCTGACATTGAAAAAGTGGTCCTTTTACCCTCACCAATGGTTCATTTGGAAAAACCACACTTCCTTCAGGAATAGCATCAATATCACAATTGAATTCCATGTTAGATAAATAATCCAGAAAACCTTTTTCGAAAAGAGGTTTGTCATCATTCCCGGTAAGTTGTGCTAAATATTCTAAATCGGAATCATCCAGACAAAAATCCTGTAGATAATCAATAGCATAATCTAACCCACAACATACTGCATATCCTCCCTCAAAGGGGTTTTTTCTATAATACAAATTGAATACAGCTTCTTTTTCTGTAGTGCCCGATTTCCAATAACCATATGCCATAGTTATCTGGTATAAGTCAGTAAATAATCCAAGTGAAGATTTATAAAGGTCTTTGGTCAGGTTCATTCCTTTCTTATCTTAATGTTTTATTCTTTAGATTTCAGTGATTCTAAATATTTAGCGATCGATTCCTAATTAAATTGATCAAAGAAGAAAATAAATTGTCCTATAACTATAAGAATTAATATGGAATTATATAAACTTATAACTAGAAAAGACACATTCAGTATTTTTCAAAATTGTGTAGAAAAGTTTAACAACTAAAATTTTGATTATATCTTAATAATCAAAAATATCATCCATAAAATTTACATAAACGGTGTCCATTCCATCACCAAATACTTTCAATCCTTGTTTTTTTTACTAAATTTGTAACAAACTAACAACTTTCTACTAACAACTAATTTGATAACAAATATAAAAAGAGCCCAATTCCACTTTTTATTATTTGGTAAAATTTAGTTCAATCCAAAACATTTTTGCTATGAAAGGTCTACTTTATCTAATTTCTGTTCTAGTTATATCCTTCTCATTTTCTTCTTGTGATGATGATAAAGATTTTATTATCGATCCAATAGTAGGAACAAAAAAACTAACCTCTCAGGAAGTAAGAGTTTTTCTTAATGGGGAATTATTATCAGATCAGATATTGGAAGGTTCCGGCCTTGACTTTTCAGACTTATCTATTCCAAAAAATACGATTTTTAGATTTAATGAAAGTGGTGCATTTTCTACATTAGTACCCGGAGAACCAGTTCAACTAGGTTATTGGGAATTGAATAATTCCAGAACCCAACTGATTTTAAATTCTGCCCATGAGGACCAGGTTTTTCAAATTCACGCACTTACCTCCAAAACACTTTCTCTTGCCATAGTAGAAAAACAGATTATTTATCTGAATGGCTATCCTGCAGATTTAAGTGTTGAAGTAATTTTGAATATGAACTAGTATATTCTCCTTTTCTACTAATATTCTTTACAGATTTTCTTTCGATTAATCAGGAAAGGTAAATAGACAGACAAAATAAAAACATTTCAATCCTTTTATTCTTGTATTTTCAAAGCGACTAACCCGAAAATGGGTCCGGGCAACAAAGCCAAAAAGATATATTGAACATCGGTATGAAGAAATAAATAATTAAGTAATTGGATGCTGAATATCGTAATAATGAAACCTATAGAGTTGACAATTGTCAGTGCTGTTCCTGTAAAGCTTTTGGGTGCCGAACCTGCCACGAGCGTACTAAACTGAGGAGAATCCGATACAACTGACAAGCCCCATAAAATTAAAAAAATAATAAAAGGAAAAACTGCCCAATCAAAAATAAGTGGCGACAATAAACAACAAATACCTGAACATAAAAGGGAATAGAAAGCAACTGGTTTACTTCCAAGCTTATTAGAGATATAACCACCAATAGCACAAGAGATACTTCCTACTCCAATAATGATAAATGCCCAAAATGAAACGGGCAGCGTTAATCCCGGATGATTTGATTGGTAACTAATTAGCATTATTGGGACAAATGCCCAAAAGGCATAAAGCTCCCACATATGTCCGAAATATCCAAATGCAGCACCTCTAAATTCACTATTCTGAAAAACTTTAAAAATAGCTTTAAAATCGAAACCAGCACTTTTTTTTCTATAGGGACCATCTGTGACAAAGAACAATATTATAAAACCTCCTAAACAGGAAATTATGGATGTTCCCATAATTACAACTTCCCATGGGAAAAGCCCTGTGAAATTTTTCAATAAATGAGGAAATGCAGTACCTAATACCAATGCCCCAACTAAAAATCCCATAGTTTTCCCCAGTCCTTTTTCGTGATAATCGGATGCGATTTTCATTCCTACTGGATAAATTCCTGCTAGAAAAACGCCAGTTAAAGCACGGAAAGAAATAATAGAAAAGTATTCACCAGAAAGAAAAACCCCTAGATTCGTCAAAGCACCACAAATAGCACAAATAAAAAATACTTTTGATGGAGAATATCGATCGGAAATGGTGAATATAGCAAAAAAGAAAGTACCCAATATAAATCCAAATTGTACAGCTGAAGTTATATGACCCAAAGCACTTTCCGGTAAATTAAAAGTTAAGGAAAGATCCGAAATAACAGCATTTCCGGCAAACCAGAGTGAAGTGCCAGCAAATTGGGAAATAACAATTACCGGGACAATTATTTTATTTATGCGATTAATTGATTTCAATAGTGTTTCCTTAGTTAGAATTTTGGCCATTGTTTATCACCAAAGTTTCCAAATTGATCAAATATAATTTTATCCACAAAAAAAGGGTATTGAACAAGCCAATACCCTTCCATTCTCAATTGCATAAGAGAAGAATTAACTATCGTGCATCCACGATTTTTTACCTTCTAATTCTTCTTCAGTTTCTCTATAATCAGGATCATCAACACAACAATCCACTGGACAAACTGCAGCGCACTGAGGTTCTTCATGGAAACCAGCACACTCAGTACATTTATCTGATACAATATAATAAAATTCATCGGAAACGGGTTCCATCGCCTGGTCACCACTAATTTTAGTGCCATCCTCCATCTCTACTTCCGTCAAATTGGTTCCCCCACCCCAGGTCCATTCCACACCGCCTTCATATATGGCGGTATTTGGGCATTCCGGCTCACATGCACCACAATTGATGCACTCGTCTGTAATCATGATAGCCATAGATTCACGCTTTAAATTTCAATTAGTTAATTTTGTTTGTCTAATTTTCAACAAATTTATAACCCTAATGTTTCTGGGACAAATTCAAAAGATAAAAACTGCATATGAATATTGAAGAAAGATTAAAAGCTTTTGAACTTTTAGGTAAAAAAATCGCAAATATAGATGTTAATACCAAGCAGGAAATCTGTCAAAAAGCACATACGTTTAATAACTGGTTTGTACCCGAAAATGTAGCATTATCCTTTAAAGGACTAGAAACTTTACTCGCTCCTGAAAAGTTCCAAAAATGGATCAATTTCTACGAATTACCCAAGAATTTCACTCCTAAGAAAGTGGGGGTAATCATGGCCGGAAATATCCCTATGGTGGGAATTCACGATTTTATTTCTGTTTTAATAAGTGGACATATCCTTTATGCGAAATTAAGTTCGCAAGACCCTTACTTACTCAAAGTGATAGCGGAAATGCTAATTGAAATTGAGCCTCGATTTGAAGAAAAAATTGTATTTGCTGAACAGCTTAAAGGGATAGATGCACTCATTGCCACAGGCAGTAATAACAGCGCCAGATATTTTGAATATTATTTTAAAGATAAACCAAAAATAATTCGAAAAAACAGGGTTTCTTGTGCAGTTTTAAATGGAAAGGAGAATCTGGAAGAATTAAAACTCCTTGGAATGGACATTTTAACCTATTATGGATTGGGCTGTAGAAATGTTTCAAAAGTCTATCTTCCTAAAGATTTTGATTTAACAAGAATCATGAGTGTACTAGAGGATTTTGGAAAAGAACTACTAAATAATCACAAATATGCGAATAACTATGACTACAATAAATCAATCTACTTAATTAAGCAAATTCCCCATTTAGACAATGGCTCTTTAATGCTAAAGGAAAGTAAAGAAATAGCTTCTCCTATTTCCGTGTTGTTTTATGAGTTTTATAAATCGGAGGAAGAAGTATTCGATAAACTACACCAGGAAAAAAATCAACTACAATGCCTTGTTTCTAAAAATGGTTGGTTTCCTAATTCTATTTCTTTTGGTAAAGCTCAATATCCTGAGATTGATGATTATGCCGATGGTGTTGATACATTAAGTTTTTTATTAAAATTGTAGAAACATCTATTTAAATATTTGGCATGTAATTAATTTTTTTATTTAATAAAGTTCAAAACTTAAAACTATAATAAACCATGGGCAAACCTAAAATAGCACAGAAAGTACCAATAGTAATGGATGTAGAACCAGGCACTTATTTCTGGTGTGCTTGTGGAGAAAGTAAAAAGCAGCCTTACTGTGATGGTTCTCATAAAGGAACTGATTTTACACCAGTAAAGGAAACCATAGAATCAAAAAAAAGAGTAGCCTGGTGTGGTTGTAAGCATTCGAATAAAGCCCCATTTTGCGATGGTTCACATAGCAAATTGTAAAGACTATTCATAAGGGTTTTCACTTAGTGGGAACCCTTATGAATTAACAAAACACCCAACTCCTCCCATTTTATTGCCTGAAAACATAATTCCTATTGTAATAAAATTTGGTAATGATCTACCTACCAATAAATGGGCTTACAAAAAGGATTTCTACGAAAACAAGCAAACTTCAAAGATCTTGGTACCTGGACTATTTATACTGGGATATTTTTAGGTCTGTCATCAGCATTTGCCCTAAATTATTTCAGTACTTTCCTCCAACAAATACTTAGATTATCCTCTATTGTATTCAGTATAGATCTTTGGAAATTAACCACTGAAGAATACAATTTCTACAACTACTTCTTTGCTATTTTTGCTGGTATCTATGGGCAGAATCAGACCTTTAATTTTTGGCTTAAAAGCTCCAGAAGTGATATTTTTTTTAAGTACAAATACCAAAAGGTAAATATCCTTACCGACAACAATTCCTTATTATGGGTCTTTATTCTTCTTTTTTCAAGATTCGCACTATGGTATGGTACTTATTTTAATTGGGATAAACATTTTTATGCCATTAACTTATTCCCAGAATACAACTACCTTTTTATCCTTAGATATTACCACGTCCATTTCCAAAGTGTGAACTCCAAGATCAATAGCCTTCATGAATGCAGGAATCGTATTCTCCGGCATTAGTC
>JAHQVQ010000227.1 GCA_019634305.1 Flammeovirgaceae bacterium | reverse complement strand
TTTTTATTTTGAGAAATATTGAATTTGTAAGTGAGAGAGATAATAATTTTATTCGGTTATCGTAAGTGTCGGCTTTAATTTTTTAAACTTAATTTAAATTGAATTTTTTAGAATAATGAAAGTTAGGGAACCAGGATTTTTATCAGAAATACAGTTTATTATTTTTTTAAATGTGCTTTTAATTGTCAGGAATTTATAAAATAACAAATAAACTGTATTACTACAAAAGCCTGAAAATCAAAAGTAATTTCTCAAATTGATTTTATACTTGTGCTTAAGCTACTAAAGTTGTAGGTAATTTTAATTTTCTATCAATTCAAATCGGGGTTTGTTTAGAATTACGAAAATAATTTCCATTGCTATTTTAACAATTACCTGGTTTGCAGGTAATCAGGAATTGTATGCTCAGGATCCAGCTGGTGATTCAGTGGTTATCGATCCAAAAACACTTCCTCCTTATCAGAAGGATCGGTATGGAGATCCGTTTTCCGGATATGAAAGTCCTTCACCATTTCTTATTAAGCCTCCTTCAAGTCTGGATATAGGGATTGATAGCACTGGTGCTTATTACAATATTTCCGAAAAAATAGGTCCTTACGATTACAGAACTGAATCTACCATTCCTTTTGAAGAATATCAGGAATATAAGTATAGAGAAATGGTTCGTGATTATTGGAAAACCATTTCCTCAGCACAGGATGGGGGTGATGATCTTACGGGAGAAGGTTTGGCTATTCCTCCAATAAAACTAGGCCGACTTGCACAGCGATTATTTGGTGGTGATCAGGTTACAATTCAACCCAATGGTCAGGTTGTTTTAGATTTTGGTGGACTGTGGCAAAGGGTTAATAATCCTGGATTACCCATCAGACAGCAAAAAAATGGTGGATTCAATTTTGATCAGCAGATTGGAATGGCTTTGTCTGGAAAAATTGGAGAAAAACTTTCTGTAAATGCTAATTTTGATACAAAAAATACCTTTCAGTTTGAACAAAAATATAACATTAATTATACAGCTTTTGAAGAAGATATCATTCAGGAAGTTCAGCTGGGTAATGTGAGTTTCTCTTCCAGAAACAGTTTGATTTCCGGAGCACAAAACCTCTTTGGCTTTACCACAAAGATGCGTTTTGGGAAATTATTTATAGATGCAGTAGTTTCCAACCAAAGGGGTAGTACGGAAACCATGGTGATAAAAAATGGAGCACAAAACCGGGAGTTTGAAATTAGGGCAGATATGTATGACGCCAACCGAAACTTCTTTTTAGCCCAATTTTTCCGAAATATTTATGAACCTTCGCTAAATAATATTCCTGCGATTCTTTCAGGAGTGACCATCACCAGAATGGAACTCTATATTACCAATAGGAACAATGATACGCAAACTTTAAGAAGTGTAACTGCTTTTCTTGATTTGGGTGAGGCTAATCCTTATGATCCTCAATGGCAAAAAAGTCCATTGCCATCAGAAGCTGCTGACAATGATGCGAATACACTATTTAATGAGATTATTAGTAATCCTGCATTAAGGGCTTCTGACACAACAAGTAGTGGATTGGAATTACTTGGCTTGGAAAAAGGAACTGAATTTGAAACATTAAGAAGTGCGAGAAAATTAAATCAGGATGAATATTTTTTCCACCCTCAATTAGGTTACATCTCCTTGAGAACCCCCCTTAAGCCTGATGAGGTACTTGCCGTTTCTTTTGAATATACATATCAGGGCCAAAGATTTAAGGTTGGAGAACTTTCTGAGGACTATCAAAACCTAGGGGATGACAAAACTATTTTCCTCAAACTATTAAGACCTTCTTCAATCAGAATTGATCTTCCTACCTGGGATTTGATGATGAAAAATGTCTACTCGCTAAATACTAACCTTGTGGTAAAAGATAATTTCCAATTTAAGGTAATTTATCGAGATGATTTTAATCGTTTAGACAAAACTAGTTTGAATGAGGGTAGAAGGATAAAAGATATTCCTTTGGTGAATATAATGGGTTTAGACCGCTTGAACCAAAGTAATGAAATTGTATTTGAAGTAGACCCGGATACAGGAGAAAGGACAGTAATTGGTGATGGTAACTTTGACTTTGTAGAAAATCTAACCATCAATACTAGAGATGGAAAGGTGATTTTCCCTGTATTAGAACCATTCGGTAAACATTTGGACAAGTTTTTCGATGAAGATGAAGGTCTTTTAAAAGAACAATATGTATTTGATACGCTTTATCGAGGGACACAAAATGATGCTACTCAGACTGCAGGACAGAATAAATACTTTATGACTGGTAGCTTCCAGTCTGGAAGTTCCAATGAAATTATATTACCTGGGATAAATATTGCCGAAAATTCGGTAGTGATTCGAGCGGGAAATACAGTTCTTTCTGAAGGAGTCGATTTTACAGTTGACTACCAATTTGGTAGAGTTAGGATATTAAATGAAGGGGTATTAAATTCTGCTAAAGAAATCAGGATTCAATATGAAAGGGCTGATTTATTTAGCTTCCGACAAAAAAGTTTAATGGGTTTTGATGCGGAATATCGGCTCACCAAGGATATTCGGTTTACTGGGACCTTCCTCCATTTGAATGAAAGACCTACTATTACCAGGGTCGCTGTGGGGAACGAGCCTACTCGAAATACCATGTGGGGCTTTGGAGTAGATTACAGAAGTGATTCGCGGTTTTTAACCAAAATGGTAGATGCCCTGCCTTTTATTAGTACAAAAGAGCAGTCGAGTGTTGCCGTAAAAGCTGAATTTGCTCAATTGGTACCAGGTGTCCCAGGATTATTAGTTGGAGATAAAGGAACTTCCTATATAGATGATTTCGAACAAGCTGAAGTGCCCTACGATCTTACCCGAAGTCCCACAAGTTGGGTATTAGGTTCTACTCCTCAGTCTATTCTCAACAATCAACCTCCTTCTAATGGTTTGGAGCAAAATTATAAGAGGGCCAAATTAGCCTGGTATTCAATTGATAATTCATTTTACAATAACACCAATAATATAATTGGAGTTGATGAGGAAATACAGGAGAACCATTATATGAGGTATATTCCATTTGATGAAGTTTTCCCAAATAAGCAAAGAGGGCAGGTCGCCTTACCTGAAATTTCATTTGATTTGGCCTATTATCCGGAAGAAATAGGGCCTTATAATTATAACCCCGATCTTAACCCTGATGGATCCTTAAAGAATCCTACTGAAAATTTTGGAGCAGTTACCAGAGCTATTACTAGTGACATTGATTTTGACAATAGCAATATTCAATATATTGAATTTTGGATGATGGATCCTTTCGATCAGGATAGAGCCATTACCGGAGCTGAAGGAAACAGTGGAGGGAAATTGGTTTTCAACCTTGGAAATATATCTGAAGATTTAATTCCTGATGAAAGACACTTCTTTGAAAATGGTCTTCCTATTACAGCTGAAGAAGCAGCCGATACAACTGTGTGGGGTAAAGTGCCAAATACTCAATACCTGACTAATTCCTTTGCCGTTGGTCCCAATGCCAGAACCTTACAGGATGTTGGTTTTGATGGACTTTTAAGTGGAGAGGGAGCAGATATTAACGAAGAAGCAATAAAAAGAGCTGATTATCTGGAGCAGTTAAGATTAAATGGGGTATCACCGGAAGTAATTCAAAGCATTACAGAAGACCCTTCTTCTGATGATTTTAAGTATTACCTTGATCCTTCATATGATGAAACTGCCTCCAATATTTTGGAAAGATATAAGGAGTTTAATGGGCCAGAGAGAAACTCTCCGGAAAATGCTGGTTCTAATTTTACTCCATCCTCTTCAACCTTCCCTGACAATGAAGATTTAAATAGAGATAATACCCTATCGGATATAGAACAATATTTTGAATATGAAGTACCATTAGATGAGGAAGGGAATAAGTTGAAAATTTCTGACAATCCTTATGTGGTAGATCAGGTTGATTACGTAACAGAAGCTGGTAAGGCGATTTCATGGTATCAATTCAGGATTCCTTTAAGGGACAAAAGAGCAACAGCAGTTAATAATATTCAGAGTTTTAAGTCAATTAAATTCATAAGGATGTATATGACAGATTGGGCAGAACCTGTAGTATTGAGGATGGTGCAGTTTCAGTTTGTGGGTGCTCAATGGAGACCTTTTGCGGAAGACCTTTTTGAACCGGGTTTGGATGAAGTACCTGATAACGACCAGACTTTTTTAGCGGTGAGTTCTGTGAATATTGAAGAAAATGGTCAGGATAAAAATGATGGTGAATCTGTAGCTTATAACCTTCCACCTGGTTTTAACAGAGATTTAGATATTACCTCTACCATTACCAGGGCTCTTAATGAACAATCTGTACAGATGAAAGTTGATAATTTGTTACCGAAGGATTCCAGGGCCATATTTAAACCCTTTTCACTTGATCTGGTGAATTACAAGCGCCTAAAAATGGAAATCCATGCTCATGATGAAACTCGAACTACCAATAGCGATGATTTAACAGCTTTTATTCGACTTGGAAGTGATTATAATCAAAATTACTATCAGATTGAAGTGCCTTTAGAAATGACTCCACTAGGTACACCAGCGGCTGATCGCGAAGCTTTATGGCCCAGAACCAATGAGATTGACATAGCGCTGGAAGAATTATACAAATTGAAATCGGAACGAAATAGGGTAGGAGGCGATAGTAAAAATGAATACCCTATTACACCGGGACCGAATATTGGAAAATACAGGGTGACTGTAAGGGGAAATCCAGAATTAAGTGGTGTACAAACAGTAATGTTAGGCGTAAAAAATCCCAGGACGGGAGATGGTTTACCAAAATCAGCAATTGTATGGTTTAATGAATTACGGGTTGCCGAATTTGATCAGACTTCAGGGTGGGCGACTAATTTAAGTTTGAATACCAAGCTGGCAGATTTCGCCATGGTAAATGCATCATTGCGCTACAATACTTTTGGGTTTGGGCAAATTCAGGATAAAGTTTTTGAAAGAGCGAGATCAAAAACGCTAAGCTATGATATAAATGCCAATATTAACCTGGACAAAATTCTTTTAAATAAGATAGGGATTTCACTTCCACTATATGTTTCTTACGAAAAAAGTATAACCGATCCATATTATGATCCACGGGATGAGGATGTTCCACTGGAACTGGCTCTTGCTTCAATTAGTGATCTCGGAGAAAGGCAGGATTATCTGGATAAAGTGCGTGATTTTTACGAGGTGAGAAGTATTAACCTGACTAATGTTAGGAAGAAAAAGATGCGGGAAGATGCCAATAGTAATGTCTGGGATATAGAAAATCTTTCATTTTCAGCCTCTTATAGCGATGCTTTTACAAGGAATATTCAGATCGCTACCATGCTGGATAGGCAATGGCGATTTGGTGGGGTTTATGGATTTAACAGTAAGGCCAAACCATTCGAACCTTTTAAAGGTACAGAAGGATTAAGTTCTCCTTGGCTTAAATTAATAAAAGATTTTAATTTAAATCTGGTACCTACCAGTATTGCCATCAGGGCAGATTTGCGTAGAAATTTTAGGAAAATCCAATTTAGAAATACGGATCTTTCACCGATTATTCCTACTTATGAAAAGGTTTTCAATTTTGATAGAGCCTATACACTAAACTGGGGATTGTCTAAAAACTTGGGATTAAATTATAATGCTGTTGCAAATACTTTAATAGATGAAAATCCAGGGGAAATCACTGATGAGGTAAAAAACCAGATCATTAGTAACCTGAAGGATTTTGGGAGGATGAAATTATTTACCCAAAGTGTAGGGGCAAATTATAAAATCCCTTTTGATAAAATTCCTTTAACCAGCTGGCTGGCTGGAGATGCTTCCTATAATACAACATATAGCTGGACAGCCGGATCCCTCGGAATTGCAGATTCATTGGGAAATAATGCGGCCAATAACAGAACAATTGCTGTAAATGGCAGGATTGATATGAACAAAATTTATAACAGTGTTCCCGGCCTTAAAAAATATAATGTGACTTCTGGAAGAGGAAGGGGCAGGCAGCAAGACCCATTACAGCTGAAAAGAAAAAAGCTTCAGGATAAATTAAGGAAAGTTGAAAACAGGATAAAGAAACAGGAAGAGAAGGCTGCTATTAAAGAAACAAAAAGATTGTTGAAACTGGTAGATGGTGATTCTACATTACTTGATTCTATTAGAAGTGTGCAGCCTTTAGAAAATGAAACTACAGAAGAAGAGAAACCAAAAGGATTAGAGAAAAAGAGATTAAGAATTCAACAGCAGATTGCTGATATTGATGCAGAGATAGAGAAAAAGAAACAATCCAATGAAAAGCCTAAGGAACAAAAAGTTGTTAAAGGTTTGGCTGGATTATTAATGACGGTGAAAAGTATTAAAGCATCTTTTAATGAGTCAGCTGGAACTATTTTGCCAGGATTTATGCGTACTCCAAAATATTTTGGCTTTGATGACCAATGGGATAGCCCTGGAATCGACTTTCTCTTAGGTAGTCAGGATGCAAATGTGCGGAAAGAAGCTGCAGCAAAAGGATATCTTTCGGAAAGTATGAATCAGAATAATCCTTTCCTGCAAAACAGACTAAGGAATATGACTTTCACAGCCGACCTTGAACCTGTCAAAGATTTTAAAATTACTTTAGAGGCTAAAAAATCAGTCACTGACAACTATTCTGAAAATTACAGATATGTAGATGATTCTGTAGATTTTATTAGTCAAACCCCATTAAGATCTGGTAGTTTTGCAATGTCTTATTTCATGTTGCCAACAGCTTTCGCTAAAGATGATATCAATAATAATAGTGAGTTGTTTGATCAATTTGTAGCCAACAGGGAGATAGTGAATGAAAGGCTAGGATTGGCAGATTCAGATACACTTGACCTAAATAATCCTGACGTATTGATTCCCGCTTTTAGAATGGCTTATGCAGGTGAGGATGAAAATTCAGGAAATCTTTCGAAATTTCCCAAAATTCCGTTACCTAACTGGCGGGTTACTTATAATGGACTTTCTAAAATTCCTGCTTTTAAAGAAATTTTCAGAAGTGTTTCTATTACTCATGGGTATAATTCAGAGTATGCTGTAGGAAATTTTGCCTCCAATTTATTTTATGAAGACGATGCCGACTTACTTACTTTAAATAATAATCTAGAGGATATCAAAAGCACCGAGACATATGAGGGGTCGACCATGTTTGCCCCAATTTTGATTATGAGCCAAGTGCGGATGACAGAACAGTTTAGTCCATTAATTGGGATTAATTTGAGGACTAGAAGTAATGTGACCATTAAGGTAGATTATAAAACCAGAAGGGACGTTGCGCTTAACTTAAATAATGCGGAGATCAGTGAATTAAAAAATAAAGATTTTACAGTTGATCTTGGGATGACTAAAGCGGGTATGAAGCTTCCAATCAGGACAAGGACTGGTTCACAAATTGTTTTGGATAACGATGTGACCATGAGACTGGCAATGACCATTAGGGATACAAAGACTGTTCAGCGAAAAATAGAAGATGCTCCGGTAGTTACTCAGGGAAATCTGAATTTTCAGTTTAAGCCTACGGTGGCCTATCAGATAAATAAGCAAGCTAATGTCCAGATTTATTTCGAAAGGACTATTAATGATCCAAGAGTTTCCAGCTCTTACAAAAGAACCACTACTGCGTTTGGTGTCCAAATTAGATATGCTTTAACCCAATAGAAAGGGCTTCGTAAAGAAGAGTAAATCTTAATCTTTGAAATTATTCATGGTTTTATTTCAAAGGTAATTAATTCAATTTTTTTACAACAGAACTAGTTTTGTGTTGTAAAAGTCCTTTATAAGAAATCTAATCTCCAGTTATCTTGAATGGATGTTTTTTGATTTCCCATTCGAATTTATTAGAAAGATCCTCTAAAAATCCATTGGTTCCCTCTGATGATAATATATCCTCTATTTGAAGTCTATGAAGGCCAATGTCTGATGATAAAATTAAAGATGTGGAACCATTTTTATTCTTATAAAAAGCAATAATGGGTAAATGATCCAGGATAGGAAACTTCCTCTTTTTTAGTTCGTTTTTAATTTGAGGGGGAATACTTAGGTTTCCATATTTACCAGAATTATAAAGATTAAGAATATTCTTCTTTTCTTCATTTGAAGAAGAAAAAATCAACTTCTTGTTTAATGCTTCAAATGTTATCTCCTGAAGTTCGGAACCCTTTATATTATCCAGGTACATATGTGATAAAACTTGAGCAAATTGTTCTGCATAGTAGGGCGAATTTGTTGTATTGGAAGTAACTGCTATAACAAAACCTTGTTCAGGCCAAACCATTAAAACTGAACGCCCTCCGGGCAGTGAACCAGAATGATGATATACTTTTCCAAAGTTTTCATCTATTCCTATGCGCCATGCAAGTCCAATGTTTACAGATTTTCCATTAATAAGGGTCTGTTCCTTAAAAAGATTTCTATCAAGAGTGGTATCATTGAAGAATCCAGGTTGGATATGTATACAACCAAACTGAGCCAAACTTTTTGAGGATGACAATAATCCACCACCACCAAATTTAAAGTCTGATCTTATAAAGGAGGCATTCTTTACAGTTCTATCTTCACTAGTATCATAAAAAGCAGATCTATTTTTAATGATTTTCTCTGGACGATCCGGAATAACCTCTCCAATTTCAAGAGGCAATAGGATATTTTCTGCTATATAGTTTTCGAATTTTTTACCAGAAATATTTTCAATAACTGCTGTCAAAAGAGTAAAACCAAATGTTGAATACTTGTATTTGGTTCCAGGTTCAAATAGAAGTGAATCAGATGCAAATATTTTCAATGCATCATCTGTTGTAGGATATTCTTCTTTAAAAATATCATGGCCATTTTCAAAATCTTTGGCTGAATATCCTCTTACTCCACCTATATGAGCAGCAACTTGTCTAATAGTCGGCTTCCACCTCTTACCTTTAAATTGGGGTACATAATATTCAATAGGTGAGTCAAGGTTGAGGATTCCCTCCTCTGATAGTTTTGCAACTGCAGCTGATGTAAACAGTTTAGATACGCTTGCCAATCTAAAAAGTGTTTCATCTGTTGTGGGTAATCCCAGTTCCAGGTTTGCTTTTCCAAAACCTTGGGAGTAGATTATTTTATCATTATGTAAGACGGTAATTGCCAGTCCAACTACTTCTTCTTGCTCAACATAACTATTTAGAAGGTTTTCAGCCTTTTTATTGATCTCACTAAAATCTTTAATGAAAACTTCTTGTGCAGATGATACATGACTAGAAGTTATGACAAACCATATTAAGAATAGGAAATTAGGACTTGAGGGGATTTTCATATCTTTGAATTTAGCTTTATATAAAGATACTTTATCAAATGTAATAATTTATCTTTATATTAAGATAATTTTAATATGAAGTTTTATGAAACTTAATAAAACCGAAAATTTAGATCTAATAGATGAGTTACTGGAAGATTGGAAAAGGGAACGTCCAGAACTTGATGCTACAGCAATGATGGTTGTAGGTCGTATTTTGAATATTGGTAGAATCTTGGAAAAGAAAGCAAACGAGGCCTTAAAAGGTTATAATATCCATTATACAGACCTCGATGTGCTTGCCACCCTAAGAAGATCTGGTACTCCCTATAGATTGACTCCAACCCAATTACGCAATTTTGTATTGATTACTTCAGGGGCAATGACAGCCTTATTGGATAGATTGGAAAGGAAAAAATTAATTAGTAGAAGTCTCGATCCAGAGGATGGAAGGATAAAAATGGTCAATCTGACGGAAAATGGAAGGCTTCTAATCGATAAAGCAATAGTCACCAGGTTTGAAGAGGCCGATAGCGTTTTGAAAAGTTTCAAAACTAAAGAAGTTGAGCAATTTTCACAATTACTTAGAAAGCTATCTATTGCTATTGAAAATCCAACGTAAGGATTTTTGACTCTGTTGCCTTTACCTTAGTATCAAAGGAAGCCATTAACGATTTTAAGTATCGTCATTTCAGGAAGCTTCTTTTCCGGGCAAAATTATCATAAATTGTTTTTGCTTCTTTATATCTATGAGTTCAAAAATTGCTACAGAAATACAAGAACGTCTCAAAATGGAATAATAAACATTGTTTTTGTGGTTTCTGGCGAGTCGATGAAACTTATGTGTTTTATAATTTTTGTAACGGAGCCATAGTAAGTCAGTCAAATTTAAGTTGAGAAATAATTTTCTTAAAGGACTGATCTAATGAAGCTTCTATTGTAATTTCAGAATCAAGCTTAGGGTGACGGAACTGTAATGATTCTGCATGAAGAAGAAGACGGTGGCAGTCGAATTTTTCCCTAAACATTTGATTGTGTTTTCCATCTCCGTGAGCAGTATCACCTATTATTGGATGAAAAATATGTTTCATATGTCTCCTGATCTGCCTGGTTCTGCCTGTCTGTGGGGAAATTTGAAGCAGTGAATACCGTGAGGTTGGGTATGGTCTTACGGGAATGGATACCTCAGTTGTTTTTAGTCTTTTGTAATGAGTAATGGCTGTTTGTTTTGGCACAGTTTGTTTTGGTTTGTTGGTGAATAATGGAGGCAAGGAGTAATCAATAATACTTTCGGTAGGAGCATGCCCACGTACAACTGCTAAATACGATTTAGCAACATCCCTTTTGGTAAATATCTCCGTTAGTAATTTTGCTGTAATACTATCCAAGCCAAATAACAGAACACCAGAAGTTGGTTTGTCCAGTCTATGGATAGGGTATACCCAGCGACCCAACTGATCCCGTAACATTTCCATCGCATTATTTACTTCATATTTATCAAGATCACTTTTATGAACCAACAGACCACTTGGTTTATTTATGGCTACAAGAAAATCATCCTGATAAAGTATTTCTAGTGGAATAGACATTCAACCCGATTAATCAAAAATTTTTACTTCTTTGCCTTCTCCCATTATCACCATACTTGTGGTAGAAAGAAAAAGTCCGGTTTCCACAATTCCAGGGATTGATTTTAATCGTTTCTCTAAATACTCTAAATTTCTTTGATTGTAGATATTAAGATCGAGAATTAGGTTTTTTTCATCAGTAATGAAAGGTGTTTTATTATTCATTCTAACCTTTGGCGAAAGACCATTTTCAGCCAAATTATCCATTATTAAATCTTTCGCAAAAGGTATTATTTCCACAGGAAGAAGGAACTTTCCCAATCGCTCCACTTTTTTTGAAGCATCTACAATAACAATATTTTTAGAAGTAGCAGAAGCCACTATTTTTTCTCTTAATAATGCTCCTCCGCCACCTTTTATTAATCTGAGATAGGGGTCAAATTCATCAGCTCCATCAATAGTAATATCAATGGCTATATTATTAGAAAAATCGGTTAGTGGAATACCCAGTGATTCAGCGAGTTTATGCGAACTTTCTGAGGTGGGAATTCCCTGGATTTGTAATCCTTGTTTTACACGCTCACCAATAGCGTTTATGGCAAATTCAGCAGTATTTCCTGTGCCTAAGCCTACAACCATTCCATCCTTTAAAAAAGTAACAGCTTTTTCGGCAGCTAGCTTTTTTTCAATTTTTGAATTATTCATTTTTTTTTAAAATTAGACAAGCTCAAAAAATATAAATTAATTCAAACTTATATTGGCTCAAGGCTTAAAATTAATAAATGCTTGCATTGAATACCATTTTCAAAAATCGTATTTGAATAATTTTTTAAGAAAAAATCTTTGTCAATTCTTTCTATTTCAAACTCCATTTTCTGGTATAAAGCTAGCTGATTTATACTTGAATTTCCAGTACAAATAGTCAACTTTTTATTTCCCGATTTTTTGCTGAAATCAGTGGCAAATTGTAAGAGTTGTTTGCCATAACTTCTACCTTGATACTTTTCTTCCACTGCAATATTCTTTATTTCCAATTCGGTGTGAGATTGCTGAATTATAACTAAAGCTCCTATACTCAAATCATTAAGTCTGGCTATAAAACACCGGTCTTTAGCCAGATATTCTTTTATTAGTAAGTAGGAAGGATCAGCTGATAATAATAATTTATAAGGAGGATCAACTTTGTCTGGCAATTCAATTATTTCTAACACCTGACTTTTTTACTTAGGTTTTAAAAAAATGGATGCTAAAATCCAAAAGGCTGTAGAGGGAGTAGAAAGGTTTTAAAAACAAAAGGACAAAAAACAATTGTCTTTACCAAAACAACCAATTTCTGTCCTTTTACATCTTAGGAGCCTAAGCTTTAAAATTCCTTAAAAATAATAAAAACTAACTGATAGGAATTATCATACTTAATTGAATTTTAAAGAATAAATATTGTAGGTGCTTAACTAGCTTCTATTTGAGCTTTTCTTGATTTATATGCAGCCTTTAAAATCGCGTGTCTTTTCTTCACAGAATCTTTCTCAAAAAACCTTCTGGTTTTTACTTCATCATGAAGCTTTACATTTCTTACTTTGTTTTTGTATCGTCTTAAAGCCTTTTCAATAGACTCATTTTCTTTCTTTTTAATAATTAGCATAAATAAAAATTGTAATTATGGAATAATATTTTTTTTATATAATTAACTTATTTCAAACTTAGATTTGTGTGGAGTATTTTATTTCAACAGCTCCTTCTTTTCTAATCTACTTCTAATAATAGGGTGCAAAGTTAATATTTTTTTTAATAGTATGGTGAGATTTTAATAAGAAGATTGAGATAATTATAAGTTTTATGGCAGTTTTTTTATTGAAATTTCAAATTTGAAAAAAGTTTATCAAAAAACCCTAACCATTTTTGTGGTTAGGGTTTAATTGTGGAGAATATCGGAGTCGAACCGATGACCTCTACGCTGCCAGCGTAGCGCTCTAGCCAGCTGAGCTAATCCCCCTTAAGAGGATGCAAATATAATTATTAAAATTATTTTACAACTTCAATATCAGTTTATTTTTTTAAAATTAGATATTCTATTATTAAAGAGGTGGAGAAAAGAGTAATTTGCAGGTAGGAGAAATAAGGGAAGTCAACTTCAACAAAAAAAGTAATATTATTTTATAAATAAAATTGGTTTTTATGGGTTTGGGAAATAAGGCCCTTTCGATTTTTTAATGATTAAATTTTTTAACATGAAACCATCATTATTTTTTGTTTTTCTGTTTATCACCTATCATTTTTCTATTGCTCAAGATTGTAATTGTGAACTGGAAATTACAGAAGAGGCAGATTATTGCTATCAGAATGAATTACTTCCTGGGGTTTGTGCAAAGTTTATAGAGGGAAGCTCCTATTTTTTTGTAAAAGGTAAAAAAAGAGCTATAAAATTAAATCTTCCAGATTCAGCTGAAGCCCAATTGGCCACATTATTAAGTTATGCAACCAATAAGCAGTATAAATTTAAGGGGTCAGATATGTTATTTATCAATGCGGCATTAGACGATTGGAGAGTAGTAGAGCCAAATCTGGAATATATTAAGGATGGTTTTGAATTCACTGAATCGGGTTTGGGAATAAAAACTCTGGAAGAAGGAAATGGAGAATTACCTGTAAAGGGGAAAAAGATTTTAGTGCATTATACTGGTACTTTGGAAGATGGAAACAAATTCGATAGTTCCTTGGATAGAGGTCAGCCATTCGATTTTCCCGTAGGTGTAGGTTGGGTGATTAAAGGTTGGGATGAGGCTTTTGCTAAGTTGAAATTTGGTACAAAAGCCATTATTAGAGTTCCTCCAGAGCTGGGGTATGGTAGAAAACAGGCTGGGGTCATTCCCCCCAATTCAGTATTGTATTTTGAGGTGGAAAGTATTGGGTATAAGTAGGCGTGTTATACCCATAATATTGCAAGGATTAAAGGATGAATTTCTGATGATCTCATCTTATAGATTCAATTTCAGGTTTTGGTGTTTGTTGTTGTTTCCCCTTCTTATCCATTATAAATAACTTAATAAAAAGGATAACAAGACAAAGAACAATAATGAGGATAAAGAGGGACACAAACCTGTTAAATTTATCCAGGATTTTGTGCATGGGTTTCCTTTTGTTGGTGTGCGATCTTTTATATTGAGATAGCACCCGATTAAAGTTCTTATGCAAATCAACCTCCTGTTCTGTTGGTTTTGGTTTGTTTATGTTTATTTTATATTTATTACTCATTTCAATTTTACCTAATTCACCAAATTTTTCATTCTAGAGCCACTTAAATTGTTGCCGGGATTTGCCTGATTAATTCCACAATAAATATGGCTAAAATCGGGAAATGGGCTAAAAAATCACTTTCCTCTGGTGGTAATTTTCTTTTGGCTATTTTTTTTAATTTATCTAATATTCTATACGTTCTCACCTTAGCATTGTTCTCCGTTATATTAAGGATAAAGGCCACTTCTTTAAAAGGCTTTTCTTCAAAAAACCTTAATTCTAACAATTGAACTTCATGCTCCTCCAATTCTTCTAACAAAGAAACAAGTAAACCAGTTTTGTCTTCTTCCTTTTCAGGTTGTTCCTCTAGTTCTCCGAAAAGTCGAAAAATTATTTGATCTTCCAGATTGATTACCCGCTGATTTTTTGATTTCCTGTAATATTCATTCACCTGGTTGGTTGCAATCCTATATAACCATGAAGAGAAGGGGAACCCCTTAAACTTATAAGACTTAATATTGACCATGGCTTTATAAAAGACCTGAGAGGAGAGGTCAGAGGTAGTGTTTACATCATCAATTCTTCTATTTATGTAATAGAAAATTTCCTTATAATATTTCTCATAAAGCAATCCGAATGCTTCTGGCTTTTTCTTAGCTTGTTCAATTATCGCTAATTCAAATTCAAGATCTTGTTTTGGCTTATGCAAGATATGCTGTAGTTTAAGGATGATCAGAATTTCAAATATACATTTGGAAAATAAAAATAAATGAGTCTCTGCTAAATAAAAGTGTATTTGATACTCTTAAGGATAATCTTTTGATTAGAATTAATTTCCGATACTATCATCCTGAATTAATAAAATAGGTGGTAACTTATTCTGAGAATGAATTTTTTTATTAATTGGTTGGCTGAAATTTAAAAAACAAATTGGTTTTTATTAATATTATGATAAAGAAATATTTTTTTGAAATCCCTCCTTGTTTTTATCCAACCTTAAAATATTGAATAGTTGACATCCTTTAGATAAGTAAATTCTGATTATTATGAATATTAATAGACACAGACTAAAGACAGGGGTTTTTGAATTAGGTAAAATTGGAGCAATAAAAAATGGAGGGGTTACTCGTTTGGCGCTTTCGGATGAAGATAAAGCTGCCAGAGATCTATTAAAAAAATGGATGATCAATGCCGGATTGGAGGTAAAAGTGGATCAGATTGGGAATATGTTTGGTATTAGAAAGGGCACAAATGGTACTCCAGGAATAATGACAGGGTCTCATTTGGACACTGTAGGTGAAGGAGGATTATATGATGGAAGTCTGGGGGGGTTGGCCGGATTAGAGTTGATTGAAACCCTTAATGAAAATGGAATTGAAACTGAAAAATCGGTAATATTAGCCAATTTTACAAATGAAGAAGGAGTGAGGTTTATCCCGGATATGATGGGAAGTTTGGTTTATAGTGGCCAAATGGAATTAGAAAAGGTTTATAAGGTAATCTCTATAGATGGAACCAACACCAGCTTTGAATCTGAATTGGATCGAATAGGTTACAAAGGATATTTCCCATTTGGTAGTTTAAGCGTTTCGGCCTTTATTGAAGTGCATATAGAACAAGGTTCGGTATTAGAAATAGAAAATTTGGATATCGGGATAGTGTAAAATTTGCAAGGAATTTCATGGACTGCTATCAACTTAGAAGGAGAGTCTAACCATGCCGGAACTACTCCCATGAAATTAAGAAAAGATGCTGGATTTGTAGCGATGAAGATAGGAGCATATGTAAGAGATCTTGTTACAAAAATGGGAGGCAATCAAGTTGGCGACTGTGGGAATGGTAGATTTTGGCCCTAACCTTATCAATGTAGAACCTGGAACAGCAAGATTAACGGTTGACCTTAGGAATACAGATAATGAACAATTATTTTTCGCAGAAAAAGAATTGTTGAACTATGTTCGGGAAACTGCAGAAAAAGAGGGAGTTGATGTTTTTACTGAAAGTTTAGTAAGGTTTGACCCGGTAATTTTTGATAATAATATTTGTAAGAAAATTGAAGAGGTTACTTCTGAAAAAGGACTTTTATATAAAAGAATGTACAGTGGAGCCGGACATGATGCTCAAATGATGGCTAAAGTATGCCCTACAGCAATGATTTTTGTGCCCAGTAAAAATGGTATTAGCCATAATCCTAAAGAATTTACTTCAATGGATAAAATTGAAAGTGGAGCAAATGTGTTATTTAAAAATAGCTAACCCTCGATACTTTTGACTTACACACTTGAGGGGATAGTGTCATTAATTAATTGAACAGTTTGGTTTTAACCTATTAAATCTTTTTATTTCCTCTTCTGTAACCTGAGTTTCTGAGCAGTCGATGTATTCCAAATTTCTAAGCCTCTCAAAGTAAGACAATGAACCTATTTCAGTAAATGGAAACCATATAGTTTTAAGCCTAAATGATTCTTTCAAAGGACTTAAATCTGTAACCTGAGTGCCAGATAAATCAATTGTTTCTAGTAATTTCATCCGCCTTACTGGGGCAATATTGGTTACTTGGGTACTTGCAATATTTAAATCTTTAATCCTTTCTAAACCAGCAATATTATCCAGTTTATTGATCTTAGTTCCAGAAACACTTAATGAAAATAATTTAACCAGTTTTTTTAATGGTGAAAGGTCTGATATATTAGTATTATAAGCTTTTAAATCCCTTAGTTCTGTTAGTTCGGAGATTGGAGAAAGGGTATTTATTTTAGTATTTCCACAATGCAATTTTATTAATTTGGGCATTTCTGCAAGAAGAGAAATATCATCAATTTCGGTATCTGATAAGTAGATCTCTTCAAGGTTATGGAATTCTCCAATTGGTTCCAGACTTGTTACCTTAGTTTCAAGTAATGATAGTTTTTTGATTTTTGTTAGGAGCTTAATTGGCTCAAGGTTATCTACAAATGTAGAAGAGCAATCGAGCTCAACTAGATTAGTGAGATTTTTAATAGGCTCTAAGCTCTTGATTTTTGTGCTTGCACAATGTAAAACCCTTAAGGAAGTATGGTTTTTAATAGGTTCCAGACTGGTAATATTGGAATTGGTAATAAATAAAATCTTTAAGTTTTTTAAATTGGCAATTGGCTCTAAATTGGTTAATGCAAATTCATTAATTCCATTTCCGCTACATATCAATATACCCATATCATAGATTTTATTCAAATCCATTAAATTGGGTTCTCTTTCTATTTTTATTGATTTTTTAAAAATCTTACGCCATTCATCATCTATTGTATCCCACCAATCTGGATATAGAACTGGGTAAACTGTTAGGTGACTATTTTCATTTCTGAATTTTTCAATTTCCTCCCTGCTTACTTTGGAGTATGTACAATTTACTTTCTTTAAATGTTTTAAACCATTAATTTGGGATAGGTTCGTAAGTGGAGTGCCCATTAGGTTTAATTTTTCAAGACTGTCAAGGGAGGTAATCGGTGTAAGATCAGAGATTTTTGCTTTTACACAATTTAAAGATTTAAGATTAGAAATGGTAATTAAATCCTCTTGTGTTAAAGTACTATCCTCTTTATCTAATTGCTTAAGGAAAATATTTTTCCATTCTGAGCTTAATCCATTCCACCAATCAAATGAAATTTTCTGGTTAGGAATATTATTTCCAAAACTTGGGTTTAGTATTGGGTTTGTTATAAAAATACCAATGATTAAAAAACTAATCCTTAAGTATCGATTGTTCATTTTGTTAATTTTATTAGAGGTAATAATTTTAATTTTTCCAGTAAAGGTTCTTGTTGATTCGATTTCAAAAAATGAGTTGAACATACATATGAATCTTTACAAATAAGTAACAATTGAAGTTAGTTTTGCCAAATGATTTGAAGTCATCCAGTTTTGGTTTATGTTAAAATCATTATCATAGAAATGGCTTTCACCTACCTATGTAATAAACTTGGCTAACTTAATTACGACTTAAAACTGAAAAATTGTATTTCTAGACTTAATATAGACAAGTGCATTAACTTTTTTAAACAAATAAAAAGTAGAAAGATGGGGTGGTTCGGGTAAGAAAATTAAAGTGAATTATAGAAGTTGATACTTTCTTTAGCCATTTCTTCTGAAATTTCCTGGTCAAAAAGTGCCTTACCATTTGATTCTAGCAAGGAAAAATTCAATCTATTACCTTCGTTTTTTTTATCTTGTTGCATATGAGGTATTATATAATCAAGATCAACGGAGGAAATTTCGACCTTTCCATATGTATTTAAAACATATTCTGTCACCTCATCTAAATCTGATTCACTCAAACCTAGTATTTTTTGAGATAAATAAGTTTCGCAAATCATGCCTATGGCTATAGCCTCTCCATGTAATAATTTTTTGGATTTTTGAAAAAGAAAGTGTGTTTCAATAGCATGACCAATGGTATGTCCAAAGTTTAAAATTTTTCTTAATCCTTTTTCCTTAGGATCGGAAGTAACTACCTGGTCTTTTATGAGGATATTTTCTGGAATAAGGGAGTCGAAATCCTGATTGTTTATAGGCTTTTGCCTTAAAGCCTCCCATTTTGCTTTATCGGCAATTAGGAAATGTTTAATTACCTCTGCATAGCCTGACCTTAATTCTTCTTTAACTAGGGTTTTAATAAACCTGGGATGAACCAAAACTCGTTCTGGCAATTGAAAAACACCAATATGATTTTTAAAGCCATTAAAATCGATTCCCAGTTTTCCGCCAACACTGGCATCAACCTGAGAGAGTAGGGTAGTAGGAATCTGGACAAATGCTATTCCCCTTTTATAAGTAGCAGCACAAAAACCTCCCATGTCTCCTATAACTCCTCCACCGAGGTTTAACACAATAGATTTCCTATCAAAACTATTATTGGTAAGGATGTCCCAAATGGATTTGCAGGTTTCAAGATTTTTATTCTCCTCCCCTGATTCAATTTTTATTTGAATATGATTTTCGGGTATGAAGTCTTTAATAACTGGATAGCAATACTTTTTAGAATTTTCATCAAAAATCACAGCAATTTTAGTGAAGTTTTCCAGAAATGAAAAATCATTTTTGTCAAATTTTGAAATAAGATAGACGCCTGATGTTAATTCCTTTCTTTCCATATTTAATTACCAGATCTTGGGATTGTTTGAATATTTTAGATAGCTAAAAAATAGACATAAACCATAATCTAAAGAGAAGATTAATGATTTATGGCTTTATTAAATGAAAAACGAAAGATAAGGAGAATTTATTTTTTCTCTTCCTGAAGTTCAGCATTCACCTTTTTTGTCTGAATTCTAATAGACTCATCATGGATCAATTGGAATAACTTTCCTACAAATTCTTCATTCACATTTAATTGCTTACCCCAATCTGCCCTGCTTTTGAATACTTCTAACCATCTGTCAGGTTGAAAAACAGTCACGTTGTTTTCTTTTTTATATTCACCAAGCTTATTAACAAGCGTTTTTCTGGCTGCCATGTTTTCTAAAATCTCTCTGTCCACATTATCAATCTGTCTTCTCATGGTATCCAAAATACTGTTAAATTCCTCATTATCAGAAGTCTCTTTTCTGATTTTGATAGCATTTAAAATTTCAGCTAATCTCTGAGGTGTAACCTGTTGTTTGGCATCACTTAGCGCATTATCTGGATCACAATGAGTTTCAATCATCAATCCATCATAATCCAAGTCTAATGCTTTCTGAGAAACTGGTAAAATTAAATCTCTTGTTCCTCCAATATGACTAGGATCGCAAAGAAGAGGGATATTTGGTAATTCGCTCTTTAATGCAATGGCAATTTGCCACATAGGAATATTTCTATATTTTGTCTTTTCAAAAGATGAAAAACCTCTGTGAAGGGCAGCAATTTGTCTGATGCCAGCATTATAAATCCTTTCAATTCCACCTTTCCATAAAGCAAGATCAGGGTTAATAGGGTTTTTAACAACAACAGGAATATCAACACCTTTAAGTGCATCTGCAATTTCCTGAACAGTGAAAGGGTTTACCGTACTTCTGGCTCCAACCCATAGCACATCCATACCATATTTAAGCGCTAGCTCAACATGGTTTGCATTGGCTACCTCCACTGCAGCGGGCATTCCCAGCTCAGTTTTCACATCCTTCATCCACTTCAGTCCAATTTCTCCAACCCCTTCAAAAGTATTGGGTCTGGTTCTGGGTTTCCAGATTCCTGCCCGTAACATACTTATCCCTAAGTCTAAGTCTTTGATTCCTTTACAGGTTGTAAATAATTGTTCTTCACTTTCAGCGCTACAAGGTCCTGCAATAGCAAAAGGAACATCCTTAACAACTTTCCAACTTTCAATTGGCTGAATGTCTTCCATCATTTTCGTAAAGAATTTAAATTTTAATTTAGAATTATTAAATTGAGCAACAAAGATATTAAGATTTTCCTATAAAATTGTAAGTTTTCTATATTGAATTGTAATTCTTATTATTAATTTAAAGGAAAATTCATACGTAAAAAATCACCTGTTTTTTAGTAATTTTTCCTTATTACCCTATAATTTTGCCGCCAATTTACTTGGAGGTAGGTTTTTCATAATGCCTGATTAATCCAATTTTTCATTGAAAAAAAAATATAATGGAATTTGAAAATTTAAAATTAGAACTTCAATCCGGAATTCTGACTATTACTATAAACAGAGAAGATAAACTTAATGCTTTAAATATTGCCACCTTAAAGGAAATTGAAAAGGCATTTCAAAAAGTTTATGATGAACCAGAAATTAAAGGAGTAATTATTACCGGAGCTGGGGATAAGGCTTTTGTAGCTGGAGCGGATATTAAGGAGTTGGCGGAAGTGAATTATATGAATGGGAGAAAGTTTGCTGAGGAAGGTCAGGAGGTTTTTGCAGCAATAGAGAACTGCCCCAAACCAGTAATTGCAGCGGTAAATGGATTTGCTTTGGGAGGAGGTTGTGAATTGGCTATGGCCTGCCATATAAGAATAGCTTCTGAAGATGCAAAGTTTGGACTTCCTGAAGTAGGTTTAGGAATTATCCCAGGATACGGAGGAACTCAAAGGTTAACTATGTTGGTAGGAAAAGGCAAAGCATTTGAATTGATTTTAACCGGGGAAATGATTACTGGAAAAAATGCTAAAAAAATTGGTTTGGTAAATCACGTAGTGCTCAAAGAGGAGGTAATTGTAAAGGCGCAGGAAATAATTAATAAAATTATGGCTAAGGCAGAGTTGGCCATAGGACAGGCAATAGATTGTATAAATGCTGTATATAGAGATGAAAATGGCTATCAGACTGAAGCCAACTCATTTGGGAATTGCTGCAAAACTGAAGATTTTAAGGAAGGAACACAGGCATTTTTAGAAAAAAGGAAACCTAATTTTAAAGGAGAATAAGTTTCTATTTAATTTTTTTAGAAAACGGAGAATGGGAGTTTCCATTCTCCGTTTTTAGTTTTTTAGTCACTCTTTTAATTTTTAAGCTCTATGCATTCAATTTGTACAATTGAACAGAAAAAATGTAGAACCAAAACTTTTTAAAGCTCGTAATGCTAAAAAAATTAGCTTCAGAAACGGCTATTTATGGTGGTACAACCATTTTAGTCAGGTTAATAAATGTAGCCTTAATTCCCCTGCATACTGGATTGTTCCAGCCAGAAGGCTTTGGTTTAATAGCCGAGTTTTATGCTTATGCAATTGCTGCAAATGCACTTTATACCTTTGGTATGCAAACTGCCTTTTTTAGATTTTCTACAAAAAAAGGAGGTAATCAGCAGGAGAATTTTAATTTAATTTTTTCTATGCTTTTGATTACCAGTTTTGTTTTAAGTGGTAGTCTTATTTTCTTCTCTAAGGAAATAGCTGTAGTAATGGGGCATCCTTCGGGCCAAAGATTTATTATTTGGTTCGCTCTGATTTTTGCAATTGATGCACTTTTAGCCATTCCCTTTGCCCAGCTTAGGGTGTTGGGAAATGCAAAACAATTTGCACTCGCAAAAATTTTCAATATCGTCATTATTTTCTTTCTAAATGTGTTTTTTATATGGTTTTGTAAGGAAGTCCATGATGGTAATTTTTTTATTGGTTTACAAGGAATTATTGCCTCTTTTTATGATCCCAATTTGGGATCAGGATATGTTTTCCTGGCAAATTTAATTGGGAATGGTCTATTACTTTTTGTTTTTTGGAAAACATATGCCTCATTTCGGTTTACTATAAAACCTTCCCAACAAAAAGCCCTTTTAATTTATGGTATACCCATTTTATTTTCGGGTTTGGCTTTTGCTATTAATGAAAGTGCTGACAAAATTTTCATAAAGTATTGGTTGCCTGATAATTTCTATTCCAACTTTAATAGCATGGAAGCAATGGGAATTTATGCTGCAAACTATAAACTTTCAATTTTCATCACTTTAGGTATTCAGGCTTTTAATTATGCTGCAGAACCTTTCTTTTTTTCCAGAGCAGAAGATAAGAACTCTAAGGAGGCTTACGCAACTGTGATGAAATATTTTATTATTGTTTGCATGATTGTAATGACTGGGGTTTGTGCTAATTTGGATTGGTTGAAGTATTTCATCCCTAATCAAGTTTATTGGGTAGGTTTAAATGTAGTGCCAATCCTTTTACTTGCTAATGTGTTTTTAGGAATATATTACAATTTGTCAGTTTGGTTTAAAGTGACCGACAAAACCTATTTTGGATTGTACTTCAGTGTTTTTGGAGCAATTATTACTATAGTATTAAATAATTTTTTAATACCTGTTATCGGTTATACAGGAAGCGCTATTTCCACACTTTTTTGCTATTTTAGTATGACGGTATTAAGCTTTTTTTATGGTAGGAAAAACTTTTTTGTCCCATATCATCTAAAATCAGCTTTTATATATGTGGTAGGATTTGGTTTAATCAGCTTTTTTGTGTTCTGGATAAATCTGGATCAGTCAATTTTGAATATTATTGTGAAAAATGCAATTCTCGTTTTTCTGGTGCTTTTAGTTGTAATTGTGGAAAAAGCCAAATTTGTAAAAATGTTAAAATAACTACTCGAGTACAAATAGTGCTTGCAATCAATTCATTTAAGGAAGGTTCATCCTAACTTACTTTAATTGTTATTATCTTAGTGGTGTTATAGGTAGTGGTAGTTAATAAATTGAATCTTTTAGAAATATCTAAATCAATTGTTTAGAAACCCCACCCTTTTAAAAATTTACTAAGAACAAAAAGATAATTAAAAGCAAAAAAAACTGAAGATGAGATTGCTCGTGACTTTGGGAGAATCTGAAAAAGACCTGGATCCCATCACACTAACTAATCCCAAGCCACTTCTTCAAATTGGGGAAAATTCTATTTTAGAAATAATGTTGATCGAAGTGGTTAAACTTTCCGGCTACGAACTAAAGGAAATTGCATTTATAATTTCAGAAAAGGAAAGACATATTTGTGGTAAACTAGAAAAAGTGGCTTCCAGGTATGGAAATCGGGTGGTTTTTTATTTTTTTGATAGAAACCAGGGTTTATTAAAAAATTTAAAAGCTGCCAAATCCTCATTAACTGGACGATTACTTGTAATGCCTTTAACAGGTTGGTTTAAAGGAGAATTTATTATTGATGGCTCAAAAAACAATTCGGTTTGGGTACATAAAGTGGAGGAGCCTTCAAAACATGATGTCATTAAACTTGATGTAAATAATAATATTCAAAAGGTTGTAAAGAAACCGAAAGAATATATATCAGATTTGGCTGTCTGTGGTCCTCTTTACTTTAAAAAGGGGGAATATTTGCAGGAACTATTACAATATTTAGAAGATAAAAAGTTTAATGATAAAGAAGAAACCGACCTTTTTGATTTAATTAAAGAAGGGAAAAAGAAACGACAAAAGTTTGAAGCTGAAATAGTTACTTATTGGCAGCCCTTCAATGGAAAAGAAGGACTTATTAAGGCAATGGAATGCTATTTGAAGGACAAAAGACATTCTCAAAAAATTCCTGAGTCGGCAAAAATAACAGGTTCTATCATAAATAGCCCTGTACATATTGGAGAAAATGTAAGCATTGAAAATTCTGTAATAGGACCAAATGTGTCAATTGGAAAAAATGTGATCATTCAAAGTTCTATCATTCGAAATACTTTAATATTGAATAATACTATAATTGGGCAAGCCAATTTTTTAAACTCTATTATTGCGAATGATGTTGAATATAAGGGCAGGAATAGGGGTTTGATAATTAGCGATAGAGATAGCATCAAAGAATAGGGTATTTTTTAAGATATAAAACTCGATGGGAATCAGATGAACATAAAAAAAATTGCAATTATTATTAGCTTGCTAATAGCTTCTGGTTGTGTGAATTACGGAATTGCACAAAAATCAAAAAAGAAAAAAAAGAAAGAAGTAAGTCAAGTAAAAAAGGAATTCCCCAAGAACGTTAGTCCAGAAAAGAGTGTGGATCAGGCAGAATATATTTTTGCAGAAGGGATAAAACATGTTATTCTGGAAGATTATAAAAAGGCGCTTGTATTGTTGGAGGAAAGTGAAAGATTAAATCCTGATAATCCCACCACAAAATTTAAAATTGCCCAGGTTTATTACGATATGGAAAAGTATGATGAAGCACTTCCTTATGCAGTAAAAGCCCTACAGATTGAAAATTCAAATATTTATTATTATTTGTTGCTTGCTGATATTCATAAGGCGAAAAAAGAGTATGAACAAGTAGTGAAAGTTTACAAAGATTTATTGGATATTGTAGATGGAAGTGAAGAGTATTATTTTGATTTGGCGTCTGCCTATCTACATCTTTCAGATTATAAAAATGCTATTGAAGCTTATAATAAAGCCGAAACTATTTTTGGTTTAAATGAAGCTGTAGTCAGGCAAAAACAACGAATTTATTTAAACATTAATGACTTAGATGCAGCTTTAGGAGAAGGCCAAAAACTGGTTGATGCTTTTCCAAGCAATTCTGGATATTCTGTTGCTCAGGCTCAAATGCTTTTTAGTAATGATCGATTTGAAGACGCTGAAGCTATTTTGACAAACTTGTTTGAAAGGTTACCTGATGATCCGGAAGCTCAATTAATGTTGGCTAAAATTTATCAAAAACAAGGAAAAACTGATGAGGCTGACAAGTTGATGGAAACTGCTTTTATGAGCAATGATCTAGAGGTTGAAAACAAACTGGAGGTTTTAAGAAACTATCTTCAGAAAGAGGAGGATCAGGTAAAAACTGAAAAGGGTAAAAAACTTGCGGAAATTGTGGTAATGGTCCATCCCGAATCAGATTTGTCTAATGGAATCTATGGTGATTTTTTATTATTTGAGGGCAAAAAAGAAGAGTCCCGAGGTTATTATTTAAAATCCCTTAAAGCAAATGGTGACTCTTATGAAATTTGGCAAAAGGTGATCAATATTGACTGGGAGTTTCAACAGTTCGATAGTGTGGTAGTTCATTCAGAATCTGCTTTGGAGTTTTTCCCAAATCAGGCACAACTTTATTTGTACAATGGTACAGGGAATTATGTGTTGCAAAAATACGAAGAATCAATGGAAAGTTTGGAGCAAGGAAAAATGCTCGCAACTGATCCAGAATTGAAAATTCAATTTAATGCTCAATTAGGCGATGTTTATAATTCTTTAAAAGAATACAAAAAATCGGACGATGCTTTTGAAGATGTTTTAAAGCAAGATCCTAGAAATGAACATGTGCTAAATAACTATGGCTATTTTTTATCTGTTAGAAAAGAAAATCTAAAACGAGCTAAAGAATTAGGTGAGCAATTGATGAAACTTGCTCCAAATAGTCCTACTTACCAGGATACATATGGATGGATTTTATTTGTAAGTGGGGATTATAAAAATGCTGTGAAAATATTAGAAAAAGCTGCAAATGATTCAGATAACGGAACAATTATAGAGCACTATGGAGATGCTCTTTTTAAAACCAATAAAAAGGATGAGGCTCTAATTCAATGGAAAAAAGCGAAAGACTTAGGGGGAACTGAAAATGAAGAACTTCTTGATAAAAAGATAAATCAGAAAGATTTGATTGAATAGGAAAGTTGTTTTAAGCTTCTTAATTATTCTACTTCCTCATTTTGCAGTTTGTCTATCATTTCTTTAATATGGCCATAGGCATCAAACATACTTTCGTAAACTCCTACTATTTTATGGTTTTTATCTAACAAATATGTTATTCTTTTGGGTATACCCAAAAATGGAATTAAAGCTTTATATGCTCTACATACCTGGCCATTTTCATCAGAAAGTAGGTGATATGGAAGTTTGTAATTTTCCCTGAATTTTAGATGACTTTCTTTTGAATCTCGGCTAATACCAAAAATTGGAATGTCTAATTCTTCAAAAATGCTCCTTGCATCTCTAAACCCACAAGCTTCTTTTGTACATCCTGGAGTGAAATTTTTTGGGTAAAAATAGATAATACAAGGTTTCCCTTGCATATCTCTGGATAAATTAAATGCTTTTCCTTTTGTAGAAAAAAGGGTGAAATCTGGTGCCTTCTGATTGATTTTTAATGCCATATATTGGAATTATTACACCAATTAGGGTGCAATTTTATTTTAGTACATAAATAATGATTGTATAAGAATTAATTCAATAAATGGTATTTTGCATTAGTGAACTGATGTGTAATTTATTACTTAAACACAAAAATTAAAAAAAATGTTTGTCAATCTCTATATCTGATAAAGAGAACCAAAAAAAAAATAGGATATATGCTTTATGGTCATCTTTCCTTAATAAAAGGAATTATTTCCACGATTTCAAGACCATACCCAATTAATCCCACTCGGTTTTGAGGGCTATTACTGATCAGTTTCATTTTCGAAACTCCTAATTTTCTTAATATTTGGGCACCAAGTCCGTAATCCTTATCATCCATCTTTGCTTTAAGCTGCGCATTTGATTGCGATATATCAGAATTTTCTTTTAAAAGGGTGAGTTTATCCAACAATCCTTCATATTTATCGGAGGAATTATTCATATAAAGCAAAAGACCTTTTCCCTCTTTTTCAATTTGCCCCAACCCTTTGTGCAGTATTCCACCTCTTTTATTAGGTTTAAATCCAAGTAAATCATCTAATAGGTTTGAAGTGTGCACTCTTACCAAAACAGGTTCGTCCTTGTCCCATTCACCTTTACAGAAAGCTAAATGAATATTATCTGTATTTGCATCCTTAAAGGCATGAAGTTCAAAATCACCGTAAACACTTGGGAAAGGCAGGTCAATTTCTTCTTTAATGAGGGATTCGTGATTTAAACGGTATTCGATCAGGTCTTTAATGGTAACCAACTTAAGATCAAATTTATTTGCAACCTTTCGGAGATCGGGCAGTCTTGCCATGGTGCCATCTTCATTCATTATTTCCACCAAAACACCAGCTGGTTTTAATCCTGCTAACCTTGCAAAGTCAATAGCTGCTTCAGTATGTCCTGTTCTTCTCAATACACCTCCTTTTTTTGCTTTTAAGGGGAAAATATGTCCAGGTCGACCTAGTTCAGCTGGATTCGTATTAGGATCAACAAGTGCTCTAATTGTTTTGGATCGGTCACTTGCAGATATTCCAGTAGTGCATCCGTGTCCTATTAAATCCACAGAAACTGTAAATGGAGTTTCGTGAGTTGCAGTGTTTTTTCCAACCATCAGTTCAAGATCAAGTTCCCTACATCTGTCTTCAGTGATAGGAGTACAAATTAGCCCTCGGCCTTCTTTAGCCATAAAATTTATTATTTCAGGAGTGACTAATTCAGCAGCACATATAAAATCACCTTCATTTTCTCTATCCTCATCATCAACTACAATTATTATCTCCCCTTTTCGAATACTATCAACAGCCTCTTCAATAGTATTAAGTTTAATTTCTCCCATACATTTAAATTGTTGGACAAAAAGCAATTTAATTTGCTCAACTTCAAGATTTTTGTTATTTCTAATTTTGAATTAGAAACTCAGGTCAAAATAGGTTTATTAGTATATCAAAGAATTAAAAATAATAATATTTATTACTATTCAATTTCCTCTCAATGCAAAACTATTAATTTATCATAGAGAGTTGATCTTTTCTCTTATAAACTTCAAGAGATTGCACTACAAATGTAGACGGTATTTGGAAAAGGAAAAGTAATTGTTCAAAAAATATAAAAGTCCGAATAATTATTCAGGACTTTTAAGTCGCGTATCTATAAATGGGTTTTCAAAATTGAGGGATTTTGCGGAAATATATAGCACTGTATCGCTTACC
>JAHQVQ010000023.1 GCA_019634305.1 Flammeovirgaceae bacterium | reverse complement strand
TGGATAATAATTCATAATTGTTTTCCCTACAATAATTTGACAGCCTGTCTATTTCATTGATAAAATAATACCCCTTAAGATAATTTGACTCTACAATAGCAGTGGTTTTATAGGTCGGTTTAGAAGAATAAAAAAGATAAAGTCCGTAAGCTCCCCCAATAATGGTTCCCAATAATAAAAACTTAAACCTTAAAAGAATAAATCGCCTTAAATGGATTATTCCCTTAAGGATTAAATTTATTAAACCATTACAAAAATTTGAAATTCCTTTGCCGATGCTATTAAATAACTCAGAGACACTTATCTCATCATCAGGGTATTTTTGCGAATTGGGATCCATTTATATATATTAAAAAATTGAAGATGCAATATTACTATAATCTTTTATTTTATGGTAGCCCATAGAGATTTTTAGAGTTTTTATTTTGATTTCCCTAGGTTTTCTTCCCATTTAAAAATGAAAGCTAAATTATCAAATTAAAAAAATTATTGTAATTTAAAGTAGTAGGATCAAATCTCTGGACAAAAAACTAAAATTAACTTCCTTAAAATATGAAATTGAAAGCACAGTTCACTATCCTTTTGTTAATTTCTTTATCCTCCTTCCATTTAATGGGACAATTAAAACTAGTTGATCCCAAAGCTACTAAACAAACTAAAGCATTGTATTTCAATTTAAAGAACCTTTCAGAAAAAGCGGTATTATTCGGTCATCAGGATGACCTGGCCTACGGAATTGGATGGAGAGCGGAACCTGGACGATCTGATATCAAGGAAGTAAGTGGAGCTTATCCTGCTGTTTATGGATGGGAAATAAGTAAAATTGGTGCCTCAATGAATATAGATTCTGTAGATTTTAAAAATATGATAGGATGGATAAAAGAAGGATATCAAAGAGGAGGAATAAACACCATAAGCTGGCATTTGGATAACTTAAAGACAGGTGGAAATTCATGGGATAACACTCCTTCAGTAAAAGAAATTCTTCCTGGTGGTTCTGCTCATCAACTTTATCTAAATAAACTGGATTTATTTGTTGATTTTGTTAAAAAGCTAAAGGTAAATGGGCAAAAAGTTCCAATACTATTTCGCCCATTTCATGAACATACTGGTAATTGGTTTTGGTGGGGTGCAAAACAATGCACTCCCGAAGAATATATTTCCCTTTGGCAATTTACAGTCAAATATCTTCGTAATCAAAAAAAATTACACAACCTAATTTATGTATATGCCACCGATGTCTTTAAAACTAAAGACCATTATCTTGAGCGATATCCTGGGGATGATTACGTGGATATTTTGGCTTATGATGATTACCATAGTATTAAATCAAAAAAAGGCACCGAAAAACTGGCTGAAAGGCTTAAAATGTTAGTTGAATTGGCAGAAGCTAAAGGAAAATTTGCAGCATTTTCTGAAACTGGTTTAGAAACAGTTTCTATAGATAATTGGTGGACTGACATTTTATTGAATGGTATTCAGAAAAGTGAAACTGGTAGCCGTATAGCCTATGTTATGGTTTGGCGAAATGGTTATCCAGGGCATTATTATGCACCTTACCCTGGGCAAAAAAGTGCTGGTGATTTTATCAAATTCAGAAAAAATCCTTTTACCCTATTTGAAAGCGATTTGCCAGACATGTATAAAAAGCCTAAAGATTAATAACTTAAAATCACTATTCTTTGAGGGTTTTGGGCAAACTTGGTGTTCTACAAAAGAAGCAATACTTTAAATATCAAACTAACAAAATTAACTGAATTAATAAATAGAAAATGAAACTAAGTTTAATTGATGCTTTAATTATCCTGGGATATTTATCACTCACTATTGTTATAGGGCTATTACTAAAAAAACGTGCCCAATTAAATAAAAAATCTTACTTGCTTGGAGGCAATAATCTTCCTTGGTATTTACTAGGTCTTTCTAATGCTTCAGGAATGTTTGATATTTCTGGAACTATGTGGCTGGTAACCATCCTTTTTGTGTATGGAATAAAAAGTGTGTGGCTTCCCTGGCTTTGGCCTGTTTTCAATCAGATTTTTTTAATGGTTTTTCTCTCTAAGTGGTTAAGGCGATCAAATGTAACCACTGGAGCAGAATGGATCGGAACAAGGTTTGGCTTTGGTATGGGAGCCAAATTATCTCACACCATCGTGGTAGTTTTTGCTTTAATTCTAGGACTGGGTTACTTAGCTTATGGATTTATTGGTTTAGGTAAATTTGTAGAAATTTTCATTCCCTGGGAGGTTGTTTCCCCTTATTTTCCATTTGAAGTAAAACCTGAATATGTAGCTCATGTTTATGGTATTGTTTTCACATGTTTTGCTATTTTCTATTCCCTTTTAGGTGGAATGCTTAGTATTGTCTGGGCGGATGTAGTTCAATATGTTATTATGACCATTTCGGCCTTAGTCATTGGAATAATCGCCATGAATGCAATGGCTACCCAAGACTTGCTTGTTCCAGAAGGTTGGTTAACTCCTTTTTTCGATTGGGAACTAAATATGGATTGGACTGGTATCATAACAGAAGTAAACACCAAAATACAAAGCGATGGATTCTCTCTTTTTTCTGTATTAATGATGATGATGGTTTTTAAAGGACTTCTTGTAAGTTTGGCGGGGCCTGCTCCTACTTATGACATGCAGAAAATTTTATCCTCAAAATCACCCAGAGAAGCGGCTTTAATGAGTGGATCCGTTTCCTTTATTCTAATGCCGATCAGATACTTTATGATTGCAGGATTTGGAGTATTAGGGTTGCTATTTTATGATCAGTTAGATTTAATGGTAGGCGGTCAAGTAGATTTCGAACAAATTTTGCCATCAGCCATCAGCCAGTTTGTTCCAATCGGATTTCTTGGGCTATTGTTAGCCGGACTCCTTGCTGCCTTTATGTCCACCTTTGCAGGAACACTAAATGCGACTCAGGCATATATTGTAAATGATATTTACCTAAAATACCTCAATAAAGAAGCTCCTAATAGTAGGATAAAATCGATAAATTACATTGCTGGAATGGTGATGGTAGTCATCAGTATTATTTTCGGATTTTATGCCAAAGATGTCAATAGTGTATTGCAGTGGATTGTTTCAGGACTTTATGGAAGTTATGTTGCAGCCAATGTATTAAAATGGTATTGGTGGCGATTTAATGGTTATGGATTTTTCTGGGGAATGGTTGGTGGACTTATTCCGGCACTTTCATTCAGTTATATTTTTCCCAATACATTGGAACTTTATTTATTCCCACTTATGCTTTTAATTTCCACTATTGGCTGTATTGCAGGTACTTATTCAACCCCTCCAGTAAAAGAGGAAATCCTAATGAAATTTTACAAAAATGTAAGACCTTGGGGTTTTTGGGGTCCTATCCATAAAAAGGTAGTCGCACTAGATCCTGGATTTGAAAGGAATAATGAATTTAAAATGGATATGTTCAATGTGGTAATTGGTATAATCTGGCAAACCTCTCTTGTAATCCTACCGATTTATATAGTACTATTAAAGCTTGGACCAGTCCTGATTTCGCTTACCATTGCAGTTATTACCTCATTCATTTTAAAGAAAACCTGGTATGATCAGCTTCCTAAAGATAAAGATGAAATTATTAATGATACCGTACTAGAAACAGTAAATAGCTAAAACTAATTTCATCGGAAATTTATAAAAAATTGTTCAAAAAATTAATAGATGAATAAAGAAGAATTCGATAAAAGTTTAACCAAATTATTAGAAGACCATAAAGCATTTCTATCCATTAAAAATGAGAAAAAAGAAAAAGGAAATGGTATTTATGATCGCTATAAAAATCCTATTCTAACCAATGAACATGCTCCAATTACTTGGCGGTATGACTTGGATTATAACTCCAATCCAAATTTAATGGAAAGAATTGGGGTAAATGCAACCTTCAATGCAGGTGCCATTGAATTGAATGGTAAACACTTGTTAGTGGTTCGAGTGGAAGGAGTTGATAGAAAATCATTCTTTGCCGTGGCTGAAAGTGCTAATGGCATCGATAATTTCAGGTTTTGGGACTATCCTATTACTATGCCTGAAACAGCTGAGCCAGATACCAATGTTTATGACATGAGAGTAGTTCAGCATGAAGATGGATGGATTTATGGCCTGTTTTGTACAGAAAGAAAAGATGCTAATGTGAAAGCTGGAGATACTTCTTCAGCTGTTGCTCAATGTGGTATTGCCAGAACTAAGGATATGGAAAGATGGGAAAGGCTACCTGACCTTATCACCTATTCTGGTCAGCAAAGGAATGTAGTTTTACATCCAGAATTTATAAATGGGAAATATGCACTTTACACACGCCCTCAAGATGGGTTTATTGATACTGGTTCTGGAGGAGGAATTGGCTTTGGTTTTACCGATTCAATGGATAAGGCTGAGGTAAAAGAGGAAGTTATAGTTGATAATAAGTTATACCATACTATCAAGGAAGTAAAAAATGGTCAGGGACCAGCTCCTATCAAAACAGATAAGGGTTGGCTACATTTGGCACATGGAGTAAGAAATACTGCCGCAGGATTGCGATATGTGCTTTATATGTTTATGACTAGTCTGGAAAATCCGGCAAAAATGACTCATGCTCCAGCTGGATATTTTATTGCTCCAGAAGGAATTGAAAGAGTTGGGGATGTCTCCAATGTAGTTTTTGTAAATGGATGGATAGCCAAAGAAAATGGAACGGTATTCATTTATTATGCATCATCTGATACCAGAATGCATGTGGCAACCACAACTGTAGATAAATTATTGGATTATGTTATGAATACTCCGGAGGATGGTTTAAGGTCAGCTTCCAGTGTAGAAACCAGGAACAAACTAATTTCAAAAAATCTGGAAATTCTTAAAAAAACAAATAATTAGACAAAGTTTCAAAATTCATATTTAAAGTAGGGTTTCCGCACCAAATTTTCTAATACACTACCAGATGAAATTGAGCTCGTTTTTAGAAAATTATTTTTAGCTTAATAAAATAAAAATAGGCTCTTGGTGTCTCTAAAATGAGTTTCAATATTTTGGTGCGGAAACCC
>JAHQVQ010000226.1 GCA_019634305.1 Flammeovirgaceae bacterium | reverse complement strand
TGCTCCTGTACAAGTAACTGAACAGGGGAAAAAAACGATAAAATTCGGACTTTCCTTATTCGAAACTCAGATTCCAGATTTTAAGCTGTCTCCTCCAAGTAGTACTTTAGTGAAAATAATGAAAGATGGAGGCTTTGTAATTGGTGATGCTCATACCAATAAAATATACCAATTCTCAAAAGAAGGGGGCTTGGAAAAAGTGGCCAATGTGAAAGAAGGAGCAGTAAACCTTATTGAAAATCGGGAAAACCTTTTGATCACCGTAATGGGTTCATTTTCACCCACAGATAATCCTTCAGGGTTTTTGATAAAATTACCTTTAAGTGCAACTCAAAAAACCAAAAAGGTAATTGATCATTTACAACGGCCCGTTCATACTGCTGAAGCGGACCTTAATAATGATGGAATAATGGATTTGGTAATTTGCGAATATGCCAAATGGACAGGGGGATTGTATTGGTGGAAAGGATTTCCAGATGGTAATTTTGAACGTCATTTGCTGCTACAGCAGTCGGGGAGTATAAAAAGCGAAATCACTGATTTAAACCATGATGGTTTACCCGATATCATTGCCCTTTTTGGTCAGGGGAATGAAGGGATTTCTGTTTTTATCAATCAGGGAGATGAAACATTTACGGAAAAAAATTTGATTCAATTTGCCCCAACTCATGGCTCCAGTTATTTTGAATTGATAGATTATGACAATGATGGAGATCAGGATATGCTTTATGCGTGTGGAGATAATGCTGATTATAAACCTCAATTGAAAAGTTACCATGGAATTTATCTTTATGAAAATAAGGGTGATTTTAAACTGGAAAAGAAATTCTTTTATCACCTGAATGGAGCCTACAAAGCAACATTAAAAGATTTCGATCAGGATGGAGATTTGGATTTAGCTGCTATTTCCTTTTTTCCGGATTTTGAAAACCAACAGGAAGAGGCCTTTATTTATGCAGAAAATTTAGGGGAATTTGAGTTTAAATCAAGCACATTCAATGAGGTAAAATTGGGAAGGTGGATTGTGATGGATACCGGTGATATTGATTTAGATGGAGATTTGGATATTATTTTGGGCTCATTGGCTTTTGAGGTTATTGCAGAAGGGGATTTTGTAGAAACCTGGGTGAAAAATGGAGTCCCTTTTGTAATCCTTGAAAACAAATTGAAAGGTGCTAACTAAATGTTTCGGCTAGTTTAACAGAATAAATTTACCTTTGGAAATATCGTTTCTCCCCGATTGGAGATAATCAATATAGATTTCATAAAAGTAAGTTCCTGAAGCGAATCTATTACCGTAATTGTCAAAGCCATCCCATTGGACAGACTGAATAGTTTCAGTGTCCATAGAATAATTGCCCATAATTTCTTTTACCAGAATTCCTTCAGCATCCATTATTTTCACCATTACTTTAAAATCTTCCTGTAACTCACTGACAGGGAAAGTGAAGTTCACAGAATCATGAGAAGGATTAGGATGAACGATCAGGTTTTCCAGAATTGAAATAATACCATCCATCACATTGAAAAATATTTCAACTATGGTTTCATTATTGAAATTATCACTAGCTACAAGGCTTAGGGAATGAAGGCCTAAATCCATCTGAGGTAATTGATAAGAGAGTGTCCCCTTTGTAAAATCATTGACTTCAGATTCATAAAACCGACTCAAATCAAAAGCCTTGTTTTCATTATCATCAATTAATACTTTTATTCCGGTATTCGTATTTATTCCACTTTCATCTTTAAAATTGGCAATCAGGGTAGGGGTAGGGCCGGTATCTCCACCAGATTGAAACAAATCATTATCTAAGAATAGATTTATTTCAGGGGGAATGGTATCCTTTAAAACTCCAGGTTGACTATTTGATTTGTGGCCAAGTACAAAATTTTGATAGTTGCCCATTCCATCAGAATTGTGAATACTATCTGAGGCATAAAGGCTGATAAAAAGATTTGAAAAAGGGTTCTTAAAATCCTGTGGCAAAATGAGTTCAAAACTGAATTCCCCTTTTGAAACAGAAGAAGAACCATTATAAATTATATTCTGTCGATTTTCAAATGACATTTTTGTATTAGGTCCATCATCTCCAAGTGTAGTTATTTTTGTTTTTTCTCCATAAATGGAAACCATTAACTGGCCCTCAAAATGCTTTAGCCTTTTATGATTTATACCATTTATTTGCCCCTCTACTTTTATAAGTTTTCCAGGGGGAATGGTATCATTTAAAGTAGTTTCAATATTATCAATTTTATTAATAACCACTCTGTTTTCCGGAATAGCCAACTTCAGACATGGGTCGGCTAGTAATGCAAAATTTCTATTCAAATTTCCCGAAATGCTATTGTTTTTCGTATCCCTGAAAATGTCTCCTAATCGGGAAGTCCCAGTATTTTTTTCTTCAAAAACTACCTTATAAAAAGCCCGACTCAAATCGAAATTGGTATTGGAAATAACAGGTCTTGTAGTGGTCAATAACCCGATGGCACCGCCATCTTTTTTGAGCAATGCTTCTTCCGCAGCAGATTTTCTTCTCCAATCATCAAATCTCCCAAATTCACAGGTGGCTGTTACTAAAAGTGGTAAATTATTGATATTTTCCCATCCACTGATTTGCCCAAGCGTGAGAATTTTTTCATTTGTCCATCCTGTTTCTGCTCCATGACCAATATAGTCCATGATTAACACTCCATTATTAATATGGAAATCAATTTTTTCCTTTCCTAGTGGGGAAACCTTTCCGGTTCTGGTGGCTTCCTGAGGAAAAGCATCCACAAAAACCCGGTCGGGAATAAAATCAGGATAGAATTGCTCTACTTCAGTAGCTAAATAATCAGACCTTAGTTGATGCTGATTCTGATCACCATCATCAGCTACAAAAGCAAGCTTATGTCTCCAATTCCCCAAACTTGGAGCGGTGTCATAGTGAATAATTTTATCGACTATATTTTGAGCTTCTTGTTTATTATTGACGGGAATTCTACCAATTCCCAAATCCATTTTATGAATGAAATTATTGTAAGAAGTATTTTCTTCCCAATTTCCTTCCTGATCATCCATAAAAGTAAAATAATCATCAGAGGAAAAACTATGAATAGCATGAATGGAATTTTTGGATTGGTAGATGGGAATTAGATTTTGTGTGGAATCAATGATTCCAATGTTGTCGTAAGTAGTTTCGCCAAAAAGAAGAACATATTTTAAAACATCCCCACTTTTACCTTTTTTATACAACATTCTGATAAAATCCCGAATAGCTGTTACGTCTTTTCTCCCAGAAGAAAACTCATTATAAATCTGGCTGATATCAACCACCTGAGCCTCTAAATTATCATTTTTTTTCCGGTGTTCAGCCAGACGAATTGCCTGGTTCATGAGACTATCCACGGTAATAATCAGAAATTCAGGAGTAGTCAGACCATGCAGGTTTTGATTAATTACTTTTCCTTCAAATTGAGGTTGGACCAATTGGTTATCATAGAAAACTATATATTCCTTTAAAGTATCAGAAATCGCTGAAAAGTATCCTTTTCCCAATTTTATGGAGAAAGGTATTGCTTTAATTTCCTTTGGATTTGAAATGTTCCAGATACGTGCACTTTGCCCAATATTTTCAATTTGATAAGTTACTTCAGGGAAATTTATACTTTCTAGTGATCGAAAAAAAATAGGTTTATCTGTTATTTTCAACTGCCTTTCACAATTGGCCCAGAAGTAATTTAAATGGGCTTCAGCATCATCATTGATATATTGAAACTCGAACTTGATATTTAGGTTTTCTGCATCAAAAATTTCAGATGGAATAATTTCAAAATCATCATTTTTTAAGGTTGCCTTGTTACCATAAGTGGTTTTTGGGACGGTAGGTAAATCAATTTCCCCAAGACTGGTCCCATTGGCAGAAATTTTCAATTTTGTATCAATGGATGCTCTGGAAAGTATTTCTGTTCCTACAATTATCGGCCTGTTTTTATTTATCCCAGGGACTTTCCATAAAAAGATTTTTTCTTTCCCACCTTCCTCGGAAAATTTTTCTCCAAACCATTCTCTTCCAGAATTAAGCAAGTTAATTTCATTGATTTCATGGTAAAGGAAATCATTAAAATATTGAATAGTAGGAAAATTTCCCTCTTCTATTTTTTCTGAATTTAAAACCCTTTTTCCATTACTTCCTCCATAAGTCAGGAAGATGAAATTTTTTCTAGAATAGAGGTTATTTTCCAGCCGGATTATTCCTTTCTGTTCATCATAAACCATTTTATCCGGGCCATTGATGTGGATGAGGATGTAATCTTGCGAACTGAATTTTTTAGAATTGTCCCCTTTAATAAATATGGAAATTTCCTGCAAATCATGGATTCTCGGGATACTATTAAGTTGAGGTAGCATTCCTCCCGGATTTCCATAAATTTTAATGGATTCAGGATTGATATCATCAATGGGAACACCGGAAGATTTCAAAAAATTATAATCCAGTTTATAAACCCCATTTTTGCTAACTGAAAACTTGAACAATTCACCTTTCTTAAGAACAGAATTACTTTTAAAGCTTTGAGCAAAGCAGGAGAATTGGATGAAAAAAAAAATAAGAAAAAATATCCTCATGAAAAAAACAGGTCCAGCGTCTATTCACAAAGATTGATTTTAAGTTTAAATTCAGCAGGAATAAGATGTTATCTTTTGGTTAAGGATATTGAAAAACCTACTTTATGAATTTATTCTTTTTCACAAAAACCACTATCAGTAGGATTTCCATGAAGCTCAATACCCACATTTACAAAATTGCCGTTCAAATCCAATTTGGACTTTTCAGAAATGGTTTTGGCGTGCTAATCCTCACACCCTCAATAGTAGTTTTCCCTCTTCCTGGTCGTAGACTACTTTTTCAGGTGGAGGTGATTTAGTAGGTGACGCTTAATATTGGAATAAATTAAGGCACTGTTACTACCCTTGATACTAAGATTAAGGAACAGCATTCTATCAGAAAAGCAAGAATTATAAAGTCACTTTTTGATAATACATTTTCCTTCAGTATAATCTACGACAAAACCATGATATTGCATAACATCTGAACCTATTATACCTGAAATGCGATACTTGGTTTTTTTTCTTAAAAATTGTTCTATTCCACTAATATTGAGAGCATTGATCATACCCTTAATATTTTTGTTTCCGATTTTTATATCTGCATGAATTACTTCCCAAAGCTTAGACCCTCGCCCTCCTATACCAGAAATTGAAATACTTTTTTGTTTCCAAAGCCTAAAACCATACTTTTTAGCATCTAGAGAATTAAGTAAACTTAAACTGGAACCGGTATCTAATAAAAAATATGCTTTTTTCCCATTTAATGTCCCTTCAATTATTGGCATCCCAGTTTTATTAAGGATTTTAGTTTCCTTTGTGTTATAACTGGTAGTGTCACTCTTTAAGGAAAAGTCAGCTTTTTTTGCTGACATATCTAAGATTAGATTAGATATAATGAAAATGGTAAGTAGAAGTAATTTCATAGCTAAAAGTTAAGTTGATAGACTGTACAAATATATTTGTATATGCGGTTTCATGTGTTAATTTAATGTTAAATAAATGTTTACGTTATGTTGCGCTATATCAAATTTTTTTATTTTGGATATTTTAAATTAAAAAAATAGATATTAACGATATATAATTTTATTATTATGACTACTATTGATTTATTTTTATTTATATTTGTAAAAACGGTTATTAAAATATAATTATATTGATTTTAATAAAATACCTGGTTAAAGTGGATTTATAAGATATATTTTAACTTAAAAAGCTATAAACTGAATACCATCCTGATTTTTTTATTGAAAATTAAGAGGTACGAATTTTTGGCAGTGTATCAAATGTAAGGTTTTCGCTCTAAATTAAATTGCCAGAAGCACCATGCGATAGCCAAATTGTGCCACTTGTCTAATTTAGAAAAAGAGAGTGTTTTTCTAACTAATCGGCTCACTCTTGCTCTAATGGTAGCATT
>JAHQVQ010000225.1 GCA_019634305.1 Flammeovirgaceae bacterium | reverse complement strand
CACTAAATTCTCCAAAATTACTTGCCAGATCAGTTCCAAAGGTTGAAACTTCAGGATCGATATATTGATTACTCTCCGGAGTAAATAACAATAGATTTCGCCCTACTACCGAAATGGATAAGTTACTAAAAGGAGTATTTTCTATTATTCTTTTCATGATTGTAGTTTTGTTTGAACTAATTAGTAATGAAAGAGTGGTAGAATCAATTTTTACGGCTGCTAGCTTTACTTATGGCCCATTATTAGGTCTTTTTGCTTTTGGTCTTTTTACCAAATGGGAGCTAAAGGACCGCTATGTCCCACTGGTTTGCTCCATTGCTCCAATTTTATCTTATTTAATGAATTTCTTTTCAGAAGAATTATTCAATGGGCATCAATTCGGAATGGAGCTGGTGATTTTGAATGGAGTGATTACGTTTTTAGGATTAATGGCTTTGATCAGAAAAAAAGTTAGTTCACTTGCTTAATAATTTTCCACCTGATATTTCTCAGCTTTCTTCTTTCTTCCATTTAAAAATTAGCCAGCAAATAAAGGCGAAGCAACCTCCAGCAAAGATTAATGAAATAAGGTCAAAGGTGGGATAAACTTCATGCTGTAGAAATAATGCATGAGTTTGAAGGGCAAAGGATTCGTTGGTTATGAATAATGAGAGACAAATATTGTTAGCAGCATGTGCACCCCATGCAATTTCCAATCCCTTATCTTTTATGGTAACATAGCCAAATAAAAGTCCCATGAAAAGGTATTGGCCCATTGCGAAAAATTCTCCAAAGGCTTTTACCTCCGGATTGGAGGCATGAACAGCAGCAAAAAGTAATGTAGTAAGAATCATGGCCACCCATTTATTATTGGCTATTTGATTCAACCCCTGGAGCAGGTATCCTCTAAAAATTAACTCTTCAAAACCAGCCTGAATGGGAATAAAAATCAGAGAAATGAGGACCATCAGGAAAAAATGACTCCCTTGAAAATTAAACATGAAACCATCGGGAAAGAAAATAAAGTTTGACTGGATAATCATTAAAGAAATCAGAAACCATAACCCAAAGCCTTTAAAGAAATGTTTCCACCTGAATTTCTGGAAATCATTAATTATTCCTAAAAGTGGTTTTTGGTGAATTATTTTAAATGCAAAGAGTAAGGCGAGGAATCCGATGGCAAAAGGGAATGTGGCTAATAAAAAAAAGATATTTTTCCCTACAGGGTTTTTATCGTCAAATTCTATTTTGGTTATCAGACTGAATTCGGCAAATAATTGCCATAAAAAAATGGCAAACACTAAAAAGAATAAAGTCAGCAGATATCTCCACCACTCATTTTTTTCATTTTCAGATTTACTCAACATATTATTTAGTCTTGAGGATTTCGAATTTGGAAAAGTAATGCCTAATTTACCTTTCTGAAAATTTTAGGAGTTGTTTCTTCCCAAAACAGCTAAAAAGTAATGGCTTTATAAGCGTATTAATGACGATTATATAGGATGTACTTCGGAGAATTCTTATCTTTATCAAAAAATAGTGAATGAACTTTATTATTTAATTGAAAATGAAAACAAATAGAAGGAATGCCTTAAAAAAAATGACTGCTGGAACAGCAGCTGTAGCATTATCAGGAGGACTTACCCACCGGATTAGTGCAGCAGAGAATGTCATGGAAAATGGTTTAAAAGGGAAAGTTAATCATTCTGTATGTAAGTGGTGCTATAAGGATATTTCTCTTGAAGACCTTTGCAAGGAAAGCGAAAAAATTGGATTACAGTCTATAGAACTTTTAGGGGTAAAAGATTGGCCAATGCTTCAAAAGTACGGACTTACCTGTGCTATGGGAAATGGAGCATCTTTGGGAATTACCAAAGGTTGGAATGATCTTTCCTTACACGATGAGTTGGTAGATCGGTATACTGAAATAATTCCCCTGGCTGCAAAGGCAGGTATAAAAAATGTCATCACCTTCTCAGGAAATAGAAATGGGATGGATGATGATACAGGAATGATTAATTGTGCTAAAGGGATAAGAAGAATAATGAGCCTGGCAGAACAGCATAATGTTACCATAGTGATGGAATTGCTAAATAGCAAAATAAACCACAAGGATTACATGTGTGATCACACTAAGTGGGGAGCCGCTTTATGTGAAATGGTTGGTTCTGAGAAAATGAAACTGTTGTATGATATCTACCATATGCAAATTATGGAAGGAGATGTAATCAGAACAATTCAGGAAAATCAACAGTACATTGCCCATTATCATACTGGAGGTGTACCAGGAAGAAATGAAATTGATGATTCACAGGAATTGTATTATCCTGCAATAATGAAAGCCATTTTAGAGACTGGGTTTGATGGATTTGTGGCACAAGAGTTTATTCCGGCTAGAGAGGATAAACTAGCTTCTTTGAAACAAGGAGTTGATATTTGTGATATCTGAAATTGAAAATAACCTTTTTAAGAAGCCTTTTGAATGTGATTTCAAAAGGCTTCTTTATTTTTGAAACTTGGGGTTTCATCGAATCCGAAAAAATGGCTAATAGTACCCTAAGTGCTCAGAAAGGATGGGAATTGTACCAGAAAAAGAAATATTTGTCTTTCCTAAAATGAGGAAATATTAATATTCTTGTATATCAGGTGTTTAGATTTGGAACCAGCAAGAGGAAAAATTTTAATGGTCTAAAAATTTAAGAATATCTTGGTTACAGAAATCTCCCTATTCAGTATTAACTCTTAGCTACTTGGAGTGTCTTTTATTAAATAGAGTGAGGCTTTTAGTAAATTAAGGCTTAAATAATTAAAAATCTATCTGCAAAAATTGAAAAGTAAACAACCAATATAGAAAATGAAAAAAAACATTTCAAGAAGAGGATTTATCGGTGCCAGCAGCCTTGCTACAGCCGGTGTAGCTATGGGATTTAATTCCCTGCCGTTCCCATCAGTGGGAAATATAATTGGAGCAAATGATAACATTAATATAGGTGTAATTGGTACTGGGGGAAGGGGCTCTTGGGCGGTAAAGGTAGCACAGGGTGTTCCTGGGATTAATGTTACGGCCTGTTGCGATATCCTCCCTAAAAACCTGGAAAGAGGATTAAGCCAGGCAGCAGAAGGGGCTAAAGGATATAAAGATTATAAAAAAATGCTTGAGAATAAGGATTTGGATGCTATTGTAGTGGCTACTCCTTTGTATCTCCATTCAGAAATGGCATTGGATGCAATTGATGCTGGTAAGCATGTTTATTGTGAGAAAACCATGGCTTTTACCATCGACCAGTCTAAGCAGCTGGTAGAAAAAGTTAAAAATAGTAAGGTTGTTTTTCAAGTTGGATATCAGCAAAGGGTAAATCCTTTATTTTTAAAAATCAATGATATTATATCTGGAGGATATATAGGGGATGTAAAGCATATACAATCTACATGGAATCGAAATGGTGATTGGAGAAAACCTGTTTCTGATCCGGCATTGGAAAGGCATATTAACTGGAGAATGTATTTAGAGTATTCTGGGGGATTGATGGCAGAGTTAAGCTCTCACCAAATTGATGTTGTAAACTGGCTTTTGGGTACTCATCCTTTGGTTGCTTCAGGTTTGGGAGGTGTTGATTTTTGGAAAGACGGAAGAGAAACCTATGACAATATTTCAGCTGTTTTCGAGTATCCAGATGGTGTTAAATCTCAATTTACTTGTTTAACGACCAATGCTCATGAAGGATTTTCTATGAAATTTTATGGAACAAAAGCTTCAATTGTAGTCAATAGAGAGCAAGGACAACAAGGGTTTATTTATCCAGAACCAGTTCAGGGGGCCAATTCGGATGTGGATGGTGTAAGTGGAGCAACAAAAGAATTGATGGAATCGGGTGAGGCCATTCCAATTTTAGTTGGTGATCCATCTAAAGATGATAGTGTGCCTACCGGAAATGCTTTTGAGCACTTTGCTGAGTGTATTAAAGAAAGCAAGCAACCAAATGCAGATGTAATGTCAGGACATTATGGAAGTGTAGCTGTAGCAATGGGAAATATGGCCATGAGAAACAGAACAACTGAAATGTGGAAAGAAGAATATACAGTTTAAGCTGAATATTGCTGAAACATAAAAAAGGATTCCTGTGTTTGCAGGAATCCTTTTTGGTTTATTAATAATCCAATTTATGAATGGTTATTATCCAAAAGGAAAAAAATTTTCATCCTTATAAGTAGTAATTCAAAATTAACCGTGTATTTTTTGCCGTAAAAGACTGATAGAGAGATTACTATTTCTCGGAAATAATAGCACGGGTGCTTAATCCAATTGACTCATTCAAGAAATAGCATTCGATTATTTCTTGATATTTTTGGCCGGAATTAGCCTGAAATTATGGTTCGAAACTTAAATAGGGGAGCATTTTGGTAGCAAATTCCTCCGTTACTATTTTTATGTTTTTTAAATCTTCAATGGAGGAATATTTTCCATGCTGATTTCTGTAGTTAATGATAATCTTTGCCAATTTCCAATCGATATAAGGATGGGATTTTAGCATGGCCTCATCAGCCTGATTGATGTTTATTTTTTGTATGTAGCTTTCCTCAATACGCACATGTTCAATTAGTGAAAGGTAAACTTCTTCTTTTAATCCATAAACATCTTTTATTTGTTGCACCTCATGAAACCCTCCAAGTTTATTCCTAAACTTAATAATTCTGGCAGAAAGTTTTGAACCAATTCCCCTAATCTGTTTCAGATCGGTAGTATCTGCTTTATTAATGTCAAATGAAGTGATTTCAAAGGGCTTTTTTTCAAAATAGGTGTTGCTTGTAGATGTCTTTTTGTCGTCCTTTTTAAAAGTGTCCTTTTTGGTAAAAGCTTCTGGTAAATTGATATAAGGCTCCAGAAGCATATATTTTGCTTCGGGAAAACCATAAATCTTTTTAAGGTCAGATTTGATTTTAAAGCTGCCTCCTTTTTCTACATATTTTAATATTCTTTTCCCCAGGTAGGTTGCTATTCCAAAGTTTTCCCAATCTGTTAAACCTATGGTATTCGGGTTGAAAGAAAAGTATTTAATATCCTTGGCGATAGCAGGCTTATATTTATGGTATTTTACCGTACTTTTTTCTTTTTTGGCAATTAATTGAGGTTCGAGCTGCGCTGCCAAAATATTGAGTTTTTCAATATCATTGTCCCAGTTATCAGAAGAGTTTTCCATCAACAAACGGGTAAAAACAGGGCTTACCAGTAAAATAGCCATAATAATGACTAATATCACAAACCCATTGGTTTCCCTGCTGGAAAAGCTGAAATATGATTGTATCCAGTTTTTTATTTTATTCATTGATACTTCTTCAAGTTATTGGTTATTTAACTCGAAATACTAATAATAATTTTATCAATGCTTAATAAATATTTCTTTTTTTTCTACTTAAACCATAGGTTTATTATGAGTAATGTAAGTTTTACTTTTCTTATATCCTGTGTTTTTATGAAATTAACATTTGTTTAATTTTGTAAATGCTTGATATTCAGGGTATGACTAAGTTAGGTTTTTAATTAAATTTTTCTTGGAGTTTATTTTGGAATAGGTTTTACCGATCTTGTTTACCCGGAATTAGATATTTAGTTAGCAAAGTTTTCTTGAAAGAATAAAAAATAATAAGCAACTGATAATTATTATTCTTTAATTAATTTTAGGTATAGTTGTCAAATTTTGCAGTGAAGGCTATGACTTTTTCAATACTTTATATTGTTCATCAAATTTAAATTTCAATAAAAATGGAAATAAAAGGAGCAGGAGGATCCCAAGGTGGGATTGGAAGATTTTTTCTGGGATTAATAATGCTTATAGGAGGTGGGTATCTTTTTCTTAATTCAATTCATGTTACAAATAGTTTTGGTTTAGGCTATAGCTTATATTCCTTTGGAGGCTTTAGATTGACTTCAGGATTCGTTCTAATTCCTTTTATTTTTGGAGTGGGAATGATTTTTTTTAACTCTTCCAATTACCTGGGGTGGTTTCTGGCAGTGGGTTCCCTGATAATGTTATCCTTTGGAGTGATTACCAGTTTGCACTTTACTATGCAAAGAATGAGCTTATTTGAATTAATTACTATTCTGGTTTTATTAGTAGGTGGATTGGGTTTGTTTTTAAGCTCTTTGCGTAATTTAGCCAAATAGAGGAATCTTTAAGTCTATTTCTCTACTTTTTAAAAGACTAAAAATTTTTAATTCAATAAACATGATTAAAGCACTTTTAACAGTCATTCTGTCTTCATTTTTCTTTATTTCTTATGCCCAAAAGTTGAAGGATTTACCCGAATCAAAATTGGAAAAATCAACTTTGGAAAAACATTTAAGAATTATTGCTTCAGATGCCATGATGGGTAGGCGAACTGGGGAACAAGGGAACAATTTAGCAGCCAGATATATTGCAGAGCAATTCAGGGCAAGTGGGGTGAAGTCTGCATCGGAAAAAAATGATTACTTCCAATATTTTTCTCTGCAAAATATAGCTCCTGCTAAAACTGCAAAGTTGACCTGGGGAGGAAAAACGTATGAAAATGGAGTAGAAGCCCTATTAATAAATGGAAAAGGAATGGTAGGAGAAGGAGAAGCAATTTTCATTGGATATGGACAGGAAAAGGACTTTTCGGGAAAAGATGTAAAAGATAAAATTGTGGTAGTACAATTTGGTATACCCAATTCTCAAAACCCAATGGAAGCTTTTAAGGCGAGTAAAGAGAAAAGAAAACTGGCTGAAAAATTAGGAGCAAAAGCATTGGTTGAACTTTATCATTTACAACTGCCATGGAAATCTATTGTAAATTACTTGAATAATGCTCGAATGGAAATGGTTTCGGATGAAGAAGCTAATGCGGAATTAATGCACTTCTGGGTAAATGATGAAAGCAAGGAGTTATTGGCAAAAATTAATAAGGAAGATGATAAACAAATGAGTCTTGAGAGTTCTGGTCTGGTAAAATCATTAGTTAGGACTCAAAATGTTGTGGGGATTATTCAAGGCTCAGATGCAAAATTGAAAGAGGAATATGTGATTTTATCAGCCCATTATGATCATGTGGGTACTGCCAGTCATGCTCCAGGAGGAACTCCTGAAGATTCCATCTTTAATGGTGCCCGAGACAATGGAATGGGAGTCGTTGGTTTGATTGCCGCAGCAAAAGCTTTTGGCAAGAAATCTCCTTCACGATCCATTTTATTTATTGCTTTTACAGGAGAGGAAATGGGTTTATTAGGAAGCCAATATTATAGTGAGCATCCTTTAGTGCCACTCAAAAAATGTATTTTTAATCTGAATATAGATGGTGCGGGGTATAATGATACCTCTTTGGTTTCAGTAATTGGATTGGACAGAACTGGTGCGAAAGAAGAAATTGAAAAAGGCAGTAAGGCATTTGGTTTAGGGGTTTTTGGAGACCCTTCTCCGGAACAAGGTCTTTTTGATCGGTCGGATAACGTGAATTTTGCTGCAAAGGGAATTCCTGCCCCCACTTTCAGTGAAGGTTTTAAGGAGTTTGATGCGGAAATCATGAAAAACTATCATCAAGTTAAAGATGAAGTAGATACCATTGATTTTGATTATCTTCTTAAATTTTGCCAGTCGTATGTTTATTCAGCAAGGCTAATTGCTAACAAAAAAGAAAGACCACAGTGGGAGGCCGGTGATAAATATGAGAAAGCTGCAAAGGCGCTTTATGGGGAGTGATTATGTGAGTCGATTTATCAATTGCACAAGATCAATGTTAAATTTATTTTCTTAATGACTAGGTAAGTTTTGCCAGAAAATTCCTTAATCGAAATGGAGGTACATTATCACTCTGATAAAATTTGGACAATAGATAGGTTTCTGGAAGTTGAAGCATGTCAAAATCTAATTTCTTTAAGTGAAGAAATTGGGTATGAAGAAGCCAAGGTTAGTTTACCTGAAGGAGCTAAAATGATGAAAGGTTTAAGAAATAATGACAGACTTCTTTTTGAAGATGAAGAATTGGCTAATCGTTTATGGGAAAAACTGGCTCCATTCTGTCCTCCTAAAATTGAAAATTCTGTTGCTACAGGTTTAAATGAAATGTTTCGATTTTATCGGTATGAGAAAGAACAGCGATTTAAGCGCCATATTGATGGTAGATTTAAGCGGAGTTCTGCAGAAGAAAGTAGAATAACCTTTATGGTTTACTTAAATGATAATTATTCAGGAGGTACTACTAAATTTGATGAAGTTTCCATAATTCCCAAAACAGGTACTGCCCTATGTTTTATTCATGAACAGAAACATGAAGGAATTCCACTAGAAGAGGGAATAAAATATGTATTGAGAAGTGATGTAATGTATTGTAAGGAATAATTTGTTAACATTAACCGACCAAAAAACCTAAACAACGATGTGGAAAGAAGAAAATAACCAATTGACAAAATCATTTGAGTTTAAAGATTTTAAAGAGGCTTTTGCTTTTATGACAAAGGTGGCCATGTTGGCTGAGCAGCAAAACCATCATCCTTATTGGACTAATGTTTACAACAAGGTGGAAATCTTCCTGAATACTCACGATGCCGGAGACATTGTAACCGATAAAGACCATCATCTGGCAAAAGCTATTGATGCGCTTTAACTTACTTTTTCCAACTTCCTTCTTTTCAATTCAGATTTAATCAGATTGAATTCCCGGCTGGTTTGCCCTGCAATTGCTGTGTTTTCCTCTGCCCTTCTGAAAAGGTAGGGGAGAACTGCTTTTATAGGTCCATAGGGCACGTATTTAGCCACATTGTATCCGGCTTTACTCAGGTTAAATGAAATATTATCACTCATACCATACAGTTGGGCAAAATGAATATGCGAATGTCCATTGAGAATACTATGTTTTCTCATGAGTTGTGTAAGATGGTAACATGAGTTTTCATTATGAGTTCCGGCACAAAAGGCTGTGGTTTTAATGTGCTCTACACAAAATTCCAGGGCAGTATTATAATCCATATCACAGGCAATTTTATTAGGCTGAATAGGGTCCGGATAACCTTTTTTCTCTGCTCTATCTCTTTCTTTTTCCATATAGGCCCCTCTCACTAATTTGGCACCCAGAAAATAACCACGTTCAGCCGCTAGTCGGTGATCATTTTTTAAATCAAGAATTTTATTGGTACAATACAACTGATAAGTGTTGTAAACAATAGCGGATTGTTGGTTGTATTTCTCCATCATTTCCCTAACCAGTTTGTCAATAGGCACCTGAATCCAGGTTTCTTCTGCGTCAATAAAAAGCCTTACATTATTTTCAAAAGCCGTTTGGCAAATAGCATCCACTCTTTCCTTTAGTATTTCAAATTGTTCCTGTTCTTTTGGAGATAAAGCTCTTTTTTCCTGAATCTTAGCCAATAAAGTATGGGAGACCAGTCCTGTTATCTTAAAAACACAAAAGGGAATTTCTTTTACTCCGGCTGATTTCCGGATATTCGCAAGGGTTTCATTATAGGTTTTTAAAAAATATTTTTCCGTAGAAGCTCCTTCCACTGCATAATCCAGGATAGTCCCTATATTGTAGTTGGATAGCAATTGAATAGTTTTATTGCAATCTTCAATATTTTCCCCTCCGCAGAATTGTAAAAACAAGGTCTTATTAATGAATGGTTTTACTGGTAAATTAAGTTTCAGAGTCAATTGGATAAAGAATGTACCCAATTTTACCAATCCATTCCAATTCATCATGGAGAAAAGGAAATAGGTCTTTCGTAACGAATAGTTATTTTTTGAGGCGAACGCAACCCTGGTGTCAGTGAAGTTTATATGCAAATTCTCTGTCATCATTTTATATGTTTTGATGTTTAGTCGTCCCACAAGTTTTGGGATTTCTGGCTGGTTAGGCCATATTTATTGGTTGATTAAGGTTCTTTTATTAATATTTACTCGTAAAAAGAAACCATAAAATTGTCAATTGGTTTGTATTTGCAAATTAAGTATATTTTCAGGTTTCTTTTATTTTTAAATCAGATACTTTTTTGGAGTAAATCTTTTATCAGTAAAATCAATTGGATATATGCGTTAATGATGAAATAAAAGTGGTTTTCTTATTATTTTACCATCTCTTTATCACTATCTTTGTCACTTGTTTTTAGGGGTTTGAAAGGATAGAATGCTTTGTGCAATGAAAATTCCTAATTTTCCAAGAAAAATATAAATTGTGGATTTCAATACAGAAGAGATTAATAGATTAATCAAGTCAAGAAGGTCAGTATTTGTTGACCAGTTTAGTGAGCAGAAAATTGATAAAAGCATAATTCAGCAATTGTTGGAAAATGCCAACTGGGCACCTTCTCATGGTAAAACCGAGCCATGGCGTTTTTTCATTTTTACTGGTGAAGGATTACAAAAATTTGCCGATTTTCAAGCTGGTCTTTACAAAAAAATAACACCCCCTGAAAGCTATTCAGAAGCGAAATTCACAAAACTGAAAACCAAACCTTTAAAGGCATCGCATATTATAGCTATTGCCATGGCAAGGCAGGAATCGGAGAAAATTCCTGAGATAGAAGAAATAGAAGCAGTGGCTTGTGCAGTACAAAATATTTACCTTACTGCTACAGCTTATGGTGTAGGCGGTTATTGGGGAAGTGGGGGAGTAACTTATTGGGAGGAAGCAAAGGAGTTTTTTGGACTGGGTGCTAAAGATAAATTATTGGGGTTTTTCTATTTGGGTTATCCTAAAGACAAACCAGGGGAAGGGAAAAGAGGCGATATTTCCGAAAAAGTGGAATGGATTGAAGAATAATCAGGTATTATTTCGATTAATTTGAAAATATCAAAAACTGACAGAATGTCTTTTGAACTTTTTTTGCAGCAAATTTGATATATAAGGGATTATAGAGACCAGTTCTCTAATTATTATAAGTTTACAGAATAAATTTTATCAATAAAATAGATTTTAAAATGGGAAAAGCAATTGAAATAACAGATGATAACTTTGAAGAAGTTGTATTAAACTCTGACAATCCGGTATTAGTGGATTTCTGGGCTACCTGGTGTGGGCCGTGTTTAATGATGGCTCCAGTAGTGGAGGAATTAGCAGGAGATTTTGATGGTAAAGCAGTAATTGGAAAATTAGATGTAGATGCTAATCCAGAAACTGCCGCTAAATTTGGAATCAGAAGTATCCCAACAATGATGGTATTTAAAGGTGGTGAAGTAGTAGATAAAGTAGTTGGAGCATCTTCAAAAGCAGATCTGCAAGGAAGAGTTGATGCTCAAATTGCCTAATTTGGGTTTAATTATAATATAGAAAGCCTCTGTTGCATTGTGTAGTAGTGGCTTTTTTATTGATCAATATTTAGGAGATCATTTGTTCTTTTTGCTCTTTTAATTTAGCATAAATTATTTAATAATAGAGCAGCCTTCCATACAATCGAAGATATTCACAATGTGTTTATCTGCTAAAGCATAAAAAATATTTTTTCCTTCTCTTTCTGATTTCAATACACCTTTCTCTTTCATTTTTATTAAATGATGAGAAAGTAATGATTGTTCTATTCCGGTCCCTTTCATAATTTCCGATACAGTCAACTTTTCCTTTTTTTCCAGTAATTCCAGAATTAAAAGCCTTACCGGGTGAGCTATGGTTTTTAATATTTCTGCTACTCTTAAAAGTGTTTCAGCATCAAATCGGTCAGACAGTTTCTCCATATTTATGTTTTTAAGCACCAGTGCTCCACACCGGGTAATATTATTTCCGAGAAATAGTAATCTCTATATCAGTCTTTTACGGCAAAATAATACACGGTTAATTTTGAATTACTACTTATAAGTAAAAATATAAACATTTTTTCATATTTGAACGATAGGTATTCTTAAAAAAGAAACCCCTGATAGTCTTAAACCTATCAGGGGTTTTATAATTTATTAAAAATTAAGGGATCTATTTGCCCCCATTTCCAAATACTTTTTTCAAAATATCAGAAGTTCTTGCCATTGGGTCTTCCCTAATTTTTTCCTCTTCTTGAGCTACCATAACAAAAAGTCCTTCAATAGCCTTTTCGGTAACATACTCCTCCAAGTTTGGATTAATTTTTTTCATGAATGGAATTTTGTTGTATTCATTCATCACATTGTCCCAATATTTGGTGGCATCTACCTTTTCAATGGACTGGGCAATAATGGGTTGGAACTTGGCTTTCAAATTATCAGAAGTTGTATTCTGCAAATAAGCTGTGGCAGCGTTGTCCTCTCCTCTTACAATTTCAACCGCATCTTTAAAAGTCAACCCTTTTATCGCCACAATGAAAATATCCTTTGCTTCACCAGCAGCATCCTCAGCGGCTCTGTTCAGTGAAAGAATGGCATCATCGGCTAATTTCCCCATACCCACTGATCTCAATTGACTTTCTACAAATTTTGCCTCTTCGGGAAATGGGATTTTTACCAATGGATTTCCAAAATAGCCATCAAGTTGAGCTACTTCTCCTACTCCTTTCACAATACCTTTTTGTAAGGCTTCTTTAATGGCATTTCCAGCTTCTTCTTCCGAAAAGCCCAATGAGGTAGTAGTGCTGGTTACTTTATCCTTAAGGTTTTTAAGAAATTGTCCATGTGCCAACGGGGCAATTAGCAATAATGCAGGTATGATCAGATTTTTTATTAATTTCATTTTTATTGGATTGATTTTATAGTTAAGTCCTTGGATTATTTTAAATGAGATTTATTTTACTTTCAATTTAAAGTTGTGGCCAAATGGTGTAATTATTATTTAACTACATAACAATATTAGATGATATTTTGCTGAATTTGGTTGGGATGTGAGAAAATCAGCGTATTTCTATTATTCTTTTTTTAAAAACTGAAAGCAAAATCGGTTCCTATCATAAAAGCTATTAAGCCATCTTGTCTTTTATATTGGGCATATCTCACATTTACACTTTTAAACTGGGCAATTTTTTTAGAAAAAGGATGGCGAAATCGGGAAATTCCAAAGACTGGGGAATATCTAAAACCTATGCCAGCTTTATGGCTATAAAATCCCGAAAGATCGAAATCCGAAGTATAATATTCATCTGCAAGCAGGTTAACTTTAAAGCCTCCAAAATATTGAGATGCCTGCTGAGTATGATATCTGTAAAAAGGATAGATAGAAAAAAACGGGCTGAATTTTATAGATGGTTCTATGCTAATTGTATGTGCCCGAATGCCAAAATCGTCCCAATAATATCGGTAAAACATTCTGAGAACTAACGGATCGGCTATGTAATAATGCAATCGGGTACTAAGAGGGATTTTGAATCGCTTTCCTGGTAGCTTTTCAATTTTTGGCATATCCTGTTCCCGAAAATAAACCCGATGAAAAGGCGTGGAAAGTAATCCGTTTTGATTGACTAGTTCTCCGGAAAAAGCCACCTGCATTTTTTTATTAATTACCTGAGAATAAGATAATAATATGCTGTAAGATCGTCTTTTGTCAGTGTCAACTTGTGCCAGACCTGCTTCCCGCAATTCTTCCGGGAAAATGATTGCCCACCTATCGAAATAGACCAACCCACTTATATTAAATTCTCTGTTTCCATCTTTAGAAGCCAGCATCCAATCTGCTCCCAAAAAATTGGAGATATAATCCGACTCCATGGAGCCGCCCATGTGAAATCCAAAAGCTTTTGACCTTAAAGCATTAAATTTTTTATAGCCCAATGAAACCTGTGTTCTCACATCTGAACTCGAAGCAGAGGACATTGCGGTATTAATTCTATCGGTAGAAGCTGAGGAGTAATGATTTACATTCAAACTCATGTTGAAATAACTGGAAGTATCCAGAGGGATATTCAGAATAATTGTCCCTGAAATATCCTGAAGTTCTTCTGTACCCAACCCTCCTGTTACTGCTGAATGATTGCCATCCTGTTCGTAATAGTGGAATAAAAAATTAACATCAATGTCTTCTAAAACTACACTGGAATCGGTTGGAAGGGTAGTTTTTCCCTCATCAATAGTCTGGTTGTTTTGTGCAATTAAACTTGTGTGGCACAAAAAATAAATTATAGTAAAAAGAAGATAGTTGAGCAGGCTTTTCAGAAAAAGAATTTTTAATTTGGGAATTGTAAATAGCATACAAACTAAAAAATGATATTTTGGTGCTAATTTAAAGATAATTTCAGGGAGGGGAGATTTTTTTGGTAGGAATCAGGATAATTTATACTAATGACAATTAGAAAATGAAAATAAGAAAAGCTTTATTGATTATTGATATGCAAAAAGGTTCTTTTACAGATAAAACTCCCAGGTTTGATACAACTGGAGTAGTAAAAAGGATAAATGCTTTGGCGCAAAAATTTAGAGTAGGAGAATTACCTGTTATTTTTATCCAACATGATGGTTCGAAATGGAAAGCTTTTGTTCCGAATACATCAGAATGGGAATTGTTGGATGAGCTGGATGTAAACCCAAATGATCTAATCTTAAGTAAAACAGCCAATGATGCTTTTTACAATTCAGCACTGGAATTTAAGCTAAGGGAATTGGAGGTTAAGGATCTAGTGATAACAGGATGTGCTACAGATTTTTGTGTAGAGGCTACAATTCAGTCTGCATTAGTGAAAAACTATAATATTACTGTTGTGAAAAATGGGCATACTACCGGAGATCGACCACATTTAAAAGCTGAGCAGGTCATTGAACAATACAATTGGATGTGGCAAAATATGATTCCCACAGAAGGGAAAATTGAGGTTAAGGATTTTGAGGAGGTACTTATGTGTATTTAAAAAAGAAATAAAAAGATGTGCAGAATTAAATATACTTAATAAGTGCCACAACTTTTTGATAATGAGATAAAAGTACTCAATATAAAATAGTACTGGTACTTAGGTACGGAAAAGTATAGGATATTGGTCGCTTATAAATCAGGTACTTACGAATATATCTCAGTATTAACCAATAGAGGTTCACTATAAATGAATAAAGAAACGTCATTAGTCGATGTAGAATATTTGTTGGAAAAATTTCTTGGAAAAGGAGGGTGGACTTATGCTGTCCTTCCCGAAATATTACAGAATAAGCATAATCCTTTTGGCTGGGTAAAAGTAAAAGGTTTTGTTGATGATTTTGAATTGAAACAATGCAAGCTGATGCCCATGGCTGATGGAAAATTGTTTCTTCCTCTTCCTGTTAAAGCTCAGATCAGGAAAAAGATCTGGAAGGAAGCTGGAGACTGGGTAAAAGTAGTGTTTTATTCTGATGTGTCTCCTTTGGAAATTCCCGGGGAAATTATTAAGTGTTTTAAAAATGAGCCCCAAAAAATTCACGAAATATTTCTCCCCTTCACTGAAGGGGAGCAGAAAACTTACATTGATTGGATTTATAGTGCCAAAACTGAAGATACAAAAGCCGATCGCATCGTGAAAATGATGAATCGGCTTCAAAGAAAGTTAAGGTTTTATAATAAGGAGAAAACCTAGATTCTCAATCCCATTAATGTAATATCATCTCTTTGGTCAGTAGTTTTCTGATGATCATCCAAAGCCTATTCAAATAATTCTTTTTGGTCTTCCATATCATGAATAAAGCTATCTGAGATAAGCGTTTTCAATTTACTTGTAGAAAAACTCCACCTTTTCGGGCTTGCTTGGTCTATAAAATCATCGGTAGTGAGGTAGACAATATCACTAATCGTATTTTTATTTCCAGGAATATTTTTGAAATGTGTAACGTTTTCTCCATCAAATAAATCGAGTCTATCTTCTATGGAGAACTAGGAGAATTTCAGATATCCTTGTTGAGAAAACCCCGATTGATAGCTCAGGATAAAAAGAAGTTTGCAAATGATAAACTTTAATTCTAATCATTTTACAGGCGCTTTAGTAACAATTTAAATCACTAGTTGATTAGGATTTTAAATTTCAATATGATATCTCAGTGAAAATTTTTCTGAGGTTAATATTGTAATAATATTTTCTTTGGAGGGAGAACATTTAATGCTTTGGTTGGCTAGTAAATAATATTTTTAAAGTAGTGTTTGATTAAGAGTTAATAACAAATTTTATTTTGTGAAATTGCGCTTTATAGTTCTCCACGTCACAAACTAAAATTGTTAATAGAAAAGTAGCTAAAGAGATTTTAGTGATTGAACATAAAAAAGGAAGCATTAATTTTAAAGTGACAAAACAATTAAATTATGCTCCCCACTGCGTGTTGGCTTAGAGAATCAGTAAAGCCGAAGCTCATACAGCAAATATCGAGAGAAAAAAACATAAATCTTCAAAAGTTAGAGATCGTATGCATATAATTCATTTATTATATGAGGGATATAGCAGTAAGGCGTGTGCAAAGATTTTAAATCTGAGTCCGGCTACGAATACTTCGGTTATTCGCTTGTATAATGAAGGTGGATTAGCATAGCACGGCTGAGGCAGGTAAATTATTATCGCCCTGTATCCAGTCTATTACCGTTTCAAAGCCAGATTGAATCAGCTATTGCCGATATGATACCGAGCTCCATCCGGGAATTGAGGGAATGGATTTGGGACAATACAGGTCTTGACCGGAGTGTGGAAAGTATCCGGATCTTTCTTAAATCACTCAAGATTAAATACCGGAAAACCAATAATTTTCCTGGTGGTAAACAGGTTGAACAATGGCTCCAAACACAGGAAGAATTTAAGGAACAACAATTGTTTCCTCCCTTGAAAAATGCAGCTTCAGGACAAGATGGCTTCCTTTTTATAGATGCAGCTCATTTTGTACAGGGCAGCTACCGGACTTATATTTGGAGTAAAAACCCTTGTTATTTTCCTTCTGCTCATGGACGTTATCGCGTGAATGTATTAGCTGGATTAGACCCGGCTAATGCACAAGTATTGAGCTATTACAATGATTCCTATATCAACGCTTGCTTCATAACCGGGTTCTTCCAGTGGTTAAGAGAACAAGATTATCCGGATCTGAAAAGAAAATTAGTGCTTATACTCGATAATGCCCGGCATGGAATGCTAAGTATCAAAAGTGTGAGCTGGTCAGTAAAACAGCTGGTGAAAATAATATTGAATTATTATATCTTCCGGCTTATTCACCTAACTTAAATATTATTGAAAGGCTATAGAAATGGATGAAAAACAATGGGCTAAAGCCTTTGTGATCAATAAAACTGCTTTTGTAGAAACAATTGAAGATTTGTGGATGAAAATTAATACCGAGCAGATGGAAGAGCAATTTCAATCTATGTTCAGCCTTAAATT
>JAHQVQ010000224.1 GCA_019634305.1 Flammeovirgaceae bacterium | reverse complement strand
TTAGAGATTATATATAATAAAATTTGTATGGATGAAAATAGCCAAAATCTAGCAAATGATTAATTGCTTATAATGGTCTTTTCCGCTGGCAAAAACAAAAAGTTTTTCTTCCTAGTATTGTTATTTTATATAATCTCTATTGTATACAAAAAAAGCCCTGATTTTTTTATCAGAGCTTTTTTTATTTTTATTAATTTCTAGTCAAAGAATTCCCGAACCCGGTCGAAAATACTATTTCTTTCCGACTTGTCTGGCTTAGGTTTAAAATTAGGTGCCTCCCTAAATTTCTCAAAGAATTGCTTTTCTTCACTGGTTAAAGAAGTTGGCGTCCATACATTCACATGGATCAATTGATCTCCTGTTCCAAAACCATTCAATTCTTTAATTCCTTTCCCCCTCAATCTCAAAATCTTTCCGCTTTGTGTACCTGCTGCAATTGGAATTTTCACCTTGCCATTAATAGTAGGTACTTCCACAGTAGTTCCTAAAGCAGCATCGGCAAAACTTATATACAAAGGGTAGTGTACATTAGCACCCTCTCTTTTTAAATTATCATCTTCTACTTCTTCAATTACAATAATCAAGTCACCAGCCATTCCACCTCTTTTTGGAACATTTCCCTTGCCCGACATTGAAAGCTGAACACCTTCAGTTACACCAGCAGGAACCTGAACTTTTATAACTTCTTCTTTTTGTATCCTTCCTTCACCATGACAGCTTGAACATTTGGATTCCACAATTTGTCCTTCTCCTTCACAAGTAGGACAAGTACTAGTAGAGACCATTTGACCAAGCATGGTGTTCATAATTTTTCTTACCTGACCTGTACCATTACAAGTATGACAAGTTTTCAGTGCAGAACCATTTTTGGCACCATTTCCTCCACAAGTATCACAAGTGATATATCTGGGAACCTTTATAGTTTTTTCAACACCATTAGCGATTTCCTGCAAATTCAGTTTTAACCTGACCCTCAAGTCCTTCCCTCTTCTCACTCCACGACTATACCCTTGTCTTCCTCCTCCACCAGCTCCTCCTCCACCGAAGAAATCACTGAAAATATCACCAAAACTTGAGAATATGTCATCCATATTCATTCCAGCACCACCAAAATTACCATCAACTCCCTGATGCCCAAATTGATCATACCTTTGTTTTTTCTCGGCATGACTTAACACTTCATAAGCCTCTGCAGCTTCCTTGAACTTATCCTCGGCTTCTTTATCCCCAGGATTTTTATCAGGGTGAAATTTAATGGCAATTTTACGATATGCCTTCTTTATCTCTTCAGGGCTCGCATTTTTACTTACCCCTAGGATGTCATAATAATCTCTTTTTGTACCCATTTCTGGCTGATAATTCAGTTAAAAACACTGACAGCAAAAACACTTTACCAACAGTATTAAAATATTCAAATAGTATTCTTTCAATGTTCTATTCAGAACTTATGCTCCTACCACAACTTTGGCGAACCTTACCACTTTATCTCCAAGTGTATAACCCTTTTCTACCTGATCAATTACTTTTCCTTTCAGGTCTTCACTTGGGGCAGGAAACTGAGTAACCGCCTCATGTAGTTCGGTATCTAAAGGCTTTCCTTGTGGATTCTCAATTTCTTTTAAACCTTGCTTATCTAAAGTAGATTGGAATTTTTTATAAATAATATCAAATCCTTCTCTTACAGGATCTTTTTCCTTTTTCGCCTCCCCAAAAGAATTTTCGGCCCTTTCAAAATCATCTAAAATTGGTAAAAATTCCTTGATTAAACCTTCGTTTGCTGTTTTAAGGAAATCCATTTTTTCCTTTGAAGTTCTCCTCCTGTAATTTTCGAATTCCGAATACAATCGAAGATATTTATCCTTGGCCTCAGCAAGTTCTATAGCATGCTTCTCTGATTCACTCAATTCCTCTTCCACTGGCTGCTCCGATTCTGAATCAGGTTCTGATTTTGGTTCTTCTTGTTCAGAAACTTCCTCCTTTTCATTTACAACTTCCGTATCTTGCTGAGCTTCTTTTTGATCTTTTTCTTTATCCTTTCCCATTTTTAATATTTAAATTTAGATCACGAAAATGTTTTTCAATTTTTTTGCCTTTCATTTGTTTTATGACAAAATGGCTTATTAATCTTTTAGCTATCCAGACTAACCTCCCAAATCTTCAATTCTGTCATTTTCTGCAAAAGTATCTTTAATGGAACTAAATTCTAACTTTAATTCTGGATTTTTTTAAAGACAGTAAAAGCATTTATCCTAATTAATTAAAGCTTTTTTATCAATTTCAGATTAAATCCATTAAAGAGTTTAAATTCCCGAATCAAAATTATATTTTTGCCAGAAAATTGCCAAAAACTGAAAATCATAAATAATGAGTGTTCTTGTAAATAAAGATTCGAAAGTTATTGTCCAGGGATTTACTGGTTCTGAAGGGACGTTCCATGCTGAGCAAATGATTGAGTATGGTACACAGGTTGTAGGTGGTGTAACTCCGGGAAAGGGAGGACAAACGCACTTAGAGAGACCGGTTTTTAATACCGTGGCTGATGCAGTAAAAGAAACCGGAGCTAATGTTTCAGTAATTTTTGTACCCCCGGCTTTTGCAGCCGATGCCATTATGGAGGCAGCTGAATCTGGTATCAAAGTAGTTGTAGCCATTACAGAAGGTATCCCAACAAAGGATATGATTGCTGTGAAGGAATACTTAACTGATAAAGATGTAGTGATGATAGGCCCTAACTGTCCGGGTGTAATTACTCCAGGTCAGGCAAAAGTTGGTATTATGCCAGGTTTCATTCACAATCCTGGTAAAATAGGAATTGTATCAAGATCAGGTACACTAACTTATGAAGCAGTTGACCAAATCACTAAAGCAGGTCTTGGGCAATCTACTTGCATTGGAATAGGTGGTGATCCAATTATTGGCACAACAACCAAACAGGCAGTGGAAATGCTAATGAAAGATCCTGATACTGAAGGAATCATCATGATTGGTGAAATTGGTGGTCAGATGGAAGCTGAAGCCTCTTATTGGGTGAAAGAAAACAGAGCAAAATATGGTAATAAGCCTGTTGTTGGATTTATTGCAGGACAAACAGCGCCTCCCGGCAGAAGAATGGGTCATGCAGGAGCAATCATTGGTGGAGCAGATGATACTGCAGAAGCTAAAATGAAAATCATGGAAGAATGTGGTATTCATGTAGCTGTATCTCCAGGTGATATCGGAGAAACAATGGTAAAAGCGTTAGGCTAATCAAAAGTAAATTAGCTTATCAACAAAAAAGCTCTTCAGGAAATCCTGAAGAGCTTTTTTGTTGATATAACTTTTAATTTCTTTGAGAATAACAACTTTTTACCGGTTCAGCCATTTTTTAAATGAGCCAGATCTGTCTACACTTACAATAGCTTCTAAATTATATGGAGCTGGAGGATCTAGCTCTACCTTTACCCTACTTTTTGAATAAACCACCATTTCTTTTATAGAGTCAAAACTGATAGTAAACTTCCTATTTATCCTGAAAAATCTTTCTGGGTCCAGAAGGTATTCAAGTTTTGTGAGCGTAGAATCAATAATATATTTTTTATTATCTTTTGTAATTAAATAAAGGTATTTATCTTCTCCCATAAAATAAGCAACTTCTTCTATCAAAATTGATCTGATTTTCTCCCCTGTAGTCACCATAAATCTTTTCTGAAAAGAAGCCTCCTTTTGATCGATTGCCTTCAAAATTGAAGCTACATCAACCCCTTGACTGGTCTCTTTTAAATTTTCATATTTTTCCAAAGCCTCTTCCAACTCTTCCTCATCAATAGGCTTTAATAAATAGGCAATACTATTAAGTTTAAAAGCCTTGATGGCGTATTGATCATATGCTGTAGTAAATATGATAGGCGTTTTTACATCTACTTTTTCGAATATGGAAAAACTTTTTCCATCAGCCAGGTGGATATCCAGAAATAAAAGATCAACTTCATTTTCTGAGAGCCATTTTACTGCTTTTTTTACAGAATCGATTTTATCTAAAATTTCAATTTCTGAGTTGAGATCCAACAACATCCTCTCAAGTGTATCCGCAGCAAGTTGTTCATCTTCAACAATTAAAACCTTCATTATTTATAGTTTTCTTTTTTACTTTCAGTTTCTAGTTAAATGATTATTTTTAAATCTCCTGCTCCAACAAGGGTATTTTTGAATAGAAAAAACCATCTTCACGAGAAAATTCTGGAGGCTTGTTAGAAAGAAACTTATATCTTGTTAGCAAATTTTGCTGACCTATCCCTGTTGAATCAACACTGTCCTCTCTCAGTTGTAAATTATTTTTTACCACCAATAAATTATTCTCATCTACAAAAATCTCAATTCTTAAAGGATCATCTTTGGAAATAACATTATGTTTAATAGCATTCTCTACAATAAGCTGAACCGCAGAAGGGGGAATATAGAGATCAAGCTTTTCCTCTTCAATATTATTATTCACTTCCAATCCTTCATTAAACCGTATTTTTTGTAAGAATACATAATTTTTAATGTATTTCATTTCATCTCTTAGCGTAACAACTATTTGATCTTTATGTTCCAAAGCATACCTGTATACCTTTGACAATTTTTGCACAAACTGTCTGGCCAATTTGGCATCTTTTTCTACAAGGGCAGATAACACATTAAGGGAATTGAACAAAAAGTGTGGGTTGACCTGATTTTTCAGATTTTCCAATTGAGCAATCACATTTTCTTTTTCCTGTCGCTCTGTTTTTACTAAAAGCGCTTCTTTCTCATTGGACAAAACCTTATTTTCTTTTCTTAATTCATAAGCTTCGAGCGCCTTTTCAATAGACTGCTTCAATTCTTCTCTTTTCCAAGGCTTTGAGATATAGAAGTAAATTTTCCCTTTATTTATAGAATCAATAATGGCTTGCATATCACTGTATCCTGTAAGTAGGATTCGCATTGGATCTGGAAATCTGGGAATGATTTTTTCAAAAAATTCAACACCGGTCATTTCAGGCATTTTCTGATCACTAATGACCAAATCCACTGTTTTATTTTCCAAAACCTCTATACCTTCCTTTCCACTATTCGCAATTAAAATAGTATAATCCTCCCGAAAAGTCGCTTTAAAGGAAATTAAGTTTTGACGTTCATCATCCACATAAAGGATACTATATTTATTACTCACTGATTTGCCAGTATATTTTATAAAAAGATTTGACTGGCAATTTAATTATTTTAAAGGAAATAAAAGACAATGATTTAATGAATGGGAATGGAAAAACTCAAAATCTAAAGGAGTTGCTTTCTTGAGATGAAAAATGAAGGACTACCTTTTAGTTCAAGATTGGATAAAACTAGAAGTAGTTATAAAAAAATGGAATTCATTATCATCCTAAAAAGGAAAGATAAAGAACTGACTAAGCTCGAATTGGATAGTGGAAAATCATCTTGCACCAGCTTCCACTTCTATAACTAAACAAGAAGTGGAATTCGGATCAAAAAATAGTAGTTAAAATAACTCCCCTTGCCTTATTATGAAGTGCTTTATTTTTAGGAAAAGATAAATTCCTTCATACTATTATCCAGTATTTTATCATCTATGCTTCGAATATCTTCGATCTCATCTGAGGACACATCGTAACAAACTTCAAATATTCCACCTTTGAAATTAAAAAATGATATTCTAAAAGCCTCATTCTCATTACTCGACATAAGAGTTGCCTCTGGAAACAAAATTGACTTTCTAGCATTTAAAGGTAAGCTGTTGAATTTCATATGAATAAATTGTTAGTTATTATTTGGTATGCAATATGTTAAAAGCAATTTTTAATTACATCTCATAAATAGCCTCGACCTTACTTGTGTAATATTGAAATTACATGCCCATAAAAAAAATTAGTCGAAACTGAATACTGTATGACTGGGGCAGCAATTAAAATACCAATGTTAAACCCAATTAATATTTTTTTTAAAATCACTATTAACATATTGAATGTCAATTAATTAAATATAAAAATTCATAATTCGATAACTTATTGGAAATAGCAGTAATTGAGGAATTATTTCCCAGATAATTTATTAAGTTGTATATTAAAATCCTTAAAAAAAACACTATAAGAAGAAGTTTTTTTACATAAATATGTGTTTTTACTCAAAAAATTACATCCAACACTAGAATCGGCTTGCCCCAAACCATGTAAATTCAAACCATTCTTCTATCATTTATGTCATCTTGTTATAATTTAGGGTTTACATTTATTTACAAAATTCGGCTATGACTCACTTTTGGCATATATTAAGTAACTGGGGAGTAAAACCATCAAATTCTGAAGGGAAAAACAAGAGTATTTATCTCGCCAATCAATTGTCAATTTTGTTGATAATCCCTTTTTTATTTTTCCTTGCTTCCACCATAGTTTTCTCATTACCCCAGCATTTTATACACTTTAGTTTTTGCATCTTCATTTTCCTTCTTGTTCCCCTACTTAATAGATGGGGATTTACCGGTGTTTCCAGGACAATATTGTGTGTAGGACCTACACTGGTAATTACGCTGGCTTCGATTTATTCCAAATTAGATATGACCGAGGCCAATTTAATGGTTGCATTAGCTCCAAGAGCATTTATTTTATGCATGGCAGTTCTTCCTCATGTTTTATTCAATTATGAAGATTCTGAACTCATGTGGTTCTCATTTATATTCAGTAGTTTATGTGTTCTTTTTTATGATGAAATCCACCTATTATTTGGTATTGACATTAGTCACCTTCCATATGTAGTTTGGAAATATGATATATTGAGATCAACTATTTCAATTACCTTCATAACCATTACCATGTTTTTGTATTTGCTTCAGGGCATAAATGAAAAATTCCAAAAAAGAATTGAAACTCAAAAAAAAGAATTAGTTGAACTAAATTCAATAAAGGATAAATTGTTAGGCATAATTTCCCATGACCTTCGAAGTCCCCTTAATTCCCTTCAGGGAGTACTGGAATTACTTCAATTAAATGGATTAAGTTCCGATCAAATCAGGACAATTTCCATGGATTTAAATGGCAAATTAAAAAATACCATTGATGTAATGGACAACCTACTTCACTGGACAAAAACACAGATGAATGGTATTAAAGTAAACAAACAAGAAGTGAATTTGAATAAAACAGTTCAAAAGATCATTGACCTATTAATACCACAAGCAGAAAAGAAAAAAATCACCATTCATAATCTCACCACTTCTTCAAGTAACCTTTGGGCGGATAAGGAGATGACAATCATTATTATTCGAAACTTAATTTCAAATGCCATCAAATTCACTAAAGAAAATGGCAATATCTATATAAAGTCTACAGAAAGTAATAATAATGGCCATACTAATATTGTAGTAGAAGATGATGGTGTAGGAATGTCACAGGAAGAAATCACCAAACTATTCTCTCCCCAAAAACACTTCAGTAAGGCAGGTACTGCTAATGAAAAAGGTTCAGGGTTAGGTTTAATTTTATGTAAAGAATTCGTAGAAAAAAATGGTGGGAAAATATGGGTCGAGAGTTTCCCCAGGAGAGGAAGCAGGTTTACTTTCTCACTACAGAAATATAGTAACAAAAAAGAATCTAAAGTTTTAACTGAGATATTTTAACATGTAAATTAATATTTGTTAATTTTTAATAGTAGGTAGCATATTAGGGATTTATTAATGCCTAACAATAGTTTTACTTGTATCTGTTGTATAAAACACTAGCTGTTTTATTCCTTATTACATTATAATCTACCAAAACTATTTTGCTATGAAAAAACTAGATACTAATCCCTCTATTCAGGCCATTAAAGGAAAAGTGACCCAGGAAGTACGAGATAAGGAGAATAAATCTTTATTCAAAGTAACCTTTATCCGAAAAGGAAAACGATAGTTAATACTAATTTTCAGAAATGGAGGGAAAATTCCCTCCTTAATATTCTACTTCATAAGTATTTATTATTTCAGATTTAGGTAAAATTTCCACTTTAATTTCCATTTTCACATCTTCCACAGGCCTATCTCCAGGCTGAGTTTTTTCATCGGCAATTTTATCAATTACCTCCAGACCAGAAATAACCTTCCCAAATACTGTATAATCTCCATCCAATGAAGGATATCCTCCAACAGTTGTATATGCAGCTTTTTGTATATCGCTCATTGGTTTTTCCAAAGTAGTCTCAAATTGTTTTTCAATAGTTTCTTTCTGATCCCAAATAAATTTGAAAAGCTTTTCTCTGTTTCCTTCCAATTGCAATTCACCGTATTGGGAATTTAAACCATTAAAGTCTTCAAGGTTTATTAATGAATCAAATAGAACATATAGTTGTCTGATATCGGTATTTTGAACAATAAGTTCCTCCTCGGTAAAGGAAGTCCCCTGAACTATAAAAAACTGGCTGCCATTTGATTCCTTTTTAGGATTAATCCTATCTGGCTTTCTAGCAGCTGAAAGCGCTCCCTTTTCGTGTATAAGATCAGTACTAAATTCAGCTGGAATATAATAACCTGGACTTCCACCACCCAGCATTTTTTCAAGACTTGCATTTTTAGAATCAGGATCCCCCCCTTGTATCATAAAATCTTTTATTATCCTGTGAAATAGCAATCCATCAAAAAAGCCTTCCGATGCTAATTTTACAAAATTCGCCTTATGTTGTGGTGTTTCGTCAAACAAAACAGCTTTCATATCCCCGTGCCTTGTGGATATGGTGATTAGATAATCGTCTCCCTCATTTAAAGTGGTTAATGAAGTTGTTTCCTTATTAGCATCACATGAAAAAATAGCCAATGAAATAGCAAAAATTATAATAATGGTAATCCTCATAATATTAATATTACTGACCAGAGCTTGGTCTTTCTTGTTTAATTTAGTTCGAATTGGTTCAAATGAATTCCAAATATAGATAGTTTCTACTCCTTCCTTTTCAGGAATTGGTAATTTGTTAATTACTTATTATAATAGTGCAATATTATAGAACAAATTTAAAGGGATAAGTGGAAGAAAAGTATTCAATTACTGAAAATAAGGCAATAAACCGCCTATTAGATAATGCTGTTGGTTTTATTGAAACCTATATAAAAATTATTCAGTTGGAATTGAGGACTGGAGTTGCTTCTGCACTTACCATCCTAATTTTAATTTCTTTGGTATTAATTTTTATTTCTTTTATTATCTTATTTTTTAGTTTGGGATGCGCTTATTTCATCAGCAGTATTTTACATATCAGCTATTCCGGTTTTTTTATTGTGGCTTTATTTTACGTTCTTTTACTAGTCATAATTATGTATTACCGAAATGCTATAAAAAGAGGTATTGATCAAGTTTTAGAAAATCAATTAAAATCACCAGATAAAATTGAAAACGGAAATAATTCAACAGAAGAAGACCCTACAAAAGGAAGCTGAAACCTATAAGGAAGCTTTAAAAGCAGATGTTCAAACAGTTGTAAAGGAAGTAGAGAATAAAGGCAAAAAGGTGCTAATTATCTCTGGGGTTTTAATTGTAACTTATGCAACTCTGGAACTTTTTCTGAATTCCAGAAAAAATACTACTCAATCTATTGAATCAAAAGACAGTAAGGGAAAAGAATCAATGGTTGGAACTGAAAAAACAGATTCTTTAATGGTAAGAAAAATTAAAGAGCATATCACCACCTTTATTCTAAACCTCCTCACACAATCTTTAAATGAATTTATTGAAAATCTATCCAAAAGAAAGGTAAAAGATTAGAACAAAAAATTCTCTCTACTTTTAAAGGTCTCCAAATTAATTTTACAGGCATATTGAACCTCCGAAAATTGCTGAATAGTATTCAGGATGTTATCCTCAGAAATTAATCCTGTTTGATTTTCAATTTGAAGAAAATAATCTATTTGATTAAACTCAGGTGCAATACAAAATTTCTGAGAATATTTATGCTCAGCAGATCTGTTACAAATTAGCCTATAAGTATTGTTTTCTGTAGTATAGATATAATTAGGTATTTCAAATATTTCCTGATTTGTAAATTCCAGTTTTATGTTTTCATTCTTTACCATGGAAATACCTAAATTTTCATTTAACAACCAGGCAAGTTTATACCCTTTTTGGACACTAACAATTCCAAAAAGGTAGAAGTCAAAGTTATATGAAACCTGAAGTTTATGGGGCATAATGCCTACTAGATTAGCATTTTGATCTAACAAGAATATTGTAATTGACAAATTTCCAATTTAATTTTTGACATTCAAGGTTTTAATGTATTTATTTGCACCAGATTAATAAAATAAATGTAGAAGGATTATGTCAGAAATCGCTCAAAAAGTAAAGAAAATTATAATTGATAAGTTAGGGGTTGAAGAATCAGAAGTAACTCCAGAGGCAAGTTTTACAAACGATCTTGGAGCTGACTCACTAGATACTGTAGAGCTTATCATGGAATTCGAGAAAGAATTTAACATTTCTATCCCTGATGATCAAGCTGAAAGTATTGCAACTGTTGGCCAGGCTATTAGTTACCTAGAGGAACACGCTGGTTAATAAATATAGGTATTTTTTCTTAGATCATTCTTAGACCTGCAGGGTTAAATTTGTGTTAGATCAAATGCCTTTCAGGTCTGATTTTTTATATAGGTAGGGTATTTTCAAACCAATTTAGATTGCATGGAACTTAAAAGAGTAGTTGTTACAGGCTTGGGTGCGCTCACTCCAATTGGAAATAACTTAGAGGATTATTGGAAAAGTTTGGAAGAAGGTGTAAGCGGTGCAGCTCCAATCACCAAATTTAATACTGAAAAGTTCAGGACGAAATTTGCCTGTGAGGTAAAAGACTTTGATGTTCATGATTTCATACACCGTAAGGATGCCAGGAAAATGGATCCTTTTACGCAATATGCAATGGTAGTAGCTGAGGAGGCCATGAAAGATTCAGGATTGGATCTTGAAAAAACTAATTTGGCCAGAGCAGGTGTTATTTGGGGATCAGGAATTGGCGGTTTGACAACTTTTCATAAAGAAGTAACTGAATTTGCTGCAGGTGATGGAACTCCAAGATACAATCCATTTTTTATCCCAAAAATGATTGCCGACCTAAGTGCTGGTCATATCTCCATTAAATTTGGATTAATGGGACCAAACTTTGCCACAGTTTCAGCATGTGCCTCATCTACAAATGCACTTGTAGATGCTTTTAATTATATAAGATTAGGTAAAGCAGATATTTTTGTAACAGGTGGAAGTGAAGCTGCTGTTGTTGAATCAGGTATTGGCGGATTTAATGCTTTAAAAGCATTGTCTGAGAGAAATGATGACCCCACCACTGCCTCCAGGCCATTTGATAAAAATAGAGATGGGTTTGTATTAGGTGAAGGTGCCGGAGCTTTAATACTTGAAGAATTAGAGCATGCGAAAGCAAGAGGAGCAAAGATTTACGCAGAGATACTTGGTGGAGGAATGTCTGCAGATGCACATCATATTACTGCTCCCCATCCTGAAGGCCTTGGAGCTAAAAATGTTATGTATGATGCCTTAAGTGATAGCGGCATTAAGCCTGAAGAGGTTGATTATATTAATGTTCATGGTACTTCTACCCCATTAGGAGATATGAGTGAGGTAAAAGCTATTCAGGAAGTATTTGGAGAACATGCCTATAATATAAATATCAGCTCTACAAAATCAATGACTGGTCACCTTTTGGGAGCTGCTGGAGCAATAGAATCTATAGCATGTATTCTTGCCATTCAAAAAGGAATTATTCCTCCAACCATCAACCATTTTACTGATGATGAAACCTTTGATAGTAAATTAAACTTTACCTTTAACAAAGCTCAAAAAAGAGATGTTAAAGTTGCATTAAGTAATACATTTGGTTTTGGAGGGCATAACTTCTCAATTCTACTTCGAAAATATGAAGAGTAGTGAATTTAGGAAAGTACTTAAAACGTTGGTTTACTAAATATTCTAAAAAGGACTTGGAATTGAGCCGGGCAGTACAAACTATTACTGGTACTGCCCCTTTCAATATAAGGCTTTATTCTTTGGCAATGAAACACAGTTCCATTGCAGAATCCAACCTAAAGGGCTTCAAGGAATCAAATGAAAGACTTGAATACCTTGGAGATGCCATTCTAGGGGCAATTGTCGCTGAATATCTTTTCAAAAAAT
>JAHQVQ010000022.1 GCA_019634305.1 Flammeovirgaceae bacterium | reverse complement strand
TAGGTATGCCCACCATGTAACATCAAAATGATTTTTGCACGTATAACTCTTCGATAATCTGCACTATGTGCCCTGGATATAGCAACCAAAGTATTATAATCAGCTTCATTTAATGCTAACTTTCGTCCTGTTCTTGCCATAATACAAAACTACCATTAATTCGTCTTTTAAACAATCTCTACACTAGTTCATAAAATTAATTTTTCAGAAAAACAGGAACATCATATTTCTGTCATAAGTCAAATCTTCCCTCAGGGCAACCAAGTTGTTGTCCTTATTCATTTTGGATAACCCATTTAAAACCAGCGTCAAAAATGCGGCACAACTTTTTTGCAGACCATTTTTAAAACTTTTGATCTGATCTTCTCCAAAATTACTATCCCTAATATTATTGTTACTTTCTACAAGCCAGTGATTTCTGACAGCATTAAATAGCACTTCGTCATTCTGTTTAGATACTTCCAAATTACTGATGTAATAAGATCGTTCATGAGAAATCTTACCCGATTTCACATGTGAAAACGCTCTTTCTATCACTAGAAAACTACTGATTTTAGTTTTTAACCAACGCTTAGCCAAGTCTTCCACTTGTAAAGGGTATACCCAAGCCTTACGGCTTTCAATTCTGCGGTGCGCCTTTTCTTGGGTATGAAAGCAGCTGGTTGGTGCAAAACCATCATGTAGATCTTTTAAGCCTTCCAACAGATTTTTTTGATTGCCTTTGATTTGAGTGAGATAAACACCTTGTTTGCCTGCAATTTCTTTCAACAAGCTAACACTGTTATGCAATGCATCTAAACTATAAGCTTGACTGGATAAGTCTTGCTGGTTTTCAAAATATTCTGCTACCACTCGTTTCTCTGAAGCCTTTTTGCCTGAATAAGTCCCAATGATGCTACTTTGCCGATCTGAGTGATGAGTCGCAAAAACAACATTTTCCGCTCGCTTCTCTCCTTTGACTTTATCGATATTACCACGTAACTCTTTACCATCAATGGCTTGCCAATAAAGACCATCATACTCAAGGTTGCCTGCAAAATAAACAGTATTTAATTCATTGAAATGTCTTGAATCAAAATCGTCCAATATACGCATTAAATCAAAATCGTCCAATATACGCATTAATTGAGTTCTACTGATACATTTTTTACTCTTACTGTTGACATCCAGGGCTAAAATATCATGTTCTCTTACCATCATTCTATGGATTTTGGATAGACTTAATTTGCCTGTCCCACGCAAGATCGCTACTAAAAAACTTAGAACTACAAATGCTAATTCATGGTGTTTGCCTCGGTTGTCTCGATCATCTTGTAATTCTTCTTGGAGGTAGCTGTAATATTCTCTAATTTCGTTTTTTTAGGAGCTTCCATGATAAAATTGTTTGTTAGCACTACAAAATTATCTCTTTTTGGGGAAGTTCCTTTTTTTTATGAACAAGCCATGTACTCTGGTAGAACTTCCTTAATTTTATACAATAGTGCTTGAGTCATTTCTTCTTGTTTTTTCCAACTCAAATTTATTCATAGCACTTTTTACCTTTTTTGTCCAGTAGTGAAAAAATAAATAGCATTTTCAAAATCAATAAATAGATTTAGTCAAAAAAAGGATAAAATACAGGTTTATTACTTAGTAGGAAAAGTAGGCTAAAAAAATTCCCTTTAGATTTAAAGGGAATTGTAAGGATTCTTATGACTTATAACTTACAGCGCTTTACTGTATGATTTCCATTCTGGGATTCAAACTTTTTTCTTTTAATTTCCTTTCTTCTATGTTTGTAGGTCTTAAGCTTACTCCACTAGTAATCTTTTTTAGAATTAAGGAAAATGTAATAGAAAAGAGGTGATATAAAGGCAGCAAAAATAATAGAAGTAAACAAAATAGTACAATATTAATCATCATTTTCATATTTATCTACATAAGTTGATTTTAAATATATAATACTGAAAATCAACTATTTATAGTTTAGTCATAGTGAAAAAGGTACTTAAATGAACCTGTTAGTTTAACATTACCTCCCTATGATTAAACTTTAAACAATTCAAATGGTGATGAGATAATGAAGTTATAGAGTTTATAAATATGTTATTTTTTTTATTATTTACCAAGTTTTTAATTGTTAATTAATCTTTTTAAATTGAAGAAAACTATTCCAATTCCAAACCCATTGTTTCTGAATTCGTTTAAATAATGACTTAAGGTTTTTGTTCTTTTTTTGTTGAAATCTTACATTAAAAAAGCTCGAATCTTAATAAAATCTATAAAGTAGTATAGTTTAAAACATGTTAACAAGAAAATTACTATATTTAGCTTTCTTGATCATAACTTACATTCGATTTAAGTATCACTAATAAAAAAATAAAGACAATTAATTATGCTAACCTTTCAAAAATTTAGCAATCTTTCAACTGAAAACAAGCTAAAATACCTTTCAGAAAATGGAGTTTTATTGTGTAGCAGAACTTATGCGAAAACAAAGGTTTCTTTGTATTCTATAGGAAAATTCTATGCAGAAGTGTGGTTCAATCGTAATACTGATGATATTAGTAATGTATTACCATTTACTACCACAAAATGTTTAAAAGTTTATTTAGATATGATTGATATTTCAGATGTTTATAATGTGAGATAACCTGCCAAAAAATTAGAGGATATAATAATTGAAATAAAAGATATAATAAAACCCCCAGAATGGTCATCCTGGGGGTTTTTATTTTGGTCACCTGAAAAAAATTAGGAGGGAGTTACTTGAATTCAAGTGAAATGAGGCTATGAATCATTCGATTCAGATTTTTGAAAATTCAGAATTCTCTAATTTGCATAAAATTTACGTGAATAAGTCAGGTTTTGAAGCTGACCAGATACTTAAACAGTTGTCACTTTTTCTAAGTCCTCAATCAGTTTTTTAGAAACTTGTCTTGAATTTTTCTTTTTGTACGATTTCAAAAGAGTCAAGGCCTGACCTCCTACCTCAATTAAACCTTCTGGATTTTTGTCATTATTATAACTTCCAAGACACCACTCCAGTTTTGAGGAAATATCATTGTTTTTTTCTGCGTCTAGTTTTTGTAGTTTAGCTTGGGCTTCTCTACAAACTTTTTCTAATTTTCCATTAGTTGCAACATCATTCATGCTTGAAAAAATTTAAATTGAATAACTAGTTTAATCGAAATTGTAATTGTTTATACAAATCTAATGAAAACATGTAAAATGTTAAATTAATTAGTGATTTGGTTATGATTTTAAAAAAGAAACTTAAAATTTTCCGAGTAATTCTAAAAATGTTACAATTCCTTAGAGAAATAATAATACTTTGATAGGTAGTTATTCTTATTTTTTTCCATTTCTATTAATAAATTTAGATTTCTATTTTCCCTGAATGGAACCAATTTATTCTTGATTAATAGCCTAGCAAATTAGGAGGTTGAAAAAAAGCCTTCAAAGTTTTCAGAATGTATTAAGCTCAATTGAAACTCAAAAAAATATAATGAAGAAATATATTTAGTAAGTAGAAGTTATACTTATTATTGGATAATAGAAGTATAATAACTATTTTAGCCTTAAAGAAATAAAATTGTATGAGTGCAAAGATTATATCATTCGCAACGCAAAAAGGTGGTTCGGGGAAAAGCACAATGCTAATGCTTACTGCAGCAGCATTTCACAACCGAACAGGTAAAAAAGTATTGGTAATCGATTGTGATCCTCAGAAATCAGTAAAGGATATTTATAAAGCTGAAAATCAGGAATCTGGAAATGATTCTTACGATGTAATTGCCTATAATTGGAATCAACCAAAACCTGAAGTTAATTTTCAGAAAACATTGGCTATTGCCGAAAAAAAGTTTGATTTAATATTTCTGGATGCTCCTGGAAAAGTGGAAGGTAAGGAGGTTTATTTCAGTATTTTGATTTCTGATATAGTTGTAGTTCCATTGGTGGCAAGTGCCCTTGATATTAAGGCAACTATCCGATTTTTGAGAACCATTCCAGTTGTAAAAGAAGTAAAAGAAAAACAAGGTTTTTCACTTGAGGTTTTTGGAGTAATTAATAAAAAAGATAACACAGTGGAACATCAAAGGTTAGTAGAATTAGCAGGAATTGGTGGACTTCAGGTTTTCGATTCATCGCTTTCCAACCTGGTAAGATACAAAAGAGGTATTTCCACCATCCATGATATTACTGATCCAAAACTCAGGGAGGATGAATTTAACACCTACTTCGAAGAATTCCGCAAAAAATGTAAAGTTTAAAATTATGGAAAAAAAAAGTAAGTCTGAATTGATTTTTGGGACCCTTTTAGATGGTGAAACGACCGATTTAGCACAGGTGGTCAAAAAAGAGCAAATGCTCAGTTTTAAAAACCTTGATGTTGACTCAATCCGACCAAAGAAAAAGGCCATTGAATATTCATCTGTAAAAATTCGGGTGGATTTGTATGAAAAAATTAAGGCTGTAGCAAAAAAGCAAGGCATAAATCAACCAGGTAAATTCATTAGTCTGATTCTTGAATCCTTTCTATCTCAAGCTGATAAAAAATAATTGAAATCCAATTGTTAGCTTTAATCTAAAAAATGAAATTAGTATTTTTTTATTTTACTTAACCAATTTCATATAGTAAAGACATTTAAAAATTTAGAAACCTATTAACCGAATTGAATGGTAAATAGGTTTTTTATCTTATTTGAGATTAGCTACATAATTCCAGATAGATTTCTCACTGCTCATACAATTTTATAAAACCTAACTTTCTATTTTATTAATTGTCCTTTTTTGAAATGAAACGAAGTGAATTTTAATGATTATTTCTATTAGTAGGTTGTGGAAAGTTTCTACAACTTGGGTATCCTTTCGTCAATCTGATTAAGGTTTATTATCATTTTATTTTGAAAGTATTGTGTTTTAATATTTGATAATCAATGTGTTGTGATTTTTTGACACCTATGGCATGTATTTTTTATGAAGGTGTATAACTGAGGAACTAATTAACAAGGTTAGTAATACAACTCAATACCTAAAAAATGAAAAAAACAATACTTATTTCTCTAATATTATTCGGATTGTTTTCTTGCAAAAATAAGGAATTAGAACAGGAGGTCGCTTCCTTAAAGGAAATTAATAATAAATTAACCAATTCTAATTTTGAACAAGATTCCACCATTACCAATTTTATGGAATCATTCAATGAGATCAGTCAAAACCTGGTTGAAATCAGAGAAAAAGAAACAAGTATAGAACTTAGCTCTGAAAATAAATCAGGTAAAGTAAAGGACCTAATCAATGAAGACCTTCAAATTATTAATGATTTAATGGCTCAGAACCGGGCAAAGATTGAAGAGTTAGACAAGCAACTGAAAGGGTCCTATTATACCAATTCTAAGTTGAAGAAAGCGATGGAAAAACTTAAAGAGGATTTCATGGCTCAAATTGAAACGAAAGATGGCGAGATTTCAGTCTTAAAAGCTGACTTGGAAAAAATGAACTATGCCATTGAAGAATTGAATTCAAGCATTACTTCTTTATCCGAAGAAAGTATTGAAAAGGACGGTATTATTTCTGAAAAAAAAGAAATTATCAGTGAACAAACTGAGAAATTACATACTGCTTTCTATGCATTGGGGAATAGTAAAGAGCTAGTTGAAAAGGAAATTGTTGCTAAAGAAGGTGGATTCATTGGAATTGGTAAATCTTTGAACCTCAGTAAAAATATTGATGAAGACCAATTTAATAAAATTGATATTACAGAAACACTGGATATTCCTTTAGTAGGAAAAAAAGCTGAATTAATTACTTCACATCCAGAGGGAAGCTATAAAATAGAGGGATCTGAAAAAGAAGTTGCTAAGTTAGTGATTCTTGACCCTGAAAAGTTCTGGAATTCTTCAAAATATTTAGTGGTAATGGTTGATTAACCAATACTTTTTTATTTCTTCTAATTAATATCTAAAAAAATAATATATCAGAAGTTGCCTTTAGCATAGCATGGCTAATCAACTAGAAAATATTTAGGATTAAGCTCCATACAGACAACCAGCGATTAAAAGAGCCGAGATTTAATATCTCGGCTTCTTTTTTTTAAAATATCTATATTTACATTTGATGAAATTTTAACTGTTTTCATTAACTTGAACCTTATTTCCAAGTACTTTCCAGGAAATAGCTTTTAATGCTAATTTTTAAAAATCAAGACTTGGTAAAATAGATTGAAAATTAAAAGGTGGAATAAATAAAGAATCATCTTATCTAAATTTAGAAAACAGGTTTATCAACTAGCAAGGGACAAATACCCTAATATTAGGAGCATAAAATTAATCTAAATGTTAAAGATATTAATTGTTGATGATGACCCTACATTTGGGTTGATGTTAAAGAAATTTTTAAACAAAAATAACTTTGATGCTAAAGAAGTATTATTAGGTAAGTCCTGTCTTGAAGCGATGAAGTTAGAAAGCTTTGATGTTATTTTAATTGATTTTAGGCTACCTGATATGACTGGAATTGACCTTTTAAAAGAAATAAAGGGGAAAAACCCTCATCAGCCTGTAATTTTGATGACTTCTTATGCTAATATTCGAACTGCGATAAAGGCCATACAAATGGGGGCTTATGAATACCTCACCAAGCCGATAAACCCAGATGAGATGCTGCTTACCATCAGAGATGCTCTTGCAGATAAATCTAAATCCAATGCTGGATTAGTAAATGAATCAAAAGTAACTCAAAATAAGCCATTAACTTTAGCCAAGAATGGGAACTTTAAATTTATTCAAGGGGAAAGTACCCATGCTGCTGAAATTCAAAAATATATTGATTTAGTTGCTCCAACCAATTTATCAGTTATAATTGAAGGAGAAAGTGGAACTGGAAAAGAATATGTTTCCCGGATGATACATCAAAAAAGTGATCGTGCTGATAAGCCTTTTCAGGCTATTGATTGCGGTGCTCTTTCTGAAGAATTGGCTGGTAGCGAGCTGTTTGGGCATTTAAAAGGAGCCTTTACTGGAGCTCTTCAAGATAAGCTGGGGCAATTTCAAGCAGCAAATGGTGGGACTCTTTTTCTAGATGAGATTGGGAATTTAACTTACGAAATCCAGGTAAAATTACTAAGGGCGATTCAGGAAGGAATGGTTAGAAAAATAGGAAGTAATAAAGATGAAAAGGTAGATGTAAGAATAATTGCTGCAACTAATGAAGATTTGGCAAAAGCGGCTCGACAGGGGAGTTTCAGAGAAGATCTTTATCACCGACTGAATGAATTTAAAATTACGGTTCCTGCGCTTAGGTCCAGGGATAAGGACATTGCCCTATTTGCCAAACATTTTCTGAGGCTTTCTAATTCTGAGTTAAAAAAGAATGTGAAAGGATTTTCAAAGGAAGTTTTTGATAAAATTCATGAATATTTGTGGCCGGGAAATTTAAGGGAGATGAAAAATGTAATCAGAAGAGCTGTTTTATTAACTGATTCTGATGAGGTTCAAATTGAAGCACTTCCATCCGAAATTGTTACTCCCAATTTGTATGATCATGTAAATGATGAAGTAAAGGTGATTAGTCCAGCCCAAGATGAAACTGATCTGAAGGAGGTACTTGGTAAGAATGAAAAAGAAGTTATTATTAAAACACTGGAAAAAGTAAGATATAATAAGTCCAAAGCCGCTCGATTATTGAATATCGATCGAAAAACGCTATATAATAAGTTGAAGCTTTATGGAATTGAAGCTTAAAGCTAGATATTTGGAAAGTGAACAAAAATAAAAAGCCACAATTCGAGCTTTTTATTTTTGTAATTTATCATAGGCTGCAATAATATTTTTAACTAACCGGTGCCGAATGACATCTTTTCCGGAGAGTCTAATTATACTTATACCTTCAACGTCATCTAGCACTTTTACCGATTCTACCAACCCAGAAGCCATGTTCCTGGGTAGATCTACCTGGGAAATGTCCCCAGTAATAATCATTTTAGATTCTGGACCCATTCTAGTAAGGAACATTTTCATCTGCATGGTGGTGGTGTTTTGCGCCTCGTCCAAAAGAATAAACGCATTGTTAAGTGTCCGTCCTCGCATATAAGCCAAAGGAGCAATTTCTATCACGTTATGTTCCAGGTAATACTTTAGTTTTTCAGAGGGAATCATATCGTATAAGGCATCGTAAATAGGCCTAAGATAAGGATCGATTTTTTCTTTCAAATCACCTGGGAGGAAACCTAAGTTTTCCCCTGCTTCTACGGCTGGTCTGGTGATAATCAATTTTTTCACAACCTTATTTTTAAGTGCTTTTACTGCAAGAGCAACAGCAATATAAGTTTTTCCAGTTCCTGCAGGACCTATGGCAAAGATTAAATCATTTTTTCTGGAAGAGGCAACTAATTTACTTTGGTTTTCAGTTTTTGGGCGGATTGCTAATCCCTTGGCTCCATAAATCAGAGTGTCTTCTTGTAATAATAAACTGAAATCCTTGCCTTCTTTTTCAACATAATTTAACACGTTATCTGTAGTAACCTTGCCGAACTTTTTATAATGTTCGATTAGGTCATTGAAAGTGTTATTAATTTTTAGGATTTCCGGATTTGATCCCTGTATTCTGATCTCATTGCCCCTTGAAATGATTTTGCTTTTTGGGAAAGCTGAGGATATTTCTTTAAGGTTTATATTATCTACACCTAAAAAATCTACAAGGGAGATGTTTTCTAGTTTTATTACTTTTTCTACCAAATGAATTCTTTTAGATAAAACAAATTTGATTATGAATAGTCTCAGATAATTGGATTGTTATATCTGATAATCAGTTTGTTGTGTTTTAATGATTTTAATAAATAAATGATTTAAACTCTAGTAACCAAATTTATACATTTTTTAAATTAAAAAAATGGAATGCTAAATTTTATTACAGTATCTTATTCAATTTTTAAAAAATTATAGGAATGAAAGCCAAGAATGTTTTGGTCTAAAAACTAAATCAGGCCATGAGCTGAGACATTTGTGTATGACCAGAGGCTCTATTTTTGTTTTGGCTTCTTCCCCAAACTACCTCAGTGCTAAATTGTAGGTTAGGAAGGCATAGGAGAAATGTATTAATACTCGAATATTCACTTGATCTGTAACTATTTGCTGGTTGATCCTCTGTGTTTTTGATATGAATCCCTTCAAAAATTATGATGAATAAACTCTTGGGTTCCAGTTGTATTCGTATGCTACAAATTCACCTCGGGTTGGAATTGCTGATAAATCTCCTTCTTCATCCGGAATGGCATCTTGAATAGGCAAAAAATAAATACTCATATTCTGATAAAGGAACCTAAAAATTATTGAACCCTTTTATGAATACTAAGTAACTTTTTGGATATTATTCGTATAGTAGTTGCAAATCAGTAAGTTAAATGGTTTGTTTTGGTTAGGGAAGCTTCATTTAAGCGCTGAATAGCACAATAAAAGACCATTATTATCTTTCAAAGGATAGTAATTTTAAAAGATTATTACCAAGCACCCAAAAAACATTAAAATGCCTCTAATTTATTGGATCCTTTTCAACGGTTTTGTCCTTGTAATGCTTTTACTGGATTTGTTCGTGTTCAATAGAAAGAAAAAAGAAGTAAAAGTAAAGGACGCATTGCTCTGGAGTGGATTTTGGATTGCTCTTGCCCTTGCTTTTAATGCTCTTATTTATTTTTGGAAAGGCCAGACGATGGCTCTTGAATTTCTTACGGGTTATTTAATAGAGAAATCATTAAGTGTAGATAATCTGTTCGTGTTTTTAGTGATTTTTTCTTATTTCAGAATTCCCGGAAAATACCAACATAAAGTGCTTTTTTGGGGTGTTTTAGGAGCATTAGTTTCCAGAGCAATATTCATTTTTGCAGGTGTGAAGTTGATAGAACAATTCCATTTTGCCTTATATTTTCTGGGAGGATTTTTGATTTTTGCAGGTTTAAAATTAATGTTCCAAAAAGAGAAAGAATTTGAGCCTGAAAAAAGTATTGCAATTAAACTTATTAGAAAGTTTTTCCCTATTACCAATAAATTGCATGATGATAAATTCTTTGTAAAGATAAATAGTGTGTTGCATGCAACCCCGCTTTTCGTGGTAGTTTTCTTAATTGAAACAACTGATGTGATTTTTGCAATGGATTCTATACCTGCAATCCTGGCTGTTTCTAAGGATCCTTTTATAGTCTTTACATCGAATATTTTTGCCATATTAGGCCTAAGGTCTTTGTATTTCGCTTTATCTGGGATAATGAATTTATTTCATTATTTAAAATATGGATTGGCTACGATTCTGGCATTCATTGGGACCAAAATACTAATTGCTGATTATTACCATATGCCTGTTTTAATAGCACTGGGTGTCGTTGGGGGAATATTGACTTTATCAGTAATAATTTCACTACTTTTGCCACAAAAAGTTGAACCTATAGAATTAGATATTAAAAATGAAATTCCACCTATAGTTGATGGAGAAAATAAGGCCGCCTAAAAATTTTAATTCATTTTATCAATACCCTGGTTTTTTCTAAAGTCAAGGCTTTTTTATGCCTAAATTTTTATATTTCTCTGAACTAAAATTTCTATCCTGGTTGTTAGTATTGCTGTGATGACAAATCTAAAAATTACTAACATAATTAAAAAGCATAAATTAAAATTACTAGGTTTTATGCTATTCGTATTAATGCCTGAACTAATCAGTAGCTGTCTTCAATTCAGGATGAGTGAAGAAAAACTAAATAAGTATTTTGAAGGGAAACCGGTTCAGCCCGAATTAGACCAATACACAGTCCAGGAGAGAACTATTAATTACCTTTCTGTAGGAGCAGATACATTGCCATTGGTGTTGTTTGTTCATGGAGCTCCGGGATCCTTGGATGCTTTCATTGATTTTGTTTCAGATAGTGCAATTGCCTCAAAAGCTAGATTGGTCTCAGTTGATAGACCGGGTTATGGATATTCAGGGTTTGGTGATCATGAAACATCTATTAAAAAGCAAGCCGCCATGATACAACCTATTTTAGAAACCAATAAATCAGGTAAACCTGCTGTTTTGGTTGGCCATTCTTATGGAGGTCCTATTGTAGCCAGAATGGCTATGGATTTTCCTGAGCAGGTAGGTGCTTTGGTGATGGCTGCACCCGCTATTGATCCTGAGCATGAAAAGATTTTTTGGATTTCATATCCAGCAGATTGGTTTTTATTTAGATGGATGGTTCCTGTTACCTTAAGAGTTTCAAACTATGAAAAACTTTCCCATGTAGAAGAACTTACTAACATGCTTCCTTTATGGAATAAGGTTAAAGTCCCTACAATCCATATCCATGGTGAAAAAGATAAACTTGTCCCATTCGAAAATGCTGCTTTTGCTGAAAAAATGATAACAAATGCTCCTTTGGAAATGGTGACAAGAAAAGATATGGGACATTTAATTCCCTGGAATAATCCAGAATTAATTTATGAAGCTATTTATAAGAGTCTTGAAGAATTAGAAAATATAAGAGTTACAAAAAATTCCAACTAGACAAATAGAAAAGGATACTTTAAATACAACTGTCTCAAATTAAGTAGGTTAAAAAATATTATTCCATTAAAATTACTTTAATTTTTTAGATTTTTTGCCTGAAAAAATTTACTTTAATATTCCTTTACTCGTATATTTAATTTTAAAAGTGCTTATTTAAGAAAGGGAACTAAAATAAACATTTTTAGCTTTGCTACAAACGATTGATAAAGAGGTGGAATTCCTCAATATTAAAACAAGTACTTGTGCTTAATAACTACCTTTAGCTAACTTTTTAGAAAAGAAATTTATTAGTGTTGTTGACTATCAAAAATATTAAATGGACAAGAATTTTACGATACTTTATGTAGATGATGAACAACAAAACTTAATATCATTTAAGGCCGCTTTCCGAAGAGAATTTAAAGTTCTGACTGCAATAAGTGGAAATGAGGCTATGGATTTATTGAAAGATAATGTCGTTCATTTAATCATTACTGATCAAAGAATGCCTGAAATGACAGGTGTTCAATTTTTGGAAAAAGTTGTCCCTATTTATCCGGATGCCATTCGAATGATATTAACCGGATTTAGTGATATAGAAGCCATTATCGATGCCATAAATAAGGGAAAGGTTTTTCGATATATCTCGAAACCATGGGATGAAAATGAGTTAAGAATGACCATTGAAAATGCCAAAACGCTTTATTTTCTACAAAGTAAAAACAAGCAGTTGGTAGATGAACTTCAGCATAAAGTAAATGAACAAGAGCGGATCCTGAAATTATTTATGAAGTTTGTCCCCGAGCAAGTAGTACAAAAGGCTTTGAACGATACTGAGGATTCTATTTTTGAGGGAGAGGTAAGAGATATATCTGTGCTATTTTGTGATATCAGGGGATTTACCAGCATGAGTGAAGAAATGATGCCGAAGCATGTCGTATCATTTTTAAACTCTTATTATTCCATGATGACAGAGGTCATAAAAAAATATAATGGAGTAGTGAATCAGTTTGTAGGAGATGAGATTTTTGCCGGTTTTGGAGCTCCAGTTGCCTATCCGAACAATGAGGAGAATGCTGTGCTTTGTGCATTGGAAATGATGCAGAAGCTCAAGGAAATCAATGCTGCACATGAAGAGCATCTTAAATTGCCTGTAAGTGTAGGCATTGGAGTTAATTCGGGAGAAGTTGTAGCCGGGAATCTGGGCTCTGAAGATAAAATCGAATATTCTGTTACTGGAGATACTGTGAACACTGGGAAAAGAATTGAAATGCTAACTAAAGACATTCCAAATTCTATTTTAATTAGTGAAAGTGTATTTAAAAAAGTAGGTCACCAATTTGAAACCAAAGCATGGGAACCAGTTGCTGTTAAAGGTAAAAAGGAAAAAATCTTTGTCTTTGAGGTGTTGGGTAAGAAATAGAAATTAAATCTGGTGTTTAATTTCTATTTTTTTTGTTCTGTTTATTTATTCAGTTTTTAGGATTTAAAAAAAGAAAATTTTGAGATCGAATTTTAGACCCTTTTGTTATTGTGAAAAATAATATAGAAACTTATTTAAAAATAAAAAAAATATTATACCATAAAAAACAAGAAGTATGGTTTAAAATTTCGCATTACTTTGATATTTAGATTGTGATTAAATTTTTTTATCCTGTGAGCGCCAACTATCAGTGGTTTTTGATAATTTCTAAGGTTTATTCTTTAAGTCTTAAAATACTTTTGCCTTTCTGGGAAGAAAATGCTAATCACATTAGTTTAAATATGATAAATGAAAAACTATTCTTACGATCATTCTACTTTCCTTTTTTACTCAATATTCACAATCCCAAATTACCTGGTCTTTGGATTACCCTGTCGATGAATTTACGGAGGATGCTTTGCCAAAGATTTAACTGATAATGATTTAGGAGATTATGCCAGGTTTTTGGCAAAAATGGGTGTAATCCTGTTTCATTTTCATGGGGGAGTTTATCCTAAAAAAGCAAATAGTAATATAATGGATGTGGATACTGAAGAAACTAAAGCTACCTTTAAAATTGGCGAAAATGAGGTTGATAGATTCCGAATTGACAACACCGGAAAAATGCCATGGAGAGCTCAAAATACTCAGATGACTATTACTATCAAAAATGATAAAATAAAATCTGCCAAAATTTTGGATGAAGCTGGTTATGAGGAAAAGGTGATTCCGGTTACGTCTATCGAAGGGGGATTTTCCATTATTCTACCTAAAGATGCCATGTATGTAATTGTGGATACAAAGAAAGACCAAGTTTTGGCATGATCATGAAAGTATTGAATCGAAATCCGGGATACCTTAGGGAAAATTGTTATGGATCAAGAGTTAAACAGTTAGAAAAATGTAAAATTGGGTAATGTTGAAATTACAGAGGAAATATATATATTTTACCTTAAAATCGTGGAAGAATATAATACGAGTCAATAAAATTGCCATTCAAAAGTAGTTGTTTAAAGTCTTTGGTTTAATAAAAAAGATCCTTAATTTTTGGATTTACTCTATTGTTTGTAAGAAATTAAACGTTATTTTTACGTTTATTAATTATAGAATAATTCCTTATGATCATTTCAAAAGCTTTTGAAGCACAGTTTGATGAATTACCCCAATATCAGTTTAAGGCTCCTGGCCGAATTAATCTTATTGGTGAGCACACTGATTATAATGAAGGTTTTGTATTGCCGGCAACTATTGATAAATACATTTCTTTTGCCATAAATAAAGGAAGTTCAGAGGGTTTAGCGAGAGTCTATTCCATTGACAAAAAGGAATTATACGAATTTAAACTTTCCGAATTAGAAGCCATTCCTTCTGGCGGTTGGAGAAATTATGTGATTGGAGTGGTGGCAGAGATGGCAAAAATAGGGGCAATTGCAAAAGGGTTTGACTGTGTTTTTACTGGAAATTTACCGCAGGGAGCAGGCCTTTCTTCATCTGCTGCGCTGGAATGCGGATTGAGTTACGGACTTAATGAAATTTTTGAGTTAGGACTTTCCCGTTTGGAATTAGTAAAATGTTCCCAGAAAGCAGAACACAATTATGTTGGAGTGAAGTGTGGAATTATGGATCAGTTTACCAGCATGATGGGGAAGGAGAACAAGGTTATTCGTTTGGATTGCCGATCTCTGGAATATGAATACTTTCCCTTGGATTTGGGTGATTTTACTATTGTTTTATGTAACACTAATATTGCCCATGAATTGGCCTCCTCAGCGTATAATGTAAGAAGGAAACAATGTGAGGATGGAGTAGCTTTATTACAAAAATATTATCCTGAAATTAAATCTTTGCGAGATGTGGAAATGGAAATACTGCAAAAGTATAAAAGTGAGTTTGAGGAAGTAATTTACAGACGATGTAAATATATAGTGGAGGAAAACGCAAGAGTATTGGCTTTTTGTGAAGCCCTGAATATGGCAGATTTTTCAAAAGCTGGAGATTTACTTTATCAGGCTCATGAGGGAATGAGAGTAGAATATGAAATCAGTTGTAAAGAACTGGATTTTTTGGTTGATTTTACCAAAGATAAAGATTGTATTTTAGGAAGCCGGTTGATGGGTGGAGGATTTGGAGGCTGCACGATTAACTTGGTGAAGCAGAAAGATGCAGAACATTTTATTAATGAAGTAAGCAAAGCTTATTTAAAAAAGTTTGATATTCAATTGGGAGCTTACCATGTAAATATTGGTAACGGAGTTACCCGTATTTAAATCAAATATTGTTTATATTAATTTTTAGTAATATTGCTGTGTCCGATAACTACTTTGTTTTTTAATCGCAAGAAAAGTTAAATAATGGCATCATTTATTGAAGAAAGCTCACATTACCGCAAAAATATATTAACCGGGGAATGGATTTTAGTTTCTCCCCACAGAACCAAAAGACCCTGGCAGGGAAAAACAGAAGCACCTGATTTATCTGAGCGACCAGCTTACGATCCTAATTGTTACTTGTGTTCAGGAAACACAAGAGCCAATGGGGAAACCAACCCAGATTATAAAGATATTTTTGTTTTTACCAATGATTTTGCCGCATTAACTTCTGATAGTTCTCAGGATGAATATGAAGAAGGATTGCTTTATGCAGTCGGGGAAACTGGTATTTGCAGAGTAATCTGTTTTTCACCAAATCATTCCCTGACTTTAGCTCAAATGGATGATGATTCCATTAAAAAAGTGGTGGATACATGGCAGTTTCAATACAAAGATTTAGGCAGTCATTCCAGAGTGGATCATGTGCAGATATTTGAAAATAAGGGAGATGTGATGGGTTGTAGCAATCCTCACCCGCACGGACAGGTTTGGGCGCAGTCTTCTGTTCCGGTAGAAGTTCAAAAAAAGTCATTCAATCAGAAGAAGTATTTTGATAAGCATAAAAAAAGCTTGTTGAAAACTTATTTGGAGGAAGAGTTGAAACATGGAAAAAGGATTGTTTTGGAAAATGAAGATTTTGTAGTAGTAGTGCCATTTTGGGCAGTATGGCCTTACGAAACTATGATTATTCCAAGGAGGCACGTTACCAATATTACAGAACTGACGGAAAGTGAAAAGTTGAATTTTGCCAGAGCTATTCAAGGAATAACAATAGCCTATGACAACTTATTCGAATGCTCATTTCCCTATTCTTCAGGAATTCATCAGGCACCAACGGATAAAAATAATTATGATTTCTGGCATATGCACATGTCCTTTTATCCGCCATTATTAAGATCTGCAACAGTGAAAAAGTTTATGGTTGGATACGAGATGTTTGCTAACCCACAAAGGGATATTACAGCAGAACAGGCAGCAGAAAAACTGAGAGCATTACCGGCCACACATTATAAAAACAGAAATGCAGAGTGGTAGAAGGTACAATACTTAATTTACGGATTATTTGGTTGGGAATGGGTTATCATTTTGCAATTTTTCTGAAATTAGCTAATCAGGGATAGAATTAGTTCTAAATGAATTTACTAGATTTGGCAATCTATAAACCTTAATTCTACTTCCATAAAATTTTTCTATGAAACTTGATGATGAAAACTTATTAAAATGGTTTTTATTTATTTCCATTTTTTCTTTTTATTTATTTCCATACATTATTTTAGGTGAAAATTCTTTTGTAACTGTCCACGATAATCTAGACTCAGATATTGGAATTGCAACAAAAAAGTAGACAAAAAGTTAAGCTGCATTTAGACAGAATTCAGTTTACACTCTCCTAAATTGTTCTGGGGTTAAATACCCTAAATATTGATGAATTCTTTTTCTGTTGTACCATCCTTCTATAAATTGAAAAACTTCTAATTCAGCTTGTTTGATGGGTTGGTATTTTTGGTGGTCAATTAATTCTGATTTTAATATTTTAAAAAAACTTTGTCCAATCATCCGCTCCACTCAATACGGCACATAAACTACTTCCTAATATATCACTTAATTTGTGCTCTATTTTCCCGGATACTCGAAAATCAGGTACGCTCTCAAATATCTTTGCTAATTTCACCTTACTAAACTAACCTCTATTTTTTTCATGCGTTTAGCCTATAGACGCAACTACTTTTCTTTTTTTTATTTTACATATAGCTATATTTCAAAACAAAAAACACCTGACAGGTTCTTGAAGCTTTCAGGTGTTTTTTGTGTATTGATTGTTAATCCATTTGTTTTATTAGTTTTTATTTTACTTCTATAACAAATTCTTCTCTTGGTATTCTTACCTTTTTCATTGGTTTAATCCAATCTCTTGCAGTATCTGCCACTCCAATATACATTAATGAAACGCTCTTTAAACCGTATTTGTTTAATTCTAAAACTTCATCTAAATGTTTGCTATCAAAACCTTCTGCTGGGCAAGAATCTACTTTTAATTCAGCAGCTTGTGCCATTGCTAATCCTAAGCCAATGTATGATTGTCTTGCTGTGTGTGCAAAGTTTACCTCATCAGGTAATTTTAAGTATAATTCTTTTAATTTATCTGTGTAATTGCTAAATCTTCCTTTAGGCAAACCTCTTTCTTCTTCAGTAAAATCATATACCTTATCAATTCTTTCTTCTGTGTAAGTATCCCAGGCTGCAAAAACTAAAACGTGCGAACATTCTTTCATACACTCTGGGTTTAACGCTCCCCGCGAAAGTTTTTCTTTTATTTCTTGGTTAGTTACTAATAACACTCTAAATTGTTGTAATCCTGAGGATGTAGGCGTCAACCTAGTGGCTTCTATAATTTTTTCTATGTTTTCTTCGCTTACTTTTTGGTTTGGATCAAATGCTTTTACGGCATGTCTCCAATTCAAATTTTCAATTAATGACATTTCTTTATTTTTTAATTGTTTGTTACATTTAATTCCACTTCAATATTTCCTCTTGTTGCATTTGAGTAGGGGCAAACTTGGTGTGCTTTTTCTGTTAAGGCAGTTGCTTCTTCCAAACTAACTTCAGGAATGTTTACCTCTAATTTTACTGCAAGTCCAAAGCCTCCATTTTCAATTTGTCCAATACTTACATTTGCTTTAACAGAGGTGGTTCCAGTTTTAGCTTTGGTTTTATTGATTACTAGGTTTAAAGCACTATCAAAACAAGCCGCATAACCCGAATAGCATTTCTGGGTTAGCATAATCATCATTAGCACCACCTAAAGCTTTTGGGTGTCTGACTTCAATACCTAAAATACCGTTTTCGCTTGCTACATGCCCATTTCTTCCACCCGTGGCAGTTGCGCCAATTGTGTAATTCGCTTTCATTTGTTTTATTTTGTGATTTTTGAATTTATTTTATTGATTATATTTTTAAGTTGCTGTAGGTCTTCCGTATCAATATTTAAAGTTTCTACAATTTTATTTGGAACACATTGGGCTGTATTTTCCAATTTTCTTCCATTTTCAGTTAATGAAATAGTTACTATGCGTTCATCTTCAGTTTTTCTTTTTCTTATTATTAATTCTTTTTGTTCTAATCTTTTTAATAATGGAGTTAGTGTTCCACTATCTAAACTAAGCTTGTTTCCTATTTCTGAAACATTCTGTATTCCTTCTTCCCATAAAACCATCATCACTAAATATTGTGGATAGGTTAAATCTAAATCTATTAAAATTGGTCGGTATTTTTTAATCACTTCCTTGGCTAAAGTGTATAGCGGAAAACATACTTGGTTACTTAATTTTAGATTGTCTGACATCACTTAATTTTGTTATCTATATACAAGTATAGTGCAAAATTAAATTGTGCACAATCTAATTTACGGTTTTAACATTTTTTAAATCTAGGAATAGAGTAGAGGGATAAAAAAACGCAACTGGCGCAAGGATTCGTGACAGCGAAACTTGTGATAAAAATGGTTCGAAGGATTTTAGCAAAAGTCTGAGACTTTGGACAGTTGAGTATGAAGTTAAATTATCAGGATTATTGGATAATAGCAGAAATGATAAAGGTAAGGAGAGAAGGAAGGTTTGGTTGAAAGGTCCAAGTCAGCCAAAGCTAAAAGGTCAACTGAACAAGACTTAGACTGATGGTGAGGCGAATTAATAAGCCATTAATTTTAAAATCTTTTCCCTAATCCTTTCTTTGGGTAAAAATTGATTTTCAAGTTTTGCTGCAAATGGAACTGGCGTATCTAGGCTGCCTTCTCTCATCACCGGAGCATCCAGAAATTCGAAACAGTTTTCTGCTATCCATGCTGCTATTTCCCCAGACAGACTTCCAGTTAGGCAATCTTCATTGCAAACTAGCACTTTATTGGTTTTCATTAGCGAAGTTTTTACAGCATCTTTATCCCAGGGTAATAATGTTCTTAAATCAATAATTTCAGCGGAAATTTCCGGCAATTCTGCCAATATTTCTTTTGCCCAATGAACCCCCATTCCATAGGTAATGATGGATATATCTTTCCCCTGAGTAACCACACTGGCTTTGCCTATAGGAAGTGTATAATATTCTTCAGGAACTTCTTCTGATATTGATCTGTACAAGGCTTTGTGCTCAAAGTAAAGCACTGGGTTTGGATCTTCAAAAGCAGCTGTTAAAAGTCCCTTGGCATTGGAAGGAGAAGACGGATAAACTACCTTCAAACCGGGAGTGTGGGTGAACCAGGCTTCATTTGATTGGGAATGGTAAGGTCCGGCTTTTACCCCGGCTCCAGTGGGCATCCTTACCACTACATCCGCATTTTGTCCCCATCGATAATGAGACTTTGCCAGGTTATTTATGATTTGATTAAAACCACAAGTAACAAAATCTGCAAACTGCATTTCCACCATGGTTTTGTAACCTTTTACCGAAAGTCCCAGACCTGCTCCAATAATGGCCGATTCACAAAGTGGTGTATTTCTTACTCTTTCCTTTCCGAATTTTTTTAGAAAACCTTCAGTAATTTTGAAAACACCACCATATTCAGCAATATCCTGACCCATTAAAATCAGGTTGGGAAACTTTTCCATAGCCTGATAAAGTCCTTTTGAAATGGCATCAACAAATCTAATTTTTGATTTTTTTTCTGGAAGAGAATTTTCTTTTAAAACATGAGTAGGAGCAAATAAATCTTTCAATTCATTTTCAATACTATTTTCAGTTAAAGCTTCTTGAAATGCTATAGCAAGGGCATTGTCAATTTCTTTTTTAATCTGTGATTTTAGTTTTGTGATTTCTTTTTCGGTAATGATTTGGTTTCCTTGGAGGAAAGCCTCATAATTTTGAACAGGGTCTTTTGCCTGCCATTCTTTCATCAGTTCTATTGGAACATATTTAGTTCCTGAAGCTTCTTCATGTCCTCTCATTCGGAAAGTTAAGGCTTCCACCAGAATGGGGCGGGATTCGGAAATGGCTTTTGCCTTTGCCTTTTTTATGGTGGAAATCACCTCTAAAATATTATTGCCATCTACCTGCATGGCTTCCATGCCATAACCTATTGCTTTATCAGAAATACTGGCACACCGGAATTGTTCATTATTTGGTGTGGAAAGTCCGTACCCATTATTTTCTACCAAAAAGATAACTGGCAAATCCCAAACCGCAGCCACATTAAGTGCTTCATGAAATTCTCCCTGTGAAGTGGCTCCATCTCCGGAAAAGGCCAGGGTTACTTGTTGATTGTTTTCTAATTTATTCGCTAAAGCAATGCCATTGGCTATGGAAAGTTGCGGGCCAAGATGACTGATCATGCCTACAATATGATGTTCCTTTGATCCGAAGTGAAATGATCTGTCACGACCTCTGGTAAATCCTGATTTTTTTCCCTGAAATTGGGCAAAAAGTTTGGCTAAAGAAATGTTCCTGGTAGTAAATGCACCAAGGTTCCGATGCATGGGTAGAATGTATTCCTTGAGATCGAGTGCTAGTCCTACTCCAACTGAAATTGCTTCTTGCCCAATACCTGAAAACCATTTGGTGATTTTTCCCTGCCTTAAGAGAATAAGCATTTTTTCTTCTATAAGTCGGGGCTTAATCAGGGCTTTATAGAATTCAATTAATGTTTCATCGGAATGCGATTCCCCGGAATAATTCTTTCTCTCAAAAAGGATAGCATTATATTGATTGATTTCTGGCATGTGAAAATTGGTATGGTGATTTTGTTAGTTATTCTTTTGGTTCTTAGTGCTGGCTCAGGTACAATTTTATGGAAACCGCAACAAATTAGGCATTTGTAATGCCTGGTAAAAAGTTTTCGTGAGCGATCATTTTAAGTTAGTTAGGCAATTTTGGAAAAAAGTGGGAAAACAAAAAATCCCAAAGCTTAACTTTCGGGATTTTTCTAAATATTTCTTTGTAAAAATTATTTCACACCAATAATCAATGTGTTATCTTATTAATATGCCCAGGTTAAATAGGCGGCACCCCATGTAAATCCTCCTCCAAATGCTGCTATTACAATATTATCTCCTTTTTTAAAGTCTTTCTCCCATTCCCATAAGCACAATGGAATAGTGGCACCTGTGGTATTACCATATCTTTCGATATTCATGGTAACCTTATCCATTCCAATGCCCATTCTGTTGGCTGTGGCTTCTATAATTCGCTTATTGGCCTGGTGTGGAACAAGATAGGAAATATCATCTCCTTTCAGGTCATTTCTTTTCATTATTTCCGCTGCTGCATCAGCCATTCTTGTTACGGCAAATCTAAATACCGCTTTTCCTTCCTGATAGAAAAAATGTTCTCGTTTCAGTAACTTCTCAGGCGTTACAGGTTCAATTGATCCATGGCCTTTTACTCTTAGTAAATCTTTTCCTTCACCATCAGATTTTAAAATGGCATCTTGCAATCCAAATCCTTCGGTATTAGGTTCTAGCAATACTGCTCCTGCTCCATCACCAAAAAGAATACAGGTGGCTCTGTCAGTATAATCCATTACCGAAGACATTTTATCTGCTCCAACCACAATAACCTTTTTACTCCCGCCCGATCGAATAAAATTTGCACCTACTTCTATAGCATATAAAAATCCGGAACAAGCCGCAGCCATATCAAAACTATAAGCATTTTTTATCCCTACTTTATCACAAACCAAATTGGCAGTGGAGGGAAAAAGCATATCTGGTGTAGAAGTAGCTACAATTACTCCATCTATCTCTTCTGGTTTTACTCCGGTTTTTTCGAGCAAACCTTTCACTGCTTCTGCGGCCATTACCGAAGTTCCAAGTCCTTCTCCTTTCAGAATTCTCCTTTCTTTAATTCCGGTTCGGGAGGAAATCCATTCATCTGTGGTGTCAACCATGGTTTCCAGTTCCTTGTTATCCAGAATATAGGGAGGAACCCAGCCGTGAACTCCTGTAATTGCAGCTGTTACTTTACTCATAAAAAATTATTTTTGTCAAATGTTTTTATTTGCCAGGCCCTGTTACAATTCATTCCATTTTTTTGACTCATTTTCAACAAAAAATAAAAATGAAAAAGTGTTTAAATAAAAACACTTTGCCTAAAAAAATATCCCCAAAATTGCTTTCAGAATTACAATTTTCCAAAATAAAATAGAATTATGCCTGCTGATGCTTTATTTTGAGTATCTAAAAAAGTTTTATAGCGAACTGATACTGATTTTAGTGGAAAATTTACTGTAAGCAATTGAATTTCAAATGGCAAATTGCTTATAATTTCCCAAACCAATATTTGTTCGGTATAAATGATTAAAAGGCAAAATTAGGCATATAAAATTTTAATAAACTAATTGTAGATGATAATATTAATTTCCCCAGCAAAGACGCTGGATTTTACACAAAATAACCTTGTTAGTGAGGGCTCACAGCCGATGTTTCAAGAAGAATCAGAAATTTTAATAAAAAAGCTCCGTACCCTTTCCCGAAAAAAAATCGGACAATTAATGGATATTAGTCCGCAACTGGCTGAACTGAATTATGACCGCTACCAAAACTGGTCTCCTGAGTTTGAAGTACCTGCAGCAAAACAAGCTGTTTTGGCTTTTAAAGGAGATGTTTATCTTGGGCTTCAGGCGGAAACTTTCGTTCAGGAAGAATTTGATTTTGCACAACAACATCTCCGTATTTTATCAGGATTACACGGCTTGCTCAAACCCCTTGATTTAATCAGGCCTTACCGGCTGGAAATGGGTACTCAGTTACCAGTAAGAAGAAAGAAAAATCTATATCAGTTTTGGGGAGATAAAATCACCGAAAATTTAAATAATCTTTTGGAGAATGAAGAAAATCCAGTAGTGATCAATCTGGCTTCTCAGGAATATTTTAAATCTATAAACCTTAAAAAACTGAATGCCAAAGTGATTACTCCGGTTTTTAAGGATTTTAAAAATGGAGATTATAAAGTGCTTAGTTTTTTTGCAAAAAAAGCGAGAGGATTTATGTCTGCATATGTTATAAAAAATAAGATAAATGATCCGGAAAAATTGAAATTATTTCAGGAAGAAGGATATAGTTATAATGATTTGCAGAGTGAGGGAAATGAGTGGGTGTTTACCAGGGGTTAAAAATTAATACTTGTTAATGAAATTGTAGTTTGTAAGGATAAAGTCCTGTGAAATATTTGAATTGTGCAATAAATGACGACTATTAAAAAGTTATTCACATAGTTACCAACAAATGTGGATAACTTTTTCTTGCTTTTTTCAATCAATTTTATATTGAGAAATTAATTCAAAAGTATCCAAATTTAAGCATAATAATTTCCCATATTCCGGGTATCTGCTTTCACCAAAATTAGTTCCGAAAACACAGCCATTATCGAGTGGTAGCAATGGCTTTTTTTGTTTAATGGCATCATTTATTTCGTCAAGTGAAGTTGGGGTGTGTCCATAAATAATTTTTTTATTTTTAGCCTTATGCTTGTCATACCAGAAATTACGAATCCATACCATTTGATAAATATTTTCAAATGGTTTTTCAGCAGAAAAATCGAAACCTGCATGAACTAAAAAACAATCATCCAATTCAAAATAATAAGGCAGGTTTTTCATAAAATTCAAATACCTGGCTTTTACTCTTCCCTGGGAATTTAGCAAATCGGTAGCGTAGTTTTCCTGGGCATAACGTGCTAAATATTTAGTGTCATTTTTTTCTTCAAAATCAAGGTACATTTCTTCATGGTTTCCTCGTAGTGGGAATACCTGATAATTCTCTTCCTGTAGTTTTAGGATATAATCGATAACTCTTGAACTCCCTGGCCCTCTGTCAACATAATCTCCTAAAAGGAACAACTGATCGGATATGGTAAGCTCAATTTTAGATATTAAAGCTTTCAATGTATTGAAGCATCCGTGGATATCAGAGGTTACAAATCTTCTTTTTTTTGATAGAGGTATAGAATATGTTAATTTAATATTCTTTTTTGTCATAAATAACTGTGCTTTTTTAGGTGAAATCGGAGGTTTATATTTTTTTAGAAAAAATCACCAATATTTGAGGAGTATTAAAATAAAAAAAACTTCTATTTTTAACTTTAATTGCTAAGTTTTAGAAAACTATCATAAACTAAACATTTTAAAACTATAAATTCAGTTTATATATTCCATTGACCAAAATTAACCATTTTGAGAAGTTTATTAAATTTAGTGGCTGTAATCCTCATTTTTATTTGTACCCCATCCTTAGGAGAAGGAGTAATAAGTAGTTATTCAACTTTTTTAAATGAATCGGTTGAACCTTCTAAAAAAAGGATAATTACACAACCCTATGAATTCTCCCATCCTTATTTAGCCAAAGGAGATTCCTTAAATAAAGCCAAAGATTATGAAGGTAGTATTAAGGCTTATAGAAAAGCTGAAAGGTTATTTAAAAAAGAAAAAAATTGGGAAGGAGTGACTAATGCTTTATTGGAAATAGGGATAACCTATTTTGAGGAAAGAAAGTTTGAAAAGGCCATTGAAATTTTGGAAGAAGGGGAAAGCCTTTGTATGGATAAGTTACCTAACAATCAGGGGCATTTATCTTCTTTTATTTTTTTTAAGGGAAGCTGCTATAGGTATTTGAAGGAGGAAGATATGGCTTTGGAACAATTAAGGAAATGTCTTTCCATAAGGCTAGAGTCTTATGGAAAGTGGAATTCAGCAACAGCAAGAACCTATATTGAAATAGGAAATGTCTACCAGTTTGTATTGGGCAATTATTATAAGGCAGAGAAAAATCACAAAATAGCCCTTGATATTTTAGAAACTAAAGGTCTTGAACCTACACCTAGTTTTAAATTTAGACTTTTTTATAATTTAAGTCAATCTACCAAAGGTAAATTTGATAATCAAAAAGCATTAATCTATGCCCAAAAAGCATTAAGTATTTTAGAATCTGGACAATATAATAGGGAAGTTTATAAGGAGTATTGTTACAATCTCATCGCCCTATGTTATAGTAATTTAAATGATTTTGAAAATTCCAAGCAATTTTTTGATAAAGCGATTTCCATCAATCAAACACAAAATAAGAAAAATAATTTTTTATTGGCTACCTACTATAATAATTTAGGGCTCTTATATAAAAAGTCTGGGCAACATAAAGCAGCAATAAAATTGTTTCAAAAAGCTCAGCATTTATTGGAAGGTATTAAGGGGAAAAGTTTGAATGCCAGAAAAGAATTGGGGAACACATACCGATATTTAGGAAATGCTTTTCTCTATGGAAGTGATAAAAATAAACCTGCTGAAAGAGTCTTGAAAAAAGATTCTAGTATTTTTTATATTAGAAAAGGAATTAGAATACATGGCAAATATTTTTCTGGTAGCCAGGAAGGAATTTCTAATTATTTCTCACTTGGAGATTATTATTATAATTGGGATATGCTGGATAGTGCCTATTATTATACGAATTTTGCACTTAGCTTTTTTAAAAAGAATAAAGGAGAACTGAAAAAGAATGATTTTACTATTAACGATATTGAGGTTGGAGTGGAATGCTTAAAGTATTTAAGAAATTTGTCAAGAACCTCCTTTTGGATTTACAAAGAAGCACCTCAAAATAATCTCCAGTATTTGTATAATTCTTATGAGCTTTCAAAAATTGCAGATCAAATGTTGACTGAGCTTAGTGGTGATCTGCAAAGGCAAAATGATCAATTGGCCTTCAATGAGGAAAATAAAGCAATTTATGAATATGGTTTGGCCGGATTGTGGGAGTTGCAAAAGTTAAATCCACAAGAACCCAAATACAAGAAAGAATTTGTGGAGATGATGGCAAAAAGTAAAGCTAAATTGTTGTCAAAAGCCTTTGCCAAAGCCGAAAGTATAAATCAATTTGGTTTACCCATTGAATTGATTGAAAAGGAAAATAATATAGAATATGAAATTTCCTTCTATCAGAATTTTTTAAAAAATGTAAAAGATGATACTAAAAGGGCTGGGATCTATGATTCTTTGTTTCAACTGGATATTGCAAAAGAAAATTTACTTTCAGTTTTTCAGAAAGATTATCCTCCTTATTATCAGTTAAAATATAATAATATAAATGTTGATTTAAATGAATTGCAAAAGTATGCTGCAAAGCATAATACCTTAATTATTGAATATTTTTGGGGAAGGGATTATAATTATGGTATGGGCATATCTGCCTCTGGTGTAGAAATTTTTGATATCGAAAGAAAAGTTGAGTTTAATATTTTAGGGTATTTGTCTACCTTGGCTAATGGTTTAAATGGTACCAATGCCAAAAAAAACTTTGAAACATTTACAGATAACTCGAATGCTTTGTATCATGCTCTTGTTGCCCCTGCTCTGGGGAAAAAGAAAGTTGAAAATTTGGTAATAGTTCCAGATGGGATCTTAGCTTATATTCCATTTGAATCCTTAATCTCAAAAAAGCCTGTATCAAGAAATTTAGATTATAAAAACCTTTATTATCTGATTAATGATTACACTACAAGTTATGTTTATTCAAGTGATTTTTTACTAAAAAGAGCGGTTGAAGTTGAAGGAAATCCTGAAGTATTAGCATTTAGTTTTACTGACCCTAAAGAACTGAAAGGAAATGTTGAGCCTGCAGCTTATAGGAGAAATTTGGGAATGCTTTTAGGTGCCCCAATGGAAATTTTGGCTATTTCCAAAATGTTTGATGGGAATTATTTTATGGGAGAAAATGCTACAGAAAAGAATTTTAAACAAAGTGTAAAGGAATATGATATCATACACCTGGCCATCCATGGCTTTGCCGAGAGGGTAAATAAGGGTGAAGCTTACCTTGTTTTTAGAGACAGCCTTGAAAGTGAAGAAGATGGTATTTTGTATGATTATGAATTGTTTAATTTAAAATTAAATGCCAGTTTAACTTTTCTAAGTGCCTGTGAATCGGGAGTAGGGAAGGTACAGAAAGGTGAAGGGGTGTTGAGTATGGGAAGAGGTTTTGCTTATGCCGGCTGTCCTTCTATCATCATGAGTTTATGGCAGGTACATGATAAATTTGCCCTTGAAATTGTAGATGAATTTTATAAAAATATTGATCAGCAAAAGCCTGTCAATGAATCCCTGCGAAATGCAAAAATGAAATATCTGGAAAAGGCTGATGAAAGGACAGCCCATCCTGCATATTGGGCTCCTTTAGTTTTTGTGGGAAACCAGGATTTAAAGTATGGTAAAAACCTAAGGCTTGTTTATTACACAATAGGTATTTTCGGAATAGTTTTTTTGGCTGGACTTCTTATAAGTAAAAAATTAAACAGCTCTAAAGCTGTTTAATTTTCAAATTACTTGGGTATTTAATCGTCTCCCTCAGGGGGTAATTCAACGTCAGATCCATTACCTGAACCATTATCATCTCCTTCAGGCATTCTATTAATTTGGTCTAAGTATAATTTTTCGGTAGCGTTTTTTAAGTAATTCATAAATTGGAAGTTTTTGGTATAAAATAGGTTTTGGGTTCTTAAACCAAGTTAGTCAATTTTTATTATTCTAAACAATTGGAGCTAAGATTGAAAGCTAATTGTATGTAACTGAAAATCGGGTATATTTTACGACAATCCTAAAAAATGTTACAAATAATATCCTCCTTGTCAATACGCTCTTAATGGTTGTAGGTTGGGGTTATTAAATTTCATTAACTTAAAACCTTCTTCATGTTAAAAAAAAATCACTTTACAGGTTGATGCACGTTATTATACTTTTTTCCTTAGTAGAAGCAATCCAATAAAAGTTAATGCCCCATTTACGATCAAAATTTCAAATCCAAAAACATAGCCACCAAACCATTCCACAGAATTGGCATTCACGATATAAGAAATGATTGGAGTTGTAAGACAAAGAGGAAGTACAAATTGATCTTTTATTTTAAATTTAGTGAAAAGGCCAAATGAGAATAATCCCAACAATGGTCCGTAAGTATAACCTGCCGCCCGGAATACAGAATTGATTACGCTATCATCATTTATTTTATTAAAAATGTATATTGCCAAAAATAGGATTATTGAAAAGCCTATATGAACGATCATTCTGGTTTTCTTCTTTTTCTCTTCAGGTAATTTATCAAAATTCAGAAAGTCTACACAAAATGCAGTAGTTAGCGCTGTAAGGGAGGAGTCGGCACTGGAATAGGCTGCAGCTGTTATTCCCAATAAAAATATTATCCCAGCAAAAAGATTGAAATGGTTAATGGCTAGATTTGGGAAAAGCTTATCAGTATTCAACAATTTTCCTGTTTCTTCACTGATGGTTAATTCGATTCCCTGGTCTTGAGCAAATACGTATAGTAAAACGCCTAAGCTTAGGAAAAGTAGATTAACAAAAACAAGAGTTATACTAAACCAAAGCATGTTCTTTTGGGCCTCACCAATGTTTTTACATGTCAGGTTTTTTTGCATCATATTTTGATCCAGGCCGGTCATTACAATGGCTATGAATGCTCCAGAAAAGAACTGTTTGAAAAAGTTATTCCCAGGTTTCCAGTCCCATATAAATATTTTTGAGTAATCAGAATTCTGAACCGTATCTACTACAGCACCAAATGATAAATCTAATTGTTGCCCGATAATGTAAATACTAATACAAACTGATAATAACATGAAGAATGTCTGAAGAGAATCAGTCCAAACAATTGTTTTTATTCCTCCTTTAAATGTATATAACCAAATCAGGATGATGGTTATTAATACGGAAACTTCAAAGGGAATTCCGAAACTATCAAAAAAAGCGATTTGTAGTACGCCTGCCACAAGAAATAATCGAAAGGAAGCTCCAATGGTTTGTGAGAGTAAAAAGAAAAATGAGCCTGTTTTGTAGGACCAAAATCCAAATCTTTCTTCCAAATAAGTATAAATTGATACCAGATTAAGTCGATAGTAAAGTGGCATCAGTACAGTTCCAATAACCAAATAGCCTAATAAATACCCCAAAACAATTTGGAAGTAAGTCCAATCAGAATTACCAACTTCTCCTGGAACTGAAATAAAAGTAACTCCGGAAAGGGAAGCCCCAATCATCCCAAAAGCTACTAAATACCAGGGCGATTGCCTGTTTCCTGTGAAAAAGGTATCTGTATTGGCTTTTCGAGAAGTAAAATAGGATATGAGGATTAATAAAAGGAAATAACCAAAAATTACACTAAATACTAGTACCGGACTCATTTGTTCATTTGTTGTTATTGGAGATCAAACTTAGATTGGCCTTTATACGCTCACTAAGACGGAATCTGAAAAATAGGTTTCACTAAAGGGCGAAATTAAAAGTTAATAGGCAATTGTCCGATGATTCTATCATTTATTGCATAAAAAAAGGTCTGTCAGTATAACAGACCTTTTTTTACTTTTATTCAAATCTAATTCCCTCCTAAATTTTTAGGAAGTCTCTTTCTCTTTTGAGTTGGCTTGCCCGAATATTCCAACATTGAAGGATCACAGATACAATCAAAAACATAACCTTCTCTTCCCTTGTAAACAAGTTTAAACTCTGTTCTTCTATTAAAGTCATTTCTACACCCGTCTTTTCCGTAATGCTCATCAACCGGGTATTCGTAGGTATAAGCACATTGCTTTATTCTATTTTCAGCAATCTGAAATGTATTTAAAGTATCCAGAATATAGGTAACAGCGGCCTGATTCCTTCTTCCAGAGAGTGCCTTATTATCATAATTACCATCTAATGGGCACCTGTCTGTATGAGAACTTAGCTTAAGGTCCAAATGAGGGTATTTGTATAATACTTGTGCCACTTTAGTAAATTCTTTTTCGGGAATTACTTTCGCATCATCCTTTTTATTGAATTCATTCGTAGCAAAGTTGTAGCGAATATTTCTGATCAATGTTATGTTTTTTACAATTATTCCATTGAATTGCAGAAGGCTAGTTAAATTGGCTTGAGCTACAGAATCTTCCAGATTTTTAATTTCAAATGGATCTGATTGATCAAAAATCTGAACATTGGAACCTGTTAATTCTGTATTTCCTAAATAGTTGATTCCATTTGTGAAAAACAATTCGTATAATTTGTCTTTTTGTAATATATTCTGCTCGTTGAGTTCATATACATCCTTATCAAAATTGAATAATACTTGCTGTTCTCCTTTCACGTTAGCTAAAATAATTAATTCCACATTTGGGCTTCTATCCAGATAAATATCAATTCTTATGATACCATTATCAGGAATGGAATCTAAATTTGATGAAAAGCCATTTCTACCAGGTCTGTATCCTGGTGCACCTGCAAAGGCATTAAATCTTTGATTAAGCGCAAATTTGTGATAGCTTGCCTTACCTTCTATATCTACATTCATAGGTACTCCAACAGGAGCTCCTCCTTCCTGAAACAAATTAACCTTGGCTGTTGGAATAGGAAGTTTTGTATTTTCATCAAACACATAAACTTCAATTTTCATTATCCTAAACTTGTAGATGTCATCATCAAGCTTGGTTGAATCGCCTCTATCGGAAGAAAAATAACCACATGATCCATTTTTATTAAGAATTATGGCAAAGTCATCCTTAGAAGAGTTGATGGAATTTAGGGAATCAGTTTCATCTCCCATATTAACCGGATCAGAGAAAAGGCTGTCATTTGTTACAGCTGATTTATAAATATCCAATCCTCCAAATCCTCCAGGAGCATTACTTGAGTAATATAAAGTAGCGATACTGTCTTTATCAAGATGATAAAATGGAAATACTTCATTTCCACTTGTGTTAATGTTTTTTCCCAGGTTTACAGGGCCTTGCCATTCTTTAGTCTCTTCATTATAATCACTGTAGTATAAGTCCGAATTACCAAAACTTGAGCGAATAGGAGCATCCGAAGCAAAAAATAATCTAGTGCCATTTTTAGAGAGGGTAGGATGACCAATAGAATATTTTTCATCATTGAAAATATGTGCTTCTGGGCCGGTAAACCTAATTTGATCTACCTTCCAAGCAATGGTATCACTTTCCCTTTCAGCTATGAAAAGCTTTAAGGTATTTATTTTTACCTTTTCAAAGCTTTTACTATCCTTGAAATTCTGCTGGTTATTAAAAGTATTTCCAGTGAATACCAGTTTGTTCCAATTATCAGGATAAAAGGTCATTGTACCTTCATTGTAATTAATGTCCCGGTTTACATTAATAAATTTTGAAGGTAGGGTTTTAATTGTGTCTTTAAAATTGGAAGTTATTCCACTATTGTTTTCAGGAAGGTAAAATCCAAGTAAATCTTTCTTATTTAGTTTAGAAACATAAAGATCAAGGGTTGATCTTTCTTCTCCGTTAAGTGTCTTGGTTTTGGTCCCATCTGTATTTCTGTCTGAAACAAAAATTAATTTATTGTCTTTATAAATGGTTGGACCAAATTCAGAATCTTTGGAATTGATAGACTGAGAGTTTAGTTTATTTAACAGAAAGGTTTTTTGTTGTTGGAAGGCACTTTTTGGTGCATTTGGATCTTCTTCTACTACAATGGTAAATTTATCCAAAAGGCTTCTTGCTCCATAGTATTTTCCGCTAAGATTTAATAAAACCTGAGCATATCTGAATACATCTATATCTTCCACCTTATTATTGTCGGTAAGGAACATACCATATTTACTTTCCAATTCTTGCTCACAGCCGTCAAAATTGGCATTAATTGTAATTACTGAATCTAGTTTTCTTATGTCTTTTTCGCTCAAAAATTTGCTATACCATTCCAATGCTTTTTCCATATCCCTATTTCCCCAATATGATCTGGCTATCTGAATATCATATGGATCTTTAATTTTTAATCCATCCCTAAGCGTTCTGTATAACCTTGCGGATGATTCGTATGCTTTGGCCTGGCAATACATACTATCGGCTACTTCATTAAGATCTCTTTCCTTCCCATATATTCGACCATAATAATTTTTGGCTGTAGAAAAATTATTCAGTTCCACAAAACACTCAGCAAGTTTTTGAGTAACCGAATGAATGTGTTTGGTAGTTCCGGCCTTTTTCTCCATTTTCAGGATTTTTTTATATAGGCGGGCAGCTTTTTGATAATCCCTGTTACGGTAAAGGTAGCCATCTGCAAATCCAATATGGCTTTCTACAGATTCATTTGTAGAAACTGGGTTAAACCTCTTTCTTGCCTTTAAAAATTTTTGGTAAAAAATTAAGGCAGGTTCGTAATTTTCCTGTTTAGACAGTTCTTTAGAATACGCTAAATATCCTTCAGCCAGTTTGTTTGCTGTGTTTTCATCTTTCTTATTCTTACTATAAGCTTTCTCATAATTTTTTATCGCCACTTTAAATTCTCCCATTTTTAGGGCACTATCAGCCAAAGCGATTGTCCCATTCATTTCCTGAGCAATTGTAAAATGAGAAATTCCGAAGGTTATACCGATTAATAAAATTAAGAATTGGAGTTTATTCATTCCTAGTAATTTTGAGTTTTGTTAGTTGAGCTGGTGGAGAAAATATTTTTTCTGTTGGCCAGTCATTAAAGTTTGCCTAATTTTTCTGTTTCTTCTTCTGGAATAAAATCTGGTTCTATTCTGGAATCTTCGATACTATAAATATTATTTTTATCACAATCACAATCTTCCCCAAAGTTAGTACGATTTGGATAGATAAATTTAAATTCTGTCCTTCGGTTGAACATATTTTTACAAGGAGTACCTCTTTTTTTATTCACTCTTTTGTCACGGGGTTTTAAATTATAGCCTTTAGGTTCGGTAGGATAGATATTGTGAACCGGAAATTCCTGACCGAAAGCACAAGTTATAATTCTATTTTCTTCAATTTTATTTCCTTCAATAGACTGGTCCAGGAGAGTGTCCCTGGCTGCCTGATTTCTCCTTTCGGACAATCGATAGTTATTGTTTTTATCCTCCGTAAAATTAGAATAGGGACACTTATCTGTATGAGAACTGATTTTTACGGTAAGGTGGGGGTAATCAACAATCATTAATTTTGATATATTTTTTAATTCTTTTATGGGGCTTACTTTTCCATCAGCATTATTAAATGCATTTCTCCCAGTGATATACCGAATATTGTTAATAAGGGTATGTTCTTCAATTATAATCCCATGATGATTTAGGCTATCTTCAAAAGCAATCCTTTTGGCTTCCTGATCAAAATCTTTTATCTCGAAAAAACTACCAATAGGGATAGCAGTAGAGTAGGGGTCTTCACTTTCAGTATTGATTAACCTGTTACTCCCATTTTCATCAATTAATTCATAAAGAACATTTGGTTCTATATGTACTTTCAAACCATTTTGAGTAGTTCCATCAAAAGGCTTCTTAAGTTCAATAAATACCTGTTGTTCGCTTTCAATATTTGCCAATACAATTACTTTAGCAGGAACTTTTTCTAGCCAAATTGTATCTCTGATTATTCCATTGAGTGGAATGGAATCCTCAACTGTATACACACCTGACTTGCCCGGTCTATAGCCAAATGCTATTGAATGAAAATCGATGTAATCATTTAAAGGAAATTGTTTTACGTTCAAAAATCCATTGGTGTCCGTAGAATCATTTTGATGAAAAGGAACATTTGTAGCCGAAAAACTCAGGTCAGCATTATAGATGGGTTTTAGAGAGTCTTTATCCATCACTACAATTTCCATTTTGTAGATTCTGAATTTGTAAATATCATCCTGGTTATTATTTCTGTCAGAAGAGAAATATCCTCCACTGCCCATTTCATTCATCACCAATGCAAAATCATCTCCATCAGAATTAAGCGTATTGATTTGGCTATCAGGGTTCTTTAGGTTTTTAATTTCCCCAACAGGTATTCCATTTTTATCAAGTTGTATTTCGTAAATATCCAATCCTCCCATTCCGCCTTGTCTGTTGGAAGAGAAAAACAAAGTTAAATTTTCATTTTTATCTTTATGAACAAATGGGAATACTTCATTTCCAATTGTATTGACAGTTGGGGGAAGATGTTTTACCTCACTAAATTTCTCAGTTTCTTGGTCAAATACGGAAAAGTAAATATCTGAATTATTTTGATTGGCATCAGAGGAGAAAAACATCATTGTTTTTCCATTGGCCTGAACTAAACTTGGATGGCCGACATTTACCTTTTCGTCATTTAGTAAATAGGCCAAATCACCCGAAAATTCTACCTGATTAGCAATTTCCCATGAAGCAGAATCAGTTGGTCTTTCCGCAATGAATAATTTTAAAGGGTTAAGCTTAGCTTTACTTAATTTATCTTTTTTGTTTAAGTCCTTTTTATCTGAATAGTAGTTTCCTGTAAAAATTGCTTTATTCCAAATACCTGGAAAAAAAGCAATTGCCCCTTCATTATAGGAAACATTTCGTTCGGCTTCGAAAAATTTAGGTAAAGTTTCTATTCCTTCATCGGAGTTGGCTAAGGACGCAGTATCAAGATCAGTTTTTCCCCGTTCTGGAGTTAACTGTAAAATTCCCTTTCTATCCTTTTTAATCAAAGAATACATGAGGATGTCGTATGGCCTTCTGTCCTCATCTGCCAGGTTATAAGTTACAGGATTTGCTGTATTTCTATCTGAAGCAAAAAGTAGTGTTTCATTTTTATAAATCGTAGGACCAAATTCTGATCCGCTTAAATTCACAGATTCAGTTCCAATCGGATTAACTACAATTACATTATCAAAGAGATCCATTTCTGGTGCATTCGGGTCTAATTGGTCATCCCATCTTACTTTTTTCAACAATGCTTTTGCTTCCAGGTATTTTCCAGTCTGGTTCAGGTTTAATTCTGCATATCTAATAATGTCCAGGTTCTTTTTTTCTTCCTCCAATGAAAATGTGGCATCGGGGTTAGACCGCCAGGACTGACAATAATCCTGCTCTACAAAAATTTGCGTTTTCTTGAGGATATTATCAACATCCTTATCGGTAATGATTTTATCGTACCAATAAAGGGAAGATCCTTTAAACAAAGCTCCACTTTCCCAATATGATCTGGCTATCAGTAAGTTAAAAAGTTGACCCTGAGTGGAATCCTTTTCATACTTATATAAGAAACGGTACATTCTAGCTGCATCCAGTTTGCCCATGTTGATAAAACTGGAATATTTTTCATCACCAGCACTTCCCTGGCAAAGTAGGGTATTCGCACTTTTATATATGCTGTCCTGATCCGGATAAATCTTTTCTAAATACTTTTTTGCTTTCGAATAATTACCAAGATCCACATAATACAAACCCATTTCCCTTTTTAAAGTAATTGCATCGACTTTGTTACCACTTTCCTTTACCAATGGTATCATTTCTTTCTCGTAAATACGAAGTGATTGAGGGTAGTTCTTTTCAGAGAGGAAGCCAATGGTGAGGTTATAATAATCATTCTTCACTTTTCCATAAGTGAGTGAATTATTTTGCTTAAGTGTGTTTATATATTTTTTGAAATAAAGCTGGGCATTAGAGAAATCCTGGCTTCCTAAATATTGCTTAAAGCTCTGATAATAAGAATTCCCCAGTTTGTCCAAAACTAGGGAATCGTTTTTTACTTTCTTTAAATGTTTTTTATAATACTTTGCTGCCAGTTTAAAAGAATCAACTTCAAATTTTTGGTCTGCTATTTCTAAATATGTCGTTTTTTCCTGGGCTTGTAATTGTGGGAAAATGAAAATAAGCAGTACAAAAGTTAAAAAAGTAAAATTCTTTATCATGGTTTTAGAAGTAACGTGGAGTTAAAATTACATTCTTATTGATTCCAAACCTATAATTTAACACAATTTCATGAGTTCCATACTGCTCTTTCATTAAGTCAGTGGTGGCAAAATCATAGGCGTATCCAATTCTGATCATAGGATTCTTCAATTGGATTTCGGCTATTATACTTAATGCATCTAATGATCTGTAAGAAGCACCCAGCCAAAGTGTTTCATTGAATAAAAAGCTGGCATTTAAGTCCATTTGAATTGGAGCACCTTCAACATATTTCACCAATACATTTGGCCTGAATTTTAATGATTCAGAAAAAGTAAAAACATAGCCACTATATGCAAAATAATGTTTTTGTAACTTAATATAAGATTCTGAATCACTTTCTCCAAATTGTTGATTCATTAAATTTGGGGCAGAGAATCCAAGGAAAAACTTATCTGTATAATAATATACACCAGCGCCAAATTCCGGTCTTGCTGTTGGGTCTATTTGTTGGTTTAAGGGATCATTAGGATCTTTTGCTAACAAAGTTCCTGCCTTGTAAGTGGACAATCCCGCTTGTAAACCAAATGATAGTTTACCCAAACCTACTGGTATTTTATAGGCCAAAGCTCCCATAAGCATGTTCCGATCTGTAACACCAATATGGTCATTTACAAAAGATACACCTACTGCAAGATTGTGTTGAACAGGAGCATGACCTGAAAAGGTTGAAGTAAAAGGTTTTCCACTCCCGGTATCAGTCCATTGAATTCTGGATAAGGCGGATAAACTAATAGATTCATGGCTTCCTGCATAAGCTGGGTTTATTACCATACCATTGAACATATATTGTGTGTAAATTGGGTCTTGTTGGCCATAGCTGGTAGCACTACACAATACCATAACAATCACAAAGATTTTTTGAATGATTTGATAGTTCATTTTATCTTCTTTTTGTAAGTTATAATAGTTTTAATAAACAGGAGTCCAAATGTTGGTTGAAGTTTTCAGACTCCTGTTTGTTTGTAAGTACTTTGATTCTTTTCACAGAGAAAGTACATTTTGTTGTTAAGGGGATTTGAACACTTGGAAAGTAATTCCTCCCTTTTGGCTTTTTGCCAAAATATTATTTATTCTCAAAACAAATTCCTTACAAGAGAATGGTTTTGAGATTGATGTTTTTTTTAATCTGTTGTTGTTCCTCTTATTTCAACATATCCGCTAATAGTATCGCTACCATCTCCAAGGTCTAGGATATAGAAATAGGTGCCATCCGGAACCTTATCTTTTACACTAATACCAGTATTCTTATTAACCTGACCATACCACGAATTAACTTCATCATTTTTGTAGCCCTTCTTTTCGAAAACCAGATTTCCCCATCTATTGAATATTTTGACCACACTATTAGGGTAGCAGGAAATATTATCGATATACCAGATATCATTATGACCTGAATCATCAGGAGTAACCAATTCATATACTTTGATCGGAGCCCTGGTAATTGTGACCGTTGCAGTATCACATAAATTACAGTCATCACTACAAACTGAGTATATAAATTCATCGGTTCCTCCCTGACCTACTGGAGGAGTATAGGTAAAGAATCCTTCTTTATCCATATCTACATAACCTTCAAGTTTTGTTATGCCATTATCCAGCACAGCATACCTGTAAAATTCTGTAAGAGAATCATTGGCAGCAACACTTTCTGAGAATTCAATGGATTCACATCCTTCCGAATCATATGCATCATTTTCGGCAATTGGTATATCGCAACATACATCAATATAAATGGAAGCAGTATCGTAGACAGTTCCTATATTAGAGCATCCTTCGCATACTACAAAGTATTGAAGGGAATCTATACCTTTAAATTCTGTATCATTCACAAGGTATCTGAAAGTCCCATTCTCATTAAATGTTATTTCCCCATAATTAGGGCCACTATTGTCCAATAAGAAAAATTTTGGCTCTTTACATGTAGGAGGTAAAAGGTCATTTTCAAGAGCATTCCCTGTTAAACCACTTTCACAATCATATTTAAAACTATCATCACCTAATTCAGGTTTAGGGCAAGTTGGTATTGGACATTCTGTAATTGTGAATTTTACCCAGGCTGTATCGAAGGAAGCTTTAAAGGCTTCACAACCCATGCAGACTCCAATATATTGAATACTGTCTGTACCAATAAATGTTGAGTCGTAAAGTATATACTCGAATTTCCCATTATTTTGAAGCTTGAATTCACCGTGATTTGCCGTCATTCCTTCTACAACCTGGAAAGTAGGCATATTGCAGGAATCAGAGAAGATATCATTGATTCCAACATCACCTAAGAAGATTGAAGTACAATTTAGATAATTTAATTCATCATCAATTAATTCAGGCGGAGAACATTGGGGAATATCAGGACATTTCTGTATTTCAATACTTATAGTAGCCGTATCATATGCTGAGGTAGTTCCTTCACAACTGAAACAAACTGCTCTATACTGGAAAGTTTCAACTCCGGTATATGAAGTGTCATTTAGGGTATAAGTAAAACTACCATCATTTCTAAAATCAATGGATCCATTTACGGCCATATCGTCTCCTACCAATTCGAAAATCAGGCTATCACAATTATTTGGCATTACATCATTAATTGCTGCTATTCCATCAAAAGTGGTATCACATGCGATGTATACAAAATAGTCGTCCATTAGGGATGGTGCTTTACAAACTGTATCCGGGCAGGCTGTAATATTTAAATAAACTTTTGCCGTATCGAATGCAAGAGGAGTTGCCTCACATCCTGCACAGACTCCTATATAGGAGAATGTATCAACACCAACAAAGTTCGGGTCATTTAAAGTATAGGTAAACTTCCCATTTTCCTTAATTACTACTTTTCCATTTACAGGTTTTATCAAATTATCTGCTGAGAAAATCAACGAATCACAATTTGGAGAAATTACAGTATTGTCAGCCAGGTTTCCAGTTATTAAAGGACTACAATTGTCATAATCTAATTGATGATCTGCCAATTGAGGCTTGTCATTTTCGCAATCTTCGCATTCTGTAAATTCAAATATTATTGTGGTGGTGTCAATAGCAGTTGGTTCAGATTCACAATCTATACATGCACCAGCATAAATCAGAGTGTCAAACCCAACATAACCTGAATTATCTAATACATACTCTAAAATCCCATCCTGATTTAATGTTGATTTGCCGAATTTACCATCCTGAACAAGGTTATATACCAATTGATCACAATTTGTAGGAAGCGTATCGTTTACGGCAAAGTTTACTTTGAAGGTATCCGGGCAGCTATGGAAAGAAAAGAAATCTTTCCCTAATGCCGGAGGTAAACAAGTGATACATTCTTCAACTGTAATTTTGACAGTGGTGCTATCACAAAGATCTCCGCATTTTGCTGAAGTTGTGCATAGGTTGTAAGAGAATTCAAATGTTCCAAAATAATTACTGTCAGGTTTAAAAGTGAATAAACCATTGGTTGCGAAGGTGGTAAAATCAAATTCCCCATAAGTACTATCAGGAACTGTCAGAAGTTCAAAAGATCTTTTTCCAGAACAATCGAAAGTAGTATCGTTGGCGAAAACTGAGCCCTGGAAACTTTCAGTACAGCCTGGCAATACATAAATGTCTTCTTTGGCTATTGGAGCTGTACAATCAATAATCTTACAAGGAAAAATTGAGATAAAAGCTATTGCCTCATCAGTTACCCCACAAGGATCTGATATTTGGTAGGTAAACTGATCTTCTCCAACAAAAGTTGAATCTGGTGTATAAGCAAAACTTCCATCTGAATTTAACTCCAATGTTCCATGTTCCGGGGCAATTACAGGAATGGTATCAACAACGATTGGGTCATTGTTAGGATCAGAATCATTGTCTAACACATTACCTATTACATCAGAATCAATAAATCCTGTTAAAGTATCATTTACTGCAACAGGAGGTTTATTGCAGAATAATGTTTCATCAGTTTCATCTATTGCCTTTACCACTAATAAATGATTAGTAAGTTCTGATGGAATAACCTTTATTTCTACCGTATCCCTGTCGTATTTTCCATTTTTCAAATAAGCAGGATATCTTACTTCTACAATATAGTCAGTTAGTGGGCCATCTGGCAAACCAAAGTGAACAATAGAAGGGTCTTGAGTTCCATGGCCATTTCCACCATTTACTTCTCTTACTCCACTTATTACTCTACCACAACAGTCTTTTAATTTTACTGTAGCTCCTAAGGCCAATCTTTGAGTTCCCAAATGATTCGCATTTTCATCTCTGTCTTCCAGAATTTTCACGAATAAATAATCCTCAGATTTCGAGATATTATTCCCACTTGTTCCGTTTGCCCAAGTCGCATTATTAAGGTCATTTTCCCAAAACTGATTCGCTTTATCATTCATGTTTACATACAGATCAAGGTCTCCATCTTGGTCAAAATCAACAAATACACAACCTTCTCCATCTCCATTCAAATTAATTCCCCGATTCTCTCTTATAAATTGCATAGGTTGACCAGCATTAGGTCCTAGAACAGGATCATTTATTTGATTGATGAATAAAAAACTTTCGCCTTCATCATCAGCTAGAAAAATATCAATGTCACCATCATTATCAATATCACCACAAGCCAGCCCATCTATTTGATTTCCAATAACTGGAGAAATACCTGTAATACTTTGGGGAAGGGGATTAAAACCGAATTTCTCTCTTTGGTAAATAATTGTAGAATCAGCTGCAGTCCAGATCAAATCAAAGTCTCCGTCATTATCAAAATCATATAAAGAAACAGAGCCTTTATTATTATTATCAGCATCCTGAATATCCAGGGCATTAATGAAGTTACCTGGATTATTGGGGTTGTTTACCGCAAAATCATATTCTATATATTCATTTTTTCTGGCTATTATATCAACATAACCATCATCATTAAAGTCAGTAACAGAAGCATAATCACCATCACCAGCATTTAAAGCTCCCACAGGTAGACCGATTGATTGAGGAGAAACATATTCAAATTCACCACTGGCAAATCCTTTGTTTCGGTAAATTTCCATCCCCCAGTTATGGTTTTCAATAAAAAGGTCAAGATCACCATCGTTATCAAAATCCAAAACTCCAATTCCTTCCGTGTTCATACCTCCAGGAATTCTGAAAAGTGTATCGGAAGGGTTGGTCAGGTCTGTGGTGAAAAGTACAAAGTTTGGCTGTTGGTCAATTCCTTCTCCAAAGGTAAAACCTTTTGAGCTGCCATTATTCAGGTAAACCTCAAGTCTTTCTGCTGAATTTCGAACAAAATCATTTGCACCGTCATTGTTAAAGTCGGCAATAACCATGGATCTTTCCATTACTGAACTTCCAGGTAAACCTGGGGTTATACAACCCTTACAATTTGTTGCAGTGACATCATCAAATGATTTGGTAGATGGATTGAAGAAATAGACCCTGGTTCGGTGGTTGATATCATCCTGAAAAGTATTGACGATTAAATCAAGATGCTGGTCATCATTTAAAAAGCCAAAAGAAAGACCTCCATCTTTTTCACCGTTTAGGTTGATATTGTAATTGACTGCTTTTTCTGTAAAACCATTTTGCCCTGAAGCGGAAATTGCCAATAGAAAACAGAATACCAAGTTGATTAAGCTGATTTGAATAAGTTTGTTCATAGGTTTGTAATAAATAAACTTAAATTTTACACTTCTTATAAAGAGTATTTTTTTATTTGGAATAAGCTTGAAATATTACTTGCTTATCCTAAAGACCATGGCGTAGATAAATCCAGATCTTATTGTTAGTACTCTTTGATAATTAGGTTTATTAAAATAAAATTTTTAATCCCAGGTTTTCCCAATATTACGCTAAGAGTTGTTGCTATGTAGATAGCTTTTATAGAGTAAGTATTGAAATTACCTGTACAATGTAAGTTTTTTAAAAACTATAGTCTTGTTTTTAATTTATTTGAGGTTACAAATATCCTCATTTAATTCCATTCTCCGAATTTTGTACCAAATTATATAGAATTAGGTGTATTACCCGGTTTGGTTAAGCATAATTAACAATCTTTTACCTTCGTTTGGCAGGATGTAAGTTGTGGTAGGATTTATTTAAAAATTTTTGTGAATTGGGAATTTTTAATAAATTACTTTCATTATGATACTATTCCCTAAATGAGAAAACTTTACTGATGTTGGATAACTATTGCTCAAAATGTTGAATAAATTAAGCGGGAGACTTTCTCAATACCCTTTAATAAAAAGCTTTTGTTCCTCTTTCAAACCTTTTTTGGGATATAAAAAAACTGTTTGACAGAAATTGGAAAAATCTATATCTGAAGTTGTCTAAAGTAGAACGTTTCGGCTGCGAATGGTAGATTTTGCTCTAAGCTTCCAGTGGTGACTGCCCAGCCAATTTTTCCGTAAATAATCTCCACTATTCTCGTCAAAATTGAATTGCCTAAATCAAAATCTAATTCTTCTCGCATGAAAATCCCTTACTTTGGACAAATTCTCTATTAAAACATTAAAAAATTAACCCTAAATGGGTTGATTTTTTAATGTAAAAGTCATCCATTCTCAGGCATGCCCTTTGATTTTCCAGGTAATTTTCGCTTAATATTAAATTTATGGTACTAAATTGAAAGATTAAAAGGTAGGGCTGTTTGGCGTTAGGTGGATATAAGTGGTGTGATTTTTTGATCAATGGTAATCATCTTCTGTGAATTGTACTTTACTAAGTTTTATGATAAGAATCAAATTTATTCATATTTCACTCTTTTTTTTAAAAAAAACGCACCATAAAATATTTAATAAATACCTGTAAATGATTGTCTTAAGTACTTTATTTTACTGCTTCCTTTTCAGTCTAGTAGTGATTAAAATCCCTTAAAAATGGTGATTTTTTCCTAGCATTCTTTTTGTGATATTTGAAATGTAATTTAAATAATTGATCAAGCTAATGCCTTCCCGATGCCTCATCTTTACCTGATAGGTGGTGGGAAGGTACTACTTTTTTCTTTTAGTTTATTTTAATTCCATCCACTCTTTCAGGTTTTTTACCACCTAGCCCTGAAAATTATTCATTTGCCAAAATAACTTTTTAAGTTTCCATAATCTTTTGCTAATTGTAATAGAAAATGAATTTCTAACCAGATTGAATTTATTTCTTTCATAACACTTCAGACTAATCATGATTCGAAACTACCTGAAAATAGCTTTCCGGACACTTTTTAAGAATAAAATTTTTTCAACAATAAATATCTTAGGACTCGCCATAGGGATGTCTTCTTGTTTGTTGATTCTCCAGTATGTAAATTATGAATTGAGTTATGATACCTTTCATGATAATGCTGAAAGGATATACAGAATCCGCTATGATAATTGGCAAAATGAACGAAAGTCGTTTGAGTGTGCTGCGGCAGTTCCCGCTGTTGGACCCGAACTGAAAAATAATTTCCCTGAAGTGGAGGAGTTTACGAGGCTGTTCCCAATTAGTGGAGTTATTACATATGTTGATCCACAAGGAAATCAGGTCAATTTCCGTGAAGAAAAGATGCAATATGCTTCACCTTCTACTTTCGATGTTTTTTCTTATGATCTTTTAATTGGGGATGCAAAAACAGCTTTAGTAGAGCCTAATAAGTTGGTGATTTCGGAAAGTGCTGCAAAAAAATATTTTAAAGGAGAAGATGCTATGGGTAAGATAGTTTCTTTGGCGGCCTGGAGCCAGGAAGAATTTGAGGTTTCAGGAGTAATGGCTGATTTACCTGAAAATTCGCATATCAAATTCGATTTTTTATTGTCTTATGAAACCTTGAATAATCTTTCAGAGAATGGAAGTGAAACCTCATGGGGTTGGTACGATTTCAATACTTATGTTTTATTGAAAGACGGTGTGGATTACCTGGCATTTCAGGAAAAATGGGATAATCATTTGGAAAAAGTGAGAGGAGAAGATTGGGAAAAGTATAATTTTAAACAGGCTTTTATCTTACAACCTCTTTTAGATATTCACTTGTATTCCGATTTATTACAAGAATCTGAACCTGAAGAACAGGGAGATGGTAATGTAGTATATTTTCTTATTATCATAGCGCTTTTCACCTTGATAATAGCATGGGTGAATTATGTGAATTTATCTACTTCCAGGGCTGTGGACAGGGCAAATGAAGTAGGAGTAAGAAAAACTTTAGGTGCTTACAGGTTACAATTGATTAGGCAATTTTTGTTTGAATCAGCTATCTTAAATATTGCTGCCATAATTTTAGCCATTATTATGGTTTCTTTGGCTTTGCCTTATTTTCAGGAGTTAACTGGTAAACCTGTTTCGTTCTTGTTTTTCATGCAATCCTGGTTTTGGCTTGCCTTAGCTGCTATGTTTCTTATCGGTGCTTTGCTTTCTGGGTTTTATCCGGCAATAGTTTTGTCTGGATTTCAGCCAGTTACTGTTTTAAAAGGAAAACTGAGTACTTCTAGTAAAGGAGTTTTCTTGAGAAAATCTCTTGTGGTATTTCAATTTGGAGCATCTGTATTATTGATTGCCGGAACTATTGCAGTTTACCAGCAAATTAATTTTATGCTAAATCAGGACCTCGGTTTTGATATAGATCAGACCTTGGTGATTCGTGGACCACAAGTAATTGATTCAACTTACCAAAATAAATTGCAGGTATTTAAAAATGAAATGATTCGTGAAAGTGGTATTAAGCATATTTCGGCCTCATCGAATGTTCCTGGAGATGAAATTTATTGGACTCGGGGAATTAGACGACTGCAGGGAGGACCGGAAAGTAGTACTACAATTTATAATGTTGGAATGGATTATGATTATCTCGATGCTTTTGATATTGAAGTTTTGGCAGGTAGAAATTTTTCCAAAGATGTTGAGTCAGATAAAGAAGGGTTTATTCTCAATGAATCCACTGCAATGCTATTACAATTTAAAAATTTACAGGATGCCATTCAAAAAAGAGTGGCTGTTGGAGGAGATACCGGGATAGTAATTGGTGTAATTGCCGATTATCATCAAATGTCTTTAAAAAATACTACTACACCAATAGTTTACAGGCTTTCGGAAGGAAGCAATTCTTTCTTTTCAATAAAAATACAGACTGGAAAGGTAAATGAGGTAATGGAAAAAATAGGTACAGAATGGTTAACATTTTTCCCAGGCAATCCTTTTGAATTTTTCTTTTTAGACGATTTTTTCAATAAACAATATAAGGCTGAAGAAAGGTTTGGTCAGGTATTTAGCATATTTTCTATTCTGGCGATTTTTATAGCCTGTCTTGGTTTATTCGGCCTTTCTGCATTTACCGCTCAGCAAAAAACTAAGGAAATAGGAGTAAGGAAAGTTTTTGGTTCCAGTATCCTCCATATCCTGTTTTTACTTTCTAAAGAATTTGTAGTTCTAATTTTGATTGCAATTCTGATTGCTACGCCCATTACTTATCTTTTGATGGACTTTTGGCTTAATAGTTTTCCCTATAGAATTGATATTAATCTTTTACTTTTCTTACTGGCAGGTGGAATTGTGGTGGTAATTTCTCTTTTTACGGTAAGTTATCAGACTATAAAGGCTGCTTTGGCTAATCCAATTGATTCTCTTCGTTACGAATAGAATAATTAAACAGAAATTTTTAAGGGTTGTTTCCACAACCCTTTTTTTCTTCCTTCCAAAAAATTATTTTTAGGAGAAATCTGGAATGATGTGTTTTTTTGTCTAAAAACACATTTATTTGGAAAGACTAAATTCCTAAAAGGAAAAAAGGAAATTTAAAAATTAAACTATGCTAAAAGTACTCAAATGGTTATTTGGAGGGGTAGGAGGGGCCATAATTATTTTGGTATTGGTCTATTATTTCGGACCAAAAATAAAAATTAAGAATATGAATGGAGAATTGCCAGAAATGAATGGAAATTTAGTTGAACTGGAAAAAAAGATAAATCAATCTGAAGCTTCGGTATCGGGCATTAAGGAAAATAATCAGGCAAGGATTATCTGGGCAAATGAAAACAAAAAGGAGAAAACTCCTTATAGTATCGTTTATCTACATGGTTTTTCAGCATCTCAGGGTGAAGGGGAACCTCTTCATATGGAAGTAGCCAAATATTATGGTTGTAACTTATACCTTTCCCGATTGGAAGGGCATGGCATACAGGAGGAGGATGTTTTTTTTAACCTAACTCCTGAAAACTTCTTAGAATCGGCAAAAAAGGCAATAGCCATTGGCAAAGAAATAGGAGAGCAGGTTATTGTAATGGGGACTTCAACTGGAGCAATGTTTGGAATTTACTTGGCTGCTGAAAACCCTGAAATCGCTGGTTTAGTACTATATTCCCCATTAGTGGATTTCTATGATCCTAACGCAAAACTTCTAGCTGATCAGTGGGGCTTACAAGTTGGGAGAGTGGTGATGGGTTCCGACTATGCAGGTTTTACTCCAAAATATGAGATTCAGGAAAATTATTGGAGTACAAAATATAGAATAGAAGGGCTAGTCACTTTATCTTCTTTAGTTACCGAATTGATGAAACCAGAAATTTTTTCCAAAGTAAAATGCCCGGTCTTTCTAGGATATTATTATAAAAATGAAGAATTACAAGATCAGGTAGTTTCAGTAAGAGCTATGCGTAAAATGTTTGGTCAGTTGGGAACCCCCGATTCTCTTAAAGTGAATATGCCATTCCCGGAAGCTGGGGAACATGTAATTGCCTCTAAGTATGTGTCAACGAATTGGCAGGAAGTACGAGATTCTTCTATGGTGTTTTTAGGTGAAGTAATGAATTTACAACCTGTAGATGAATTGCCTTATGATGTAAAGTAAGGGTTTGGATGCTGGTAAAAACTTTTAATTTTACTTTGATAATTCAAAAAATACTATTCTTTTGCAGCAAATCACATCTAAAGATGCTACTTTTTAATATAAATATCAACCACAACAGCAAGCATTTTGCTGGATTTGAACTCAGAAGGTTCAGGTAGTATTTGTATTATTCAAAATATAAAATTCTAAGCCTGAACCTTCTGTTCGGGCTTTTTTATTTCAAAATAATTCATAGCCTGGATAATTATTATTCGGGCTTTTTTTATACAAAAATATCATGGGAAGATTAAAATTGAGAGGAAGTGATTTGAGGAAAATGGGATATCCTCAGGGAAAAGTTATTGGGCTTGCGATTAACCTTGTCGGGAAAGCCTATAAAAGAAGTTCCCTAATTGAAAAACTAGATTTATTAAAATCCATTTTAGAAAAACCAGAAAATTTTCTGGAAAATGAAACTTTGGGCAGAATTGCTGAGGCTTTGATTGCCCCTACCATTAAAAACATGGAAATTCCCTTAAAAGAAGAAGGAGAAAATTACCCTGTTTTTGGAAGTGAGCAAATTGAAGAAGGGGCGAGAAAGCAAATGGATGTGGCCATGAAGTTACCTGTAACCATTGCCGGGGCTTTAATGCCAGATGCTCACCAGGGCTATGGGTTGCCAATTGGTGGTGTTTTGGCTACAGAAAATTCAGTAATTCCTTTTGGAGTAGGGGTGGATATCGGGTGCAGAATGTGCTTGTCTATTTACCAGATGCCTGAAAATTACATCAACCGACATACCAATATCCTAAGAAAGTATTTGGGTGACAATACGGTATTTGGAGCGGGAAATGGCTTTGATAAACCAATGGATGATGCCATTCTGGACCGGAAGGAATTCAATGAGATTTCAGTAGTGAGAGGATTGAAGGATAAAGCTTATAAGCAAATCGGATCTTCAGGATCGGGGAATCATTTTGTTGAATTTGGAGAAATTGAAATTCTGGATGAATCTAATGAATTTAATTTGCCCATTGGAAAATATGTTGGAGTTTTATCTCATTCTGGTTCCAGAGGACTGGGAGCAACTATAGCCAAACATTTTACAGATTTAGCGATAAGTATTTGTCATTTACCTAAGGAAGCCAAACATCTGGCCTGGCTCGATCTGGATAAAGAAGAAGGGATGGAATATTGGCTGGCCATGAATCTGGCTGGAGATTATGCTTCTGCCTGCCATGATCAGATCCATAAAAGGTTGGGCAAAGCTCTAGGTGAAAAGCCATTGGCAGTGGTAGAAAATCATCACAATTTTGCCTGGAAGGAAATGCTAAATGGCAAAGAAGTGATTGTTCACAGGAAGGGAGCGACTCCCGCTCAAAAGGATGTTTTGGGTATTATTCCCGGTTCCATGACTGCGCCTGGTTTTATAGTTCGGGGAAAGGGGAATGAGGATGCCATAAACTCTGCTTCTCATGGAGCAGGAAGACAAATGTCTCGAAGGCAAGCCCGGGAATCCATCACCAAAAGCGAGTTGAAAAAGTTACTAAAAAGTAATCAAATTGATTTGATAGGAGGTGGGCTTGATGAGGCTCCAATTGCCTATAAGGATATTAATAAGGTAATGAGTTTCCAGAAAAATCTTATTGAAGTGATTGGAAAATTTACACCAAGAGTAGTAAGAATGGATGGGGATTAATATCCCTGTTCATTTGTTTATTTAGGTGGCAAGGTTAAATTCTTTAAGTTCTATTGGAACAGGCTTTAACATCTCAGACTTTATCAAATTCAACAAGTTATCAATAGTCGAATCAATGTTTTTTGATTGGATAGATTCGAAATCAGTTCTATAGTCTAGGCGGATTAATTTTATTCCATTGTACTTTTTTAGGACATTATACCAACAACCATATTTTTTAATAAAAATATCAACATTAATTTTTCCCTTCTGGATACACCCTGTTGTAATTAATGGCTCATCTTTATGGAAATCATAAATCCTGAAAATATAGCCATTTAAAGACTTTTCTAAATAAATATTATATCTTGATAATTCCTCAAATTTAAGGCTTTTTCGTTTCTGAAAACCTTTTTTGACTAAAAGGTCAATGGTATCAGATTTATCCAACCAGGCCTGGTCGATCTTAATTCTTGATTTATAATCCTTATATAAATTATCAATACTTAAAATAATTACGAATAATACGAGAAGGTTTAGTATAATGCTAAAATCCCCTTTAATAAAATAGGTAAAGTCTTTTTCATTATTCAGGTAACCTAGAATAGTAAGAATAAGATTAAGAGTAAAAAATATACTCAGAGTGGAGATTGACCTTTGTTTTATAAACCTCTTGTGTTTAAGGGAATGCAATAAGAATTTATTCAAAATTTTTCACCTGTTTTTTTTCTAAACATTACCACTCCCTCAAATGATAAGCCTTAGGCTGTACAAAAGCCCTGATTCCCTGATATGAAAGTGTTGCGCCCAAACCAGATTTTCTTCTGCCTGACCAGGGAAGATTAGGACTTACTCTGTCCGAACAATTCCAGTAGCCAGTTCCTACATCCAGTTTTTCCAAAATTTCTTCTGCTCGTTTACCATCATCGGAAAATACTGCTGCAGTTAATCCATATTCTGTATCCTGCATCCAGCCGATAGCTTCATCATCATTGCTTACTTTTTGAATTCCAATTAATGGCCCAAAAGTTTCATCTATCATTAGGCTCATATCATGGCTTACGTCTGTAAGTACAGTAGGCTCAAAGAAATAACC
>JAHQVQ010000223.1 GCA_019634305.1 Flammeovirgaceae bacterium | reverse complement strand
TACTTTATCACCAATGGCAATCCCTAAAGCTCCACCAGAGGCCCCCTCTCCTATGATAATACAAATCACAGGAACCTTAAGCATAAACATTTCTTTCAAGTTTCTGGCAATAGCTTCAGCCTGTCCCCTTTCTTCTGCTTCTATTCCTGGATATGCCCCAATGGTATCGATTAAGCAAACAATAGGCTTATTAAACTTCTCAGCTAATTTCATTAACCTCAATGCCTTTCTGTATCCAGAAGGATTGGGCATTCCGAAATTTCGCATTTGCCTTTGTTTGGTATTTCTCCCTTTTTGTTGCCCAATAAGCATAAAACTCATGCCATCGATAGATCCGAAACCTCCAACCATAGCCTTATCATCCTTCACATTTCTATCCCCATGTAATTCGATAAAATCACTGGTCATCTCATAGATATAGTCCAATGCATAGGGCCTGTCTGGGTGACGAGAGAGCTGCACGATTTGCCATCTGGTCAAATTCTTAAAGGTATCCACTTTAAGTTTTTGTATTTTTTCTTCTAAAGCCTTTATTTCGGTCGTCACGTCCACTTCGTTATTTTCAGCCAAAGCCTTCATATCAGAAAGTTTCTCTTCCAACTCTACAATTGGCTTTTCAAATTCTAAGATTGTTGCCATTTTATATTTTAATGCTTCTAAATATTTCTTTTCTATCAGAAGGATTTAAACCATTTTTATTATTTCAGGAACCTCCTGATAAAAAATCAATCCTAATAATTATAGAATCAGTACAAAGGCGGCAAAGTTAAAGATTAATTCAAATTTGCCTGCCAAATTTAATGAAAAGTTGGTATTTCACTAATAAGTACTTGTACTTTTTAATAATGTATAATTTCAACTCATTTTCAAAGGGTTGGGAGAAAAATAAAGATTCATTAAAAAATTCAGACGACTTAAAATTAAACATCAAATAATTTTTAACCTTGAATTTGGGCCAATAATACCACCAAAATGATACTAACCAGAAGGCCTATTAATACTTTTCCAAAATCTGAAGAAACTAACCGGAATACTGAACTTGTTTTGGTAATAGACAATTGATAGGAAATGGCAAATTCCCTACCCGCCAATAAACCTACAAAAACCCATGTAGTACTCATTGGGAGATTACTCCATTCTTTGAAAAATAATAGGATTATACCATAAATAAAATCAATAATGGTGGCTGACCTTATATCAGTAGTATTGGTTTTAGAGGTTACAATTTTCTGGATGTTTCCACCTCTATTATAAAAAATATAGGCTAATAGCCCTAATATTAGGGCAAGAGCAGGAACAAAGAATTGTAAAGTTAATTCCTCTTTTCTGGGTAAGAAAACAAAAATATTAGCCAAATCCTGAATAAGCCATTGTGTCCATAAAAAACCCGTTGAAATCCATTGCAAAACCGTCCATTTCGTATCGGCTTTGTCTAATTTTGTTTCAATAAAATATTTCTCTACAGATTTGCTTATTACAAAATAGACTAATAGACCTACTACCATTGCCACCAGATAACCAGTAACGGATTTCAACAACATTTTTTCAATAATCGCAGTAGATGAAAATACACTAAGGATTAAAAATGTGGTACTGACAGGAATCCCAAATCTGGTAATGATTAAAAGGATAAGAGGAGGTAAAACATAATACCATCGAAAAGGATCTGGAAGCGATATTTTATCTAAACGCCCGTAGGATACATCCCCACTTTCAAAATACCAACCATAAATTAGGACAAATGCCAAAATTGAGCCTGTAAACAACCATAGTACCCACCAGGATTTATCTCTATTTGAGCTTAAAAAAGTTCCGAGCGTTTGGATAACATCATTGGCCACTACCGAGTAAGCGGCAAATGTAAATCCTGCAATCATTAAGAAAATTTCCATCTAAATTTTAATCGTCTGCTTTTAGAAAAAATCAAATTATTAAAGTCAAATCTAATTGTCTGCTTTTGCGCTCCGCAAAGTAGGAAATTAGAATGGGTATTAAATAATATTGGAATTAATATTTACCCTAAATCATCAAAATTTAATAATTAATTATCTTTGTGCTTATGTTGGCGAAAAATATAAAACAAGTGGATATTAGAAAAGTAGATTTGGAATCCCTTTCAAAGTTTTTAGTAGAAAATGGCGAAAAGGCTTTTAAAGCCAAACAGATTATAGAATGGCTTTGGAAAAAATCTGCTACATCCTTTGAGGAAATGACTAACCTTTCCCTCAGAACAAGGGAGCTTATTGCCCAACATTATGTGATTAACCCTGTTTGCATGGATAATACACAATTCAGTAATGATGGCACTATCAAGTCAGCCTTTAAGCTCTATGACAGTCATTTGGTGGAAGGTGTATTAATACCCACTACATCAAGAATGACAGCCTGTATATCTTCACAAGTAGGTTGCTCACTAACCTGTAAATTTTGTGCTACCGGCTATATGGACAGGAAACGTAACCTAGATCCGGGGGAAATTTATGATCAGGTGGTACAAATCAAAAAACAATCGGAGGAAAACTTTAATCAACCACTGACCAATATTGTTTATATGGGTATGGGTGAACCATTGCTCAATTACAAAAATGTTTTGCAATCGGTAGAATTGCTTACTTCTCCTAAAGGCTTGGGAATGTCACCTAAAAGAATTACAATATCTACTGCTGGAATAGCCAAAATGATTAAAAAACTGGCAGATGATCAGGTTAAATTCAATCTGGCACTTTCACTTCATGCAGCCAATGATTCTAAGCGGAATCAGATTATGCCTATTAATGAGCAAAATTCACTTGAAGCACTTAGAGATGCTTTAAAGTATTATTATGCAGCAACCAAAAATGCAGTTACTTATGAGTATATTGTATTCAATAGTTTTAATGACAATTTAAGTGATGCTGAAGAACTTTATCAGTTCACCAAACATTTGCCCTGTAAAGTAAATATAATTGAATACAATCCTATTTCCGAAGCTGATTTTACAAATACAGGTGAAGATAAGCTTGACAGATTCAGTAATTACCTTGCCAAGAAAGGTGTGAATGTTAGAGTAAGAAGAAGCAGGGGGAAAGACATTGATGCAGCTTGTGGGCAATTAGCTAATAAAAATAAGTAAGCAATTTTAATCCAAATCAAAAAAGCTATTTTCCAATTATATTGGAAAATAGCTTTTTTGATTTTTTCCCTGACTATTTCTGTTCAACTAATATATGGGTGAAATAATAAGCCCCATTTCCACTTTTTTTCATGGCAATACCTCCATGCGTAAATTTAGGATTTTCAATATTTTTTCGATGCCCATCACTTTCTATCCATTGCTCAAATACTTTTTCAGCTGGTTTATTGCTAAAATTATAAGCTACATTTTCCCCTGCAGTTCCGATACTTATTTGTTCTTTGATTAATTCGACTCTTTCAGAAAAACCATCATGCCCGAAATCGGTTTCTCCTTTTGCCATACTATCGGAGTGTGATTTCGCCTGAATATAAACAATATCATTATGAGAAAGAGCTTCTAATCCACTGGTAATTCTATGATTGTTGATCAGTTTAAAAACCTCCAATTCAATCACATCCATGGAATCAGTTTCTTCCTCTTCTACAGATTGGTTCGGATCAATATTTTCCTCTTCTGTACAACTGAAAATAAAAAGTAAAAGAGATAGAAATAGAACTGAAAAAATTTTCATTAATAGTATGGTTAAATTAATATTTTGATATCTAACCTTATTAATCAAAAATTATTCAATTTATGAATTCATCAATATTTATGGAAGTAAGAAAAAAGCTTATTTTCGAACGGGAAATTTCATTTTATACTCGTGTTTTACTTTTCCCTTGCTAATATTCACTAATTTCCCTTTGATCAATCGTTTTTTGAAAGTACTGAGATGATCGGTGAATAATATGCCATCTATATGGTCATATTCGTGCTGAATTACCCTTGCAGCTAATCCATCAAATTCTTCAGTATGCTCTTCCCAATTTTCATCAAAGTAGTTAATTTTTATTTTTTCGGGACGAATAACCTCCTCTCGTATATTTGGAATACTAAGGCAACCTTCTTCAAATCCCCATTCATCACCAGTTTCATCCAGGATTTGTGCATTAATAAAGACCTTTTTAAATCCTTGAAGTTTTTCTTCGTCCATTGGCTCGGCATCTACCACGAAAATTCTTAAACCTAAACCAATTTGCGGACCAGCAAGCCCTACACCGCTTGCTGCATACATCGTTTCAAACATATCCTCTACAAGTTGCTTTACATCAACTTCACCATCTTTTTCAATATCACGAGCTTCTTTCTTCAAAACAGGCGACCCATATGCGTAAATCGGATAAATCATTTCTCTCTTTTTCTCTTAATTTAATTTCTTGTATAAAAGCCGTTTAAACTTATTACTTTTTGCTGCAAATTTCCATTTAAGAAACCTCAATTCGCAGAAAAATTTTGGAATAGTGGAACTATTACTAAATTTTTCTGCGAATTGAGGACCCTAAACTGGCAATTTTCGCTACGACACAAAAAAGTTAAACAACTTCATTAAAACATCCTTTGTTCTAAAAAGGATTGTAAAATAATTGTTGCACTAATCTTATCTATATTTTCCTTTTTCCTTCTGTCCTTTTTCTTCATTCCACCTGTAACCATAGCACTCACTGCCATTTTTGAAGTAAAGCGTTCATCCACCAAATGTATTTCCTTATTAGGAAATTCCTTTTGTAATAAAAGATGGAATTTTTCTACCATTTTGGTAGCATCAGTGGAGGTATTGTTAAGGTTTTTGGGCATTCCAAGCACGAGTGCCTCTACATTTTCTTTGGCAACATAACGCTTAATGTAATCCAGAACTTCATTCTGGGGAATGGTTTCCAGTGCATTTGCAATGATTTTCAATTCATCAGTTACCGCAAGTCCAACTCGTTTTCCTCCATAATCAATAGCCAATATTCTTCCCATGCTGCAAAAATACTGTTTTTCATTTTTAGTGCTATAAATTGGGGTAAATTTTAATTGGGAAGGAAATTATTCGAGGATAGGATTGACTTTTTTCAGTAGACAATTAAAGTGACTCAAAATAACAAAACACACTATTACACTTTTGATCAACATATAAAAATATCATAAGCAACTGATATTTAGGCTAATAAAACATTCCATACCTACCTTTAGGATAAAGCTTGTCTTACAGCCTCAATATTTTTTTTAGAATTTCCTATAAATATTTCTCTATCAATAATAAAAACTGGTCTTTTTAAAAAGGTGTATTCAGATAAAATGTAGGTTTTATAGTCCTCTTCACTCAATTGCTTTTCTTTTAAATTGAGTGCTTTATACTTTCGAGCGACTCTACTGAAAAGGGATTCATAACTTCCTGATAGCTTATGCATCTCCTCTAATTGTCCTTCTGTGATTTTTTTGGTTTTTATATCCTGTAATATAAAATCCTTTCCAGGTTCCACTTCCTTTATTATCCTTTGGCAGGTATTACAAGTCGAAAGATGATATATTTTTCTCATTAATTTTTGCGCTTCAATTTCTTAATTTCTTCTGAAAGTTGTTCAATTTGCTTTTGCATTTGCTGGTTTCCAACCGCATTAATATTAATCATGTCCGGATCACTTGCAATCATTTCAAGGTTTTGCATTCTTTTCCTCAATTCCTCATTTTCTTTTAATAATTTCTCTACCAGGGCTTTATCCGAATCCTTCAATTCTGACTGCTGGAGTTTGAATTTTTGAAATTTCAGAAAAGCATCAGAAAGGATGGCAATTACTGGGATGGTTAAGCCCAACATAATAATTTGTAAAACCATAGTAAATAAATATTTTAGTTCTTCCTATAACTTAGTCTAAGTTAACCTTCAAAAATTACAAACTTACTCAGGTTTTCCTTTTTTTGTCACGGTTCGATATCCTGTAACCAGCCATCTGAAAACATTATAATAAAGGGTAATATAAAGCATTGTGGTCATCACCCAAATCATAATGACATTGAAGGTGAGTGTTGGCACAAATTTACCCATCAAATACTTTGAAGGAGCATAAAAATGAGCATAAAATGCAAAATCATATTTTCCGGGAGCTGGATCATGATAAACAGGATATATTTTTTGAATTAACTGCCCTTCATATTCGATTATCCTTTGCTCAGCTTGGGAATTTGTTACAATAAGGGTAATACTTTCGTTTCTGTAGTTATTTATTTTCTCGTTATATTTATCCTTACCTTCCCTACTTTTTATCATGGTAGAAATTTTTCTATCCTTTTCTCGGCTCGCCTTATTATAAATATCAATATAGTGTTTCTTAAGCCTTTCCAGATAATCGTTTGTAGCCTCTACTATTTTAGGACTAAACCTTTCAGGACCAAGCTTTTCTAAATAATCAAAAGGTACTTTTTCATGAGTTAAGCCCATTTCTTTGAATATTTCATTCCTCAAAATGCTTAAATTTTTCTCGTATTCTTCTGCAAATTCTATGTCTCCACGTAATCTTTGAGCATTATCCAACTTGGATTGTAAGGTTGGGATATAATAGATTTTTTTATAATCAGCATCTGCTTTTAGCTTGTCAAAAAGATAAAAATCCTTTTCATATTCATTATCCATAAACTGACTAACCATAAGAGCTTCCAATGCCCATCTTGCTGCAATTCCCTCAGCAATAAGAGGTACATGCCCATCTCTGCTGGATAAAAATGGATTAATTTCATCGAATTTAACCACCACTCCTCCAAGTAATAACTGAGGAATGAGTAAAAGAGGAATTAATATATAAATGGTAATAACCGAGTTGAATGTAGAGGAAATATTCAGCCCTAACATATTGGCAAAACAAGAACAGGAAAAAAGAACCAGCCAATAATTCATAGTCATATCCTGAATTTCCAAAATTAAGTTCCCGACTAACACATAGGAAATGGTTTGGATAGCGGAAAAGGTAAATAGAATTAATATTTTGGATAACAAATAACTATATCTACTGAGCTCCAAATAGGCCTCACGTTTTAAAATTTTGGCATCTTTGATTATCTCTTCAGCACTAATGGTAAGTCCCATAAATAGGGCTACAATAATGCTCATAAAGATATATGCAGGCATATTTACATTCTCGCTAAATAAGTAACCTCCGGTTCCGGTTAACTCATCCACCTGATAATACCTTACGATAAAAGCAAGAATAAAAGCCAGTAAAGGAGCTTGTAGAAGGTTTATAATCAGGTATTGCCGATTATGCAATTTTGCTAATACATCCCTAATAATAAAGGTTTGGATTTGTTTTAACCTGTTGGGAATATCCAGTGAATTTGGAGGGTTAGTCAATACCTTCTCTATTTCAGGAATTTTAGCCTGGTTCTTAAAAAACTCATACCAGCTTGCAGGACCTATTTTCCTGTAATCCGTATCATTGCCATATTCATCAACAACTTTATTCTCAATGATTTTGAAAACCTCTTCTACCTTTACATTACCACAAGAAGGGCATGCACTTTCTTCTTCCCTATCAATATGATTAACCAGCGTTCGAAAATACACCAATGATTCCAAAGGATTACCATAGTAAATCTGAAACCCACCAACATCCAGTAGCACCAGTTTATCGAACATCTTAAAAATATCCGATGAAGGTTGATGAATTACTACAAAAATCAGTTTTCCCCTTAAAGAAAGTCCACGAAGCAGATCAATAATATTTTCAGAATCCCTGGAAGAAAGGCCGGAAGTTGGTTCATCAATAAATAAAATTGAAGGCTCTCTTAGTAACTCTAACCCTATATTCAGCCTTTTTCGTTGTCCGCCACTTATAGTTTTATCCAATACATTACCAACCCTAAAATCTTTTGCTTCCACCAATCCAAGAGATTTTAAAGTATCTGTTACCCTTCGGTCTAATTCTTCTGCAGAAGCCTGCCCAAAACAAAGTTGAGCAGAAAAATATAAATTTTGATAAACAGTAAGTTCCTCAATAAGTAAATCGTCTTGGGGAATGTATCCAATTACTCCCCTAATTTCTTCTCTGTAGCGATAAATATCAATTCCATTAATCTTTACGGTTCCCTGCTGAGGCACTTCATTTCCATTAAGCACATTAAGTAAAGTGGATTTTCCAGAACCACTGGCTCCCATAAGTGCCACCAGTTTACCTGACTCTTCAGAGATGGAGATTTCATGCAATCCCCTATCACCATTTGGGAAGAAATAGGAAATTTTATCTGCTTCAAATGAAATTTTTGCACCATTTGATTCAGACAAAAACTTGCTTACAATTTCACTGTAATACAGTGGTTCCATTTTAGAACCTTTTATGGCTGCGCCAACAGAAAGTGGATAAATATATTCCCAACTCAGTTGGTCACCGTTCATAAAAAGATCCTTGGTAGGTAGAATCAGGCGCATAAAATACATTTCCACCTCCGGCATTCTTAGTACTGCCAAAGTGGTATCAAGATTGTCGTGAAAATGATGCTTTACCTGATAAACCGAAGAATCTTCTCTGGAATTAATTAGTAAAATATTGTCTGACTTTAATTCAGTGGCATCGTTTTGTTGCTGGAACTGGATAATGTCTTTAAACTTAGATTTACTGATTTTTAAGGCTTCACAAACAGTATTCATAAAACCTTCTTCAATATCAGACAATTCCTGATCTGCTAATACCAATTCCGTCAGATGAACAAGAATAATAATTTTCTGTTTTAGAGAAAGCTCTTTATTAAGTCCTTTTGCAACTTTGTATGCCTCTTTTAGTCCAGCATCTGCTGCAAAAGCCCTGTATTCATCAAAAAGGAAAAGACTTTTTTGCACCTCAAATTGCCCCACATGTGAGCGAAGAAACTTTTCAATAATCCCCCTCTTATCTCCGGCACTATCTTCTATATTGGCAATTATTGCCAGTAGTTTAATAATTACCTCAAGTACCTGTTCGTTCATAAATCTTTAATGCACAATCCAGCCAAAAACCAACTTCCAATTTATAAATAAATCAAGCATTTACAAAGGTAAGTAACTGAGGATCGCACTAAAATTTCTTTGAATTATAATATAGCATTTTAAAAAGAAACAAAACTAATTTTGAAAGGTGATAAAAAATGGATTTGTGGCTATTTTTTTCAGGTATTTAATCCAAAATCAAGACTTTTAATAGGCTAAACTGATTATTGTGGGAGATCCTTAGTAAATGTAATCCTGATGGAATACCTTTCAGACTAAGCCGTTTTTCTATATTGAAATCCTTCTTGAAAAAACTTTCACTTTTAATTATTTTGCCAACATTATTAACCAATGCCCATTCAAATCTACCTATGGAATTGTTTTCAATTTTCAGATTAAAATCTCCTTTCACTGGATTTGGAAAACCAATTAATCCTTCTATTTCAGAATGATCTGAAGTGCCTGTTACAACAAGTGTTTTTTGAACTAAGTTTTTGCAGCTATTTGAATCAGTAATCACCAGAGAAATCTCAAAGGAGCCTTCTTCATCAAAATTAGCAGTTGGATTTTGTAAATCACTGGTTTCTCCATTATCAAAATCCCACTCCCAGGCAATTGCATTTTCACTTAAATCTGTAAAAGCCATTGAAGTCTCTGTATTTAAAGGCAAAGTATCCAACGCCATTGAAAAAACTGCTTTTGGTCCTGGAATAGTGGACAACGAAACCGTATCTGAAACGTTCGAACAGCCATTCAATTCGTCTGTCACAGTCACAAAATAATTTCCAGCTTCCTTTACTATTATAGATTGGGTAATATCCCCTGTATTCCAAAAATAACTATCAGCCTCCTTCACAGTTAGAATTACGGAATCATTTTCACATAAAGTTAATCCATTATTAGAAGTAACAACAGGGTTTGCCAAAAGAGAAATTTCTACTTTTTTTCTGATACTTTCTCTCGCCTCACCAGCATTAGCAATATAAATTACAGAGTCGGCAAGAAGCTCTGAAGAAATATAAGTTTCCCCCTGATAAAAAGGCGTCTCCTCATCCAAAGAAGTATACCAATTATAAGCTGTACCCCCGGAAGCCGTTAAGGTCGCTTTTTCCCCTAGACAGGTAGGGCTTACAACTACAACTGGCTGAGGAATTTGAAGAATGAAATTATACATTGTATCCGCACTAATAGCAGAATTTTTCAACTCATTAAAAGAATTTGCTGCATGTATGGCAAAAGCTATCCTAATAGAATCTCCAACTCCCATTGCATAAGGGCCTGCACTTACTGTATGGCTAATGTCATTACTAATACTATTAGGGTTAAAATCTGCATCAGTTTTATTGAGTCCATTGGAGAGCATTGTATACTTTTCTTCGTTGGTAAAGCCATCATAAATCCCAAAACTGTTTCCCGCAAGATCTGGGTCATTATTTAAAGGATAATAATTGGGATTTCCCCTTAATAATTGAATAGCAGTATAGATAGTATCAGAAAAACCACTGTTGAAAACATAACCCAGGTTCAAATCATTATTCCATGAGGCCCTATCATTATTTGAAATATCCCAATCTGCAAATAGCCCTGCATAAAAGTCATTCAAACTATCAATTGATTGGTTTTTAATGATATATTCAAGGATAATAAACTGATCATTTTCAGGCTCTTTATACGCCATAGACCTAAATTTAACATCAAGATCCATCCCTGCTCTTGCACTGTCCCTACTATTATCGTACGCTCCCACCACATCAAAAGATGAAAAGACTCCCGGTGATTTTTCCTGAAATGGGATAATCGTATTAAAATGATCATGAAATTGAAGCGTCCCATTTTCAGCTGTATCTGCACGAATAGCACTGGAAAGTCTTTCTTTAGAATTCCCTAGCATCAAACCCATTTCATAAAGGTGATTTTCTTCCTCAAAAACAAATCCCAATCCTTTTTCCTGATTGGTATCGCTAAAACCTATTCGGCCATTATTGGCAATTGAAGTAGAAACTAAATTTTCTTCTACATTAATAATAGAAGGATTAATATTGACCTTAAAAAACTGCTTATCCCTATAGTCGTTGCTATTAAAACTCAATTCAATGATTATAGAAGTATCGTTGGGAGTATTAATATCCGCCACCATAATAAATGGGTTGGAATCATTATTTACAATTTCATCCTGACCTAATTTCCCAAGATTAAAACTCTTATTTACGAAGGATACAAATGGACTGGAAGAATTTACTTTAGCAATTATATCATTTTCAGGTTGCCATAAATAGTTAATAAATCCAGAGGTAAAAACAATAGTATCTCCACTGATTATATTTAGGCTTCCCAGCGTATTTTTAATTTGGGGATCAATTAAGCTAATTCCAGGAACTTTGTCAGTTAAAGCATTTTGGATATTTAATAAGCCATTCCCAAGATTTCCTTTAATATTCCCGGAAATATCATAAATGCTGGTATCTGCTGTAACTCTAAGTAATTCACTTACTTGTTTTGCAGTTAAATCAGGAAAATGAGCGCGAATTAAACCTGCAGCTCCTGCTACAATGGGAGAAGAGAAAGAAGTTCCATTAGTACTTACATACTCTCCATCAAAATCAGTGGTAAAAATACCAACACCAGGAGCAGCCAAATCAATGGTAGTTCCACTTGTTGAAAAGAAGGCTTTTTTATTATTTTTATCCAAAGCAGCAACTGAAACCACATGTTCATAAGCAGCAGGATATTCCAGATTTAAATCACCCGCATTGCCAGCCGCAGCCACTACAACAATATCCTCCTCTAACACTGCCATATTAAATAACTCCTGTAAAATTTCACTTCTGAATGGCCCCCCAAATGAAAGGTTCATCACATCTACTTTTTGGGCAATCATGAATGCAACTCCTGCATAAGCATTATATACACTTGGGTCGTCCTCTCTTTGGTTATCAAAGGAGTGTTTAGTAGCAACAAACTTACAATTGTATCCCACTCCAGCTATTCCTAATCCATTATTTGAGGCTGCAACAGCACAGCCAGCAACATTTACTCCGTGAGCATTAAATCCTCCAATCACCAATTGAGGATTATTATCCTCAGCCGGATTTAAGGTATCAGCCCCGGCAAAATCCCATCCACTTACGTTATCAATGTATCCATCATTATCGTCATCAATTCCATTGTCGGGAATTTCATTAGGATTATAAAAAACCTTGTCCTTTAAATCAGGGTGATTGAGATCCGCCCCCGAATCAACAATCCCTATTATTACACTGGAATCTCCCTTGGTAATATCCCATGCTTCATAAGCTTTTATATTTTCTAAATAATATTGATTTGAAATGAGGGAATCGTTTGGTTCAAAGGAGGTTTTATAAATGAAAGAAGGCTCAATTATTTCGGCAAAACCCAGTTTATATAATTCACTTATAACATCCTCAATATTTTCATCCTTATTGTAATTTAGCGTATAAAATAACCCTGGGTTAATTGATTTTTCACTAAACGACTTCCTTTTCTTTCTTTCAGAAAGAAAATTTTCTGGAAAAACACTCCCATCAGACTTTATTCCATATTTATTAAATAAGGTCTGCGTATTTTCATCAAATGATTTCCTTAAAAATAATTTTTCGTTTTCCGGTTTTAGTTTAATCACTAATCTTCCTGGTAAATAATCAGTTAATGTCATTTGCGAACCTAAACCAAACTTTGGGTTTTGCTGGGCAACTATGTATTGATTAGAAAGAATTAAAAAAAAGAATAATAGAAATAATTGAGGCTTAACCATTCGGGTTGTATTTTTTTTATAAATCAAGTTGTGAAAGTTAAAAAGCTGGTATTATTAAAATACAGGTTACCATAAATAAACCCTTCCTTTCAATACATATTTTTAAGTAAATAGATGTGCAGAATTAAATATACTTAATAAGTGCCACAACTTTTTGATAATGAGATAAAAGTACTCAATATAAAATAGTACTGGTACTTATTATTAAAATTCTTGCTGTTAAAATAAAAAAAGGGGGTTAGGTCTGAGAAGTATCTGAATTGATAAAAATTCATTAAAAACTTTTTTTACAAACAAAAGTTTCTTTCATCTTATTCATGGACTAATTGTAAAAAAAAGTGTCATAAAAGACAATGTTGTCTATTATGACACTTTTAATTTTCCCACCATATTAATAAATTAATATGGTGGGAAAATATTAAACAAAACTATTAATAAAATGGTAATACGTCTTTTGATGTTTTATTTGAAACAAGTATTTTATTCAAATTGTACTTAATTGTACATTGACCTGTATTAGCATCATAATTAATTTCATCCATATCTTTTGGCACAAAAGACGGGAGTGTAACTGAAGTTTGTTCTTCAATTATCAGAGGATTACTTAAAAACTCTACTTCAGAAACAGGGATTTTTAAGCCTAAATCCACAAAACGCCTACCTTCAGAAATAAATATTTCTTGACGCATCAAATATAATAATTCAAGAGCTTCATCTTCTGTTGAAACAGCAGCAATATCTGATGCTGTTATGGAAGTTCCAGAAACTATTGGTATACTAACATTCCCTGCCTGTCTGGACAATACCAATCCATCCTTAAATTCATCATCAATGCTTGACCGAACTACAACTGTGGCAGTATCAGGTCGAGAGCCTGGATTATCATGTGTTCTACCTTCAACAGCATCACTAAAAGTAGCAATTTCTCTTGTTGCAACAAGACCTATAATATTGTTCATTACAGTTTTTGCATCATCAATATTTCCGTCAGAAATCATTGCTTCTGCAATAATTAAATGAGCCTCTTCTATCTTTTGTAAAGGGATCGGAGTTTCTTCAGTACCACTTGGAGCATAATATTTAGGATCAAGAAAATCTAATCTAGGCAAAGGTTGTAAATCATCAAAACCACCCCTATCGAAGAGTGCATTCTGAAGAGTATTAGTAGGTCCATTAGGAGCTACTGCATCATATTCAATTGTCCTTAAAAAAGAGCCATCTGCTGTAATCGCTTCATTTGCTTTCAGAACAGCATTTGTTTTATCACCTAAAGCATAATATGCCCTTGCTAATGCAAGTTTATAACCTACACTATTGGGAACAAGAGTTTCTGCCTGCTGAAAATCAACAATTGCAGCACTAATATTAGCTTCAGAACTTAAAGCTTCCCCGTTTCCTTCCAAAGGTAGAAAATCAAAATATTCTCCAGCCAACAATTCTGCCCAACCTTTATAGAATAAGAACTCTGCCATATCAGCATCTGTTGCATCTTCATCCACAGGAATAATAATCTCCATTCCTTTTATCGCTGATTCTCTTAAATCCGCAATTCTAAATTGCAGAGTATTTACATCAGCATCCTGATATGATATATTCAATTTATCAAACTGTTGATTATAAAATGTTTCAGTATTTACATAATTATCAGAACCTATTTCTGCAATGGTTACCAGACCATTATATACAATTGCTAATTCTCTTTCAGTTCCAACCTTCCACCCTGCAGTGGGATTTGGAGTACCGAGAACAGCATCAACTGTTAGATTAGGATTTTCGACATTTTCTGTTGGATTCAAAAAATCACAACTAACAGGTAATAATAGCACACCTATTAAACCTATAATATTTATATATCTTTTCATTTTTTTAGTTAAATCAAGTTTATTTAAAAAATAGAAGGAGATTTCTTTATTAAAATTGTAAACGAATTGTACCTAAATACTGTCTTGGAGCAGAGAAAGTCCCATAACCATAAGCTCCAACAGTAACTAATTGTTGAACTCGTGTATTAGTTCCAGGTAAAGTGCCTCTGGCACCAGCTCCAGTTAATTCCGGGTCAAAATTGGTCGTTGCATAAAAATTGAATGGATTAATTAAAGAAGCTCCAACACGTATTCCTTTTATAAAACCATTGCCAAAACCATTCAGGATGCTCGATGGTAGATTATAAGATAAAGATATATTTCTGATTTTTAAGTAATCAGAACTTTCCACCCAAACGCCTGCAATATCAAAGAAACTTTCATCTTTTGAGGCTTCAGGAATACGGTCATCATCTACTCCATTGAAATACCTTAACACCTCATTTGTATTCACAGCATCACCTCCAAATTGATAATCCCCACTCACAAAGAGGGTCAATCTATTTTTGAAAATATAATTAAGCCCAAAACTTCCAAAACCTTTTGGTATCGGATTACCAACATTAGCATTTTCTTCTACTTCTATTAGACTCCCATCTTCTCCAAAGGTAGGCTTTCCTCCTCTTAAATATCCAACAGGTAATCCTTCTTTCACATATGGCCCCAAGAAAGTAAATCCACCAATATTAAATTCAGGTGCTCCTCCAGAACTAACTACTTTATTTTCAACCGTATTAATTGATGCATTAATTGAAAGATTATGATCATTAAATTTTAATATTTCAAAACTTGATGAAAGCTCAAAACCTTTATTATTAATTTCGCCTAAGTTCCTAACTTGATTCTCTTGCCCTGTAGATGGTGAGAATGGAGCTGTAAATAATGCATCTTCTGTAGTAGCATCAAAATAAGTTATCCCAATGCTTATCCGATTATTGATAAAAGAAAGATCTGCCCCCAGTTCAAAGGTTTTTGTTCTTTCAGGTTTTAGATTAGGGTCTCCAGGTTGTCCTGGTTGAAATGCAGGGCTTCCATTATATGGATTTACCAATACTAATGCATCTTTTGTAAATGGAGGGGGAAAATTACCAGCCTCTCCATAACTACCCCTTATTTTAAATTGGGAAATCACCACGTCTGATATTCCATCAAAAAAGCCCTCGTCACTTAACACATATGAAAATCCTACTTTAGGAAAAAATTGACCTCCTATATCTTTTCCAAATGCTGTATTATTATCTACACGGAAACCTGATTCAATAAAATATTTATCCTTAAACCCTATATTAGCCTGAACAAAATACCCATAATTTGATAATATGCTTATGAAATCTTCTGCGGAAGTTTCAGCAGCATTATTAATTGTTTTGGATCCCTCAGTAACATTACTAGCAGAAATAGATGTTTGCAAATCATCATTTCTAAAAAACTGTGCACCAGTATTTGCAATAATCGAAAATTCGCCAAAATTCTCTTCGTATTGCGCAGTAAAACTACCCGTTGAGGATAAAAAAGAACGGTCAAAGATAGCTATAGAGCCTTGATCACTAGTTCCTTCTGAAATAGACCCTTGCACAACAAGATACTCATTTGTTTCAACTTCTTGCTGCCTACTAAATCTATAATCCATTCCTAAAGTAGCATTTAAAGTAATTTGTGCGATAGGATTATAAATAAAGGAGTGTGATGTTTGAAAACGAGTAACATTTTCCGTTATATCTACAGTTCTTGCAACATCAGCAATAAGTTGCTCTACTTCTAGTCTCTTTTCTGCATCCCAATCTGCAGGATCTCCATGCTGCCCTTGATCAATTCCATATATCCGATCAAAGCTTGAATTAGCATTTGGTAACCTATTAAACTTATTCCGTGAAAATCCTACAGATCCCCTATATGTTGCTTTAGGACTAATTTCACCATTAACTGTTGTCCTCAGATTATATCGAGTTTGATCCATGCCATCAGTAAAGGAATTAGTATTATATACGTTACCAGAAAAACTATAAGTAAGCCTTTCTCCTCCTCCATTTATCCCTAATCGGTAACTCTGATCAAATCCAGATCTATATCCAATGTCTCCTGTTTCTTCAAACTTAAAATAGTCCTTAGTACCTTGAATAGCAGCAAGCTGGGTTTCAAAAGAAATAGAGGCTTTACCTGCAGTCCCTTTTTTTGTAAAAATCTGGATAACACCATTAGCAGCATCAGCACCATAAAGTGTTGTTGCTGCCCCACCTTTAACAAATTCCACACGTTCAATATTTTCGACTGGAATATCTGCCAAAGCACTACTTTGGGCGCCTCCTGTTCCTAAAGAAAGAGCACTAGCAGTATTAAGGTTGTCCACTCTTACCCCATCAATATAAATAATTGGAGTTGTAGATACTAATGCTGAACTTACTCCTCGAGATCGTATCAGTGAGGTGGTACCTGGAGCACCAGAACTCATATTGATCTGAGTATTTGGCAGTTGTGACTGCAATAGCTGATCAATTCTTAGTGCAGGTACATTCTCCAAGTCTTTTGAATTAACAACATCAACAGTTGTAGAAAGACGCCTTCTTTCAACTCCTACACCTTGTCCTGTTACAATAATTTCCTGAAGTTGAGTAGCATCAGGTTCTAAAACTACATCAATAATATTCTGAACATCCACTGGCACTTCCTTTACAATAAACCCAATATAGCTGAAAACTAATATAGGATTTTTGCTAGTTATATCAATAGTATATTTTCCATCAATATCTGTGATTGTACCTTCCTTGGTACCTTGAATAATTACATTTACTCCAGGTAATGGAGAATTATCGTCTTCTCCTGATGTGACTGTGCCTGTTAAAGTACGTTCCTGAGCATACGCAGAAAAAATGCATAGCACAAGAGCGACATTCATAAGTAGAAATCGCTTCATAGTTTTTTGTAATTTAAATAATTGAGTTAATTAATAATTTCAATTTACCTGTATAATAGACACAAAACAACCCCCCAAAATGGGGTATAAGATTTGTTATGCATGCAGATAATTAATCATACTTAGCAAATATAAATAAACTCCTAAATAATTTTACGATATTTTTGTTCATTTTTTTTATCAATAACCTCAATTTTATTTAAAAAAAATGAAGAAGAGTTTTCACAATAAAAAAGGGATTCTCAAAATTGAGAATCCCTTCAATAAAATTAATATTTGAACTGGAAAATTATTCAGTCTCCGCTTTTGTAGCCTTTTTTACTTTTAAACTAATCTCACCTGACTTACCATCATAATCAGCCATTAATGTATCACCTTCTGTTATTTCATTTTTTAATAACTCTTCAGCAATAGGGTCTTCCAGGAATTTCTGAATGGCCCTGTTTAGAGGTCTTGCTCCATATTGAGGATCATATCCTTTTTCTGCTAAGAAGTCTTTCGCTTTTTCTGAAAGTTTAATGTGATAACCTAAAATTTTCAATCTTTCGAAAAGTTTTCCTAAGGAAATATCAATGATATTATGGATATGTTTCCTATCAAGAGAATTGAATACGATTACATCATCTAACCTATTTAAAAACTCAGGAGAAAATGCTTTTTTCAAAGCACTTTGGATGGTACCTTTCATGATATCATCCTGATTTCCAGCTTTAGTTTTAGTTGCAAAACCAATACCCGCTCCAAAATCCTTAAGATCTTTCACTCCAATATTGGAGGTCATGATAATAATAGTATTTCTGAAATCGACTCTTCTTCCAAGACCATCTGTTAGAATACCATCATCCAATACCTGAAGCAATAAATTGAAAACATCAGGGTGAGCCTTTTCGATTTCATCTAATAAGACTACGCTATATGGTTTTCTTCTAATTTTCTCAGTCAGTTGCCCACCTTCTTCATATCCTACATATCCTGGAGGTGCTCCAACTAATCTGGATACAGAGAATTTCTCCATATACTCACTCATATCAATTCTTACCAGTGAGTCATCCTTGTCAAATAAATGAGTAGCTAATACCTTAGCTAACTCGGTTTTACCAACTCCAGTTGGTCCCAGAAAGATAAATGAACCAATAGGTTTTTTAGGATCCTTTAACCCAACTCTGGTTCTCTGAATTGATTTTACAAGTTTATCAATGGCCTGATCCTGCCCAATTACTCTGGACTTCAGCTCCTCACCCATTCCCAAAAGCTTAAGACTCTCATTCTGAGCCAATCTGTTTACGGGAATGCCAGTCATCATAGCAATCACCTCAGCTACATTTTCCTCCTCAACAGGATAAACTGTTTCGTTGGTTTCCTTCTCCCACCTAACTTTAGCAGCCTCCAACTGATCGATTAACTTTTTCTCTTTATCCCTTAATTGAGCAGCCTCTTCATATTTCTGGCTTTTTACTACTTTATTCTTTTCCTTCTTTACATTTTCAATCTGCTCTTCCAACTTCACGATATCATCTGGAACATGAATATTATTGATGTGCACCCTCGCTCCTGCTTCATCAAGAACATCGATCGCTTTATCAGGTAAAAACCTATCACTAATGTAACGGTCAGAAAGTTTTACACAAGCATCAATAGCATCTGGAGTATAGTCCACCCGGTGGTGGTCTTCATACTTCCCTTTTATATTATTCAGGATTTCTACAGTTTCTTCTGGTGTTGTGGCATCTACCATTACCATTTGGAAACGTCTGGCCAACGCACCATCCTTTTCAATATATTGTCTATACTCATCCAAAGTTGTGGCACCAATACATTGTATATCACCTCTTGCAAGTGCTGGTTTAAACATATTACTTGCATCCAGAGACCCTGATGCTCCACCAGCTCCAACAATGGTATGGATTTCATCAATGAATAGAATAACCTCAGGGGCTTTTTCCAATTCATTCATCACAGCTTTCATTCTTTCCTCAAACTGACCTCTATATTTGGTTCCAGCCACTAAGGAAGCCAAATCAAGAGTTACAACTCTTTTCCCAAAAAGAACTCTGGATACCTTTTTTTGTACAATTCTAAGAGCAAGTCCTTCCGCAATTGCCGTTTTACCGACTCCTGGTTCCCCTATTAATATCGGGTTATTTTTCTTTCTTCTACTTAAAATTTGGGCAACCCTTTCAATCTCATTTTCCCTCCCTACAATAGGATCTAATTTATCATCTTCAGCATACTTGGTTAAATCCCTGCCAAAGTTATCCAGCACTGGAGTTCTTGATTTTTCAGCACCTTTTCCTTCCCTTCCAGAACTCCCCCCACCAAACATTCTGCTTGGTTCATCATCCGGATCATCAGTTTCTGAAGGACCAGATACAGGATTGTCAGTATGATACTCAAGAAGTTCTTTGATCACTTCATAAGTTACATCAAATTTATGTAATATCTGAGTGGCCAAATTATCTTCATCTCTTAAAATTGATAGCAACAAATGTTCAGTTCCTATTAATTGAGCTTTAAAAATTTTAGCCTCCAAATATGTAATTTTCAGAACTTTTTCTGATTGTCTTGTTAAGGGTATATTTGCTAAGTTTTTAACATTATGACTAGCAGTTCCTCGAGTAGCTTGCTCTATTGTAGCCCTCAACTCCTCTAAGGAAATCCCAAGCTTTTTTAACAGTGCCACAGCAATCCCCTCACCTTCTCGAATCATTCCTAACAATAGGTGTTCCGTTCCAATGTAATCATGCCCTAGCCGCAAAGCCTCCTCTCTGCTTAATGATATTACTTCTTTTACCCTATTTGAAAATTTAGCTTCCATAGCCATGGGTGTTAGATAATTAGATGAATTATAAAATTAACGTTCACTTAAGTTAAATAAAAACAATTTATTGAAATATTACTAATAATAGTCTAATGTTTTTTATTTTATTCAACTACAATATTTAAAAAATCATTTTTTTTGCTTGTTGATCAATAATTACTGAAGAATTTTGTCCCTCATTAAACAACAAATCAATAATACTTAAATTCTTTGTAAATCCAGAACCAAATATCTGGTTGTAAAATTGTACATTTTTAATACCACTTTCCTTTTTTGGATGTATAATAGACCTAAAGTCAGCTATATTTTCCGGAACCTCATGATAGTAGGTGTCAGTATGGCGAATATCAATCTTAATATTCAATATTTTTAGACACAATGTCAGTAAATCCATATTCAAATCGTAGAGGAATTTATAATTAGTATAGATTATCTTCTCAAAATAATCTCCGTAAAATTCAAAAAAAGGTGTTTTTGCATAAGCCGATTTGATTGCCCGCCAATGTCTGTTTTGCCATTTCTGTACATAATCAATTTCCACCTCTCTGGTTTTCAAGCCATTTTTGTACTTTACCGGCACACTTAATCTATCTATTTTATTGGAGGTTAAAATGTAACAACGGTTTCTATAGCTTTGTTTGATATACGACTCCTCCGATTCCAGGTAAATTATTTTATGTTTTTTTAATACTGAAAAATAAGAAATACATGGAAGGTGTTGTAAATCAATCAATAGTGCTTCCTGCCTACTTTCAAAATTCATCAAGTTGTTTTTTTGTCAATCTACAATTAATCCAATTATCGAAGAATTTGGTTCCATTTTTTTTGTAAAAATTAATAGCAGGTTGGTTCCATTCCAATACCTGCCACATCAATCGATTAGTATTTTCTTCTTTAGTAATTTCCACAACCCTGTCAAATAATTTTTTCCCTACCCCCTTTCCTCTCCAACTTTCAGTCACTACTAAATCTTCCAAATACAAACATCTTCCTTTCCATGTCGAATATGCTATATAATATAAAGCCAATCCAATAATCTCATTGCCTGATTCAGCGATAATAAATTTATAAATAGAATTTTCCCCAAAACCATCTTTCAACATTTCCTCTTCTGAATTTTCAAGCTCATGGAGAGATTCCTCATATATAGCAAGTTCTTTGATAAGGGCAAAAACAGCTTTTATGTCCTTTTCATTCCCTTTCCTTAAACTTATTTCCATTTTTACTTACTGGTCAAATTTGAATTTCAAATAATTTATCTTAAAACCCTTTTTAGAAAACATCTTCTCATACCTGGTATTAATCCCATAATGTTCTTCAATCAAATCAGAATTATACAAGTCTTTGGTATATTCCAAATCACTGGTTTTTATCCCCTCCAATTCTTCCAATGTATATTCAAATAATGGAAAACTATCTGTTTTAAATCGGAGCCAGCCTCCATTCTTTAATATATTTTGATAAATATTCAAAAACCTTGAATGGGTCAATCGTCTTTTTGCATCCCTTGATCTTGGTCTTGGATCAGGAAAAACAATCCATATTTCATCCACCTCATTTTTTTCAAAGAAATTTGGCAAATTCAAAATCTGACATCTCAAAAAAGCAACATTGTTTAATTCATTATCAATAGCCTCTGTACTTCCATTCCAAAGGCGATCACCTTTTATATCCACACCAATAAAATTCTTATCGGGAAATATCGAAGCCATCCCGGTAGAATATTCTCCATTTCCACATGCAAGTTCTAATACAATAGGATTATCGTTTTTAAATACCTCTTTATTCCAATTCCCTTTTATCTGATCATAAATCGATTTTCCTTGTTCTATTACATTTTTCCTCAAATAATTCTCTTCAAATTTGGCTAACTTTCTTCTACTCATTTACTAAAATTCAATTCCTAAAATCATTATTTATTTAAAATCCAAAAACTAGACAAAAGTACCTGTTTTCCAAAAATATTATGCATTCTATGCATCTAATACCTGACCATTGCCTCACAAACTGATATTTTGTCAGTAAATAAGTAGAAAGTGCTATTTTTGATAGAAAACTCTGAAATTTTCAGTTGAATAAATATAGGCAAATGTTAACCGAAGAAAATAAATTGAGCAAGATCATTGTGGTAGGAGATCGCGTATTGATAAAGCCTAAAACTCCTACTGACAAAACCAAATCAGGACTATTTCTGCCTCCTGGTGTTCAGGAAAAGGAAAAAATCCAAAGCGGCTATGTAATAAAAGTCGGTCCAGGATATCCTCTTCCCCCTCCTTCCGATGAATTTGAAGAACCATGGAAAGTTAATAACGAAAAATT